>CALEMP010000021.1 GCA_937910685.1 uncultured bacterium
CTCCTCACCCCAACCCTCCCGGTGAGTGGTGAGTGGTGAGTGAGGTCACTCACCTTGATTGAACTCTCCCGTGCTCAAGCGGTGTTTTGCTCAACCAGGGTGGTGGAGCTACTCCACCTGGTGGTGATGAGGCTCCACCATCCTTTCTCCGGGGTCATGGATGGAAGGGCGGAGAAACCTGGTGGGTGGGGCAAGTGCTGGTAAATTCCAGCACTCTTCCGTGTAGGACGGTAGGTGGTGTGGTGTTCACCCTGGGGTTAAATGTTACCTCACCCTTCCATCGGGGGGTGAGGTTTCTCCGGGGTCATGGGTGGATGGGTGAAGAAACCCATTCGTGGTTGGGTTGTGTCGAAGAATAGGGGAGAGCTAGGGGGGGTGATGGAGGTCAGCGGTCTACACCCATACCGCTTGAAAAACCCTCTCATCGATGAGGGCTACCCGTTTTTGACGAATTGAACCTGCAAGCAAAAAGCGGCTCTTTTTACAGTAAACCTCCTGCATGCCCCCAAGCAAAAAGCGGCTCTTTTTACAGTAAACCTCTGCAAGCGGCTCTTTTACAATTGGGGATCCCTGCATGTCCCCATGGGGGAGGGGAGAAGGGTTTGGTCCAGGTGGGTTGGAACCGTGTGGTTGTTTTATTGGTTGGGTGTGGTGGTTTGGGTTTTCGTGGACTGGTCGTGGGATCTAGTTCTGGGTGGGATCGTGTAGGTGTCGGAGTGTGTGTGCCATGTGTAGTGGTAGTAGTTTGGGGTCTGCTTTAGCGAGTGCTGTCCATCCTTCGTTGGGTTCTTCCTGGTGCCAGTCGTCGACGATGGTGGCTCCTTTGAGTGTGAGTGGCAGGTGTAGTTGGTCGATGGTGATGATATCGCTGTTGGCGGGTGGGAAGCCTGCTGCTGTTCCTCGGATGGCCCAGTTGAGGTCGATGGTAGTGAGTATGGTTTCTGTATCGTCGAAGCAGTCTGGGAGTGGGTCTGGCAGCTCTTGTGGGTCATCGGAGGAGGTATAGAAGAAGGGTCCGATGATGGCTGTCACGCCTTTGGGTAGCTTGATATGAACGAAGATGGAGGCCCCGTCGGGGTGTGTTCGTTCATAGAGCTTGGGTGGTGTGTAGTTCTTCACCCTTGTGGTTCTTGATAGGCCAACTAGGGTCGAGTCTCAGCGGTGACTGGGAAGGTGACGGTGATGATTTTGAGTGTGTCGCCGTCCTCGTAGTCTTCCAGGGTGTGGTGTGAGCTGCCTGTGGGTGGGTCTCTTCTTGCTCCTTGTATTGCGATGATGGGTGGTCCGTTGATGGTGAGTTGTAGTGGCACTCCTGCGTCGGAGTAGCGTGTGAAGCTGGTTCCGATGGGGAGGTTCGGGCTGTCAAGTTTGATGGGTCCGTAGGTTCGTCCCAGGAGTCTTTCCCTGAGTGTGTTGGTCTTGCTGACTTTGAGGTAGATGTTCATGGGGTGATCATGGGGTCGAGGTAGACGAGCATCTCGTTGAAGTCGTGGTTGGGGCCTTGTTGGTCTTGTATTCGGGCGTAGGTGCCGATCTGGGTTAGATTGGTAGAGCCTTGGAGTTTGGCGGTGACTTGTCCGTGTTGTGTTGTGTGGATGGTCCAGGCCCCGATCTTGGCGTTTGTGGGGATTCGGTTTTTGCCTTGCCAGAGGATCAGGTAGACCAGTTTGGCTTGTTGTGCTCGTTGGTTGAGGATATTTGCCAGGAGTGCGGTAGCCTCTGGTGTCAGGAAGAGTGGTCTTGGGCTTTTGCCGTGTGTGTTTGGTGTGTGGGTTTGTGGCATGGGTTGTAGTGGTCCGGTGTAGGGTCTGACCTGATAGCTCATGCGTTTTTTACCTGTTCCTCTTTGAGGATGGCCTCTACTTCCTTTTGTGCCTCCAGGAGGTTGTTATCGATGGGGGCTTTGAGGACACCTTTGAGTTGTTGGTCTGCTTCCTGGATGAGGAGGTCTCGTCGTTCGACGGGTCCGGTCTTACCTCCGTCTTGCCGTTCTTGCCGTGCATTCTTGCCGTGCAATTTTAGTTGACCACCAGAACCACCAGTCTCCCCGTTGGTAGTCACCTCCTGGGTACTTCACTTCTCCATCGGCAAAGACCCGAACCCGGTGTCCTGGTATCTTGTTACCGCTTGAGATGCACACGCGGAGTTTGTGCTCTCCTAGTTGCACTTCGGGGCTGAGTGTCCAGGTCACTTCGCTCGACCACCCTGGCCATTCCAGGTCTTTGGGCCAGCCTTGTGATTTCGCGTGTTCGTGTTTTCGGTGGTCATCCCAATCGGTGCAGACCTTGCCGCCCAGCCAGGTGTCTCGTCTGGTGAGGAGGTAGATGCGTTTGGCAAGTTTGTGGAGGGACATCGTGTTGGTTCCTTGTTTGGGTTGTTTACTCTCTGGTCGGGTATTCTGAACTGGGTTCTTTGGCAGGTGGGGAGCGTTTTGGATGTAGGTGGTGTGGGTATTCTTCTACCGGATGATGTCACGGACGTTCTGGTAGTGGTGGCTCTTCAGCAGGTGTGGCCGGGTTTATATCGGGAGGTGGACCCTGATGGTGAGGGTGTCTTTCTTTTCAGGGACGCGGAGTCTTTACGCCTGCACCACTTGCACGGTTACAGTGAGGACTGTGACACGGACTTCGTGTGGGTCTTTGATGGCAAGGCGGTGGTTTCATCTGAGCAATCGGAGATTGCTCAGGCTTTGTTTCGCTTAGGTGGTCGTCTAGCTTGTCAGGACGAGTCTGCTTAGGGCTTCTCTGTTGCCTGACCCGCTGCACACCCAGTAGTCTCGATCAGATTCGTCGGCGGGGTGAACAGGAGTCGTTCTCCTGGGGTCAATTCGGTGATGAGTCGCTCTTTGGTTGTGTAGCGGTTCAGGGTGGCGGAAGTGGGTTCTTCATCATCGGGTTGCAATCGAAAGACCGCTGCCCCGAAGCTTCGGGGCAGCCTCATGAGGGTTCCTTGCGGGTCACCCTGGTCACTTCGGGTCCGTGGTAGGGTTCGGGAATGGGTTCGGGAATGGGTGGGTGTTGGGCCTCTTCCTCTGCTTCCCTGACCGCTTGGGCTTCATGGTCCGCGAGCATTGCGTCTTCCACCTTGGTGTAGTCCCCTGGTGGGACGACCTTGATGGGTGTGGCTTTGGTGGGACCGCCTCGGTGGGTGGAACGCTCTTGTTCTGCGAGACGGTCCCGGAGGGCTTGCAGTTGTGGGGCGGCGTCGCCCAGCTTGAAGCTCTTGGTGGGTTTGTTCATGTCACTCGTATTACTCGTTGGTTCCTCGCACGTCCATGATACGTGCGACGAGGGCACGTTTGCCGCCGGGGATCTTGGAGGCACCTGCGATGCGCACCTCATTGGCGGCGTATCCGCGAATGAGGTCGAGGGGTTTGGTGAGCAGTTCCTCTTCGGTGAGCTTTTCGAACCCTGCCCAGTCCTTCGCTGAGTACTTGGTCTTCGGGTCGGGCTTCTCGGTCTTCGGGTCGGGCTTCGTGATCGACGTGGTGGCTGCGTCCTTGGTGGTGGTGTTGCTCAGTGCTCCCCCGGCGTGGCTGACGATCTCGTAGTAGATGCAGCGCAGCTTCGAAGCATTGTGGTCATTGGGAACGGAGGCGACGTCTTCGGGTGCTACTTTGCACACGACGTGTTTGCTGCCAACGCCGCCGAACTTCTTCGTGTAGCCGGTGCTTCCGACGTGGTAGCCTCGGGAGCAGTGGTTATTGGGGTTGGTGTCCACCTCTTCCCACTTGAGCCGGGGGATCTTGGCCCCCAGCTCATTGTTGATCTTGCCCGTGTGGTGGTCCGTGAAGTTGGACTTCACGCTCTTGTTGGCGAGGAAGCAGCCGTCCTCTGTGAGGGGGATGCCATTGTGCACCAGGAAGGCCCACAACTGAACGAGGCTCTCGGGTTTGGGGTGCTTCTGGCACCGTTCCCAGAAGCGGGTGAACGGGGTCAGGTCTTCACCCGCTGACGCCATCTTGACGAGGCGACGGGCGAGGACAGGGGGAAGCTCTTTCCCGTTGAAGCTGGCGGTCTCCCCCTCGATCACGAGGGCACCCTCGGACCAGACTTCGACGGCTCCCTTGATGGTGAGCACGGATTCGACCTTGTCCCAGTCCTCATTGAGGAGGACTTCTCGCAGGGGTTCGAAGTTGATGGTCCCTTTCTGGACGGTGATGGGGTCGCCTTTGACGATGACCACGAGGCTTTCGTTGGTCAGGGTGTAATGATACATGTGAAGCTCCGCTGTGTGGTCTATCGATCTATAGATCCGTCTACTCCAGACAGTCCGATTATGAACTGACGGCGTCGTCTTTGAGTCGGATATACTCTACCCAACCCGGTAGGTTCTCAAGTTCTGTCACTGCCCAGAGGCTTACGTCCTTGGCTACGGTCTTGAGCAGGGGGTACTTTTCCAGGATGGAATCGAGCGCCAGTTCGGGTGGTGTTTTCCTTTTGTTTTTTCTGCCGATACGTGCCCACAGGGCTCGGCAGGTGTTCTGGTCCTGGAAACTTCGGCGGATGAGGGCGATACCCTCATCTCGTTTTTTGAAAAACTGCACTACAGGGTGGTCCTTGCCCAGCTGTTTGGCCAGGGTGGGGAAAGTTTCTCTGGTGTAGACCCCTCTGGGGTAGTAGGGCGGGTCTTTGAGGATGGTGGCCCAATCGTCGGCTCGTCGCAGGTCGACCCACTTCCGGGTGACACAGCCCTTGAACAGTTCCTTGCGCCACTCCATGTAGGGTGTGCCCTTGCAATCTGCGGGCAACACCTCTCGTTTGATGGTGGTCTTGTACCCGTAGATGGTGGGGAAGGTCAGACCGAACTTCTCAGCCAGATCCCGGTCCTGGTTGAGAAGGTCGTACCATTGTTCGGCTTGGTTCAGGGGCTTGAAATGACGGATGATGACGAACACATCATCGTCCGTCGGCTTCCGTTGCTCCACCACCCAATTGTCACTCAGGGGTGAGTTGATGCTTCGGTACCCTGGCTTGAGCCTGAAGGTGGCGACGCTGTGTTTCTCATTGGGCACCCGTCCACTTTTTCCGGTCGGTGCAAACCATTGCAGGGTGGAGATGGGGATGATGGGGATGCCATCCACTCGGGCATTTTTGAGGAGGGTGTCCAGTTCGGCTCGCCACCCGTCCTCGGTAGTGAATGGGCTCACTATGAGGCTTGTATACTTGCTCAGTCCGGCAAATCCGGCCAATCGGCGTTGGTCATCCTTGATGTAGATGCAAGAGTGCTCTGACACCGTCACACGGCTGGACGGATTGCCTTCATGGGTGGTTACCCGGAATTTGGTTCCAACGGGGACATAGGGTGAGTCCTTGGGGTGGAGTATCACCCAGTCCCCGCACCAGTCTTTGTACTTGCTGGGCAAGTCCAGCCTCAATCTCCGGGAGAGGTAGTTGGCCTTCAGCCGTTTGCTCCAACCATCCGCGTCGGGGTCGGCCAGTGTGGCGAGGGTGTCTTCCACGTATTCGTCGACCAGTGCCTTGAGCTGGTCGACGATGGCTTTTCTGGTTGCGCTACTGTAGCGCAATTCCTCTCGACCGGCGTTGAATTGCACGGCACCGATGGGGAAGTAGACGCCCCCACTGATGCTGTGGAGACAATCCCACAGACCCATGTCCTCCAGAAGTTCCTTGACCTGATTGAGGTCAAGTCGGTAGGGGACACACCCCATGATGGCGGTCCATCCGTTGTTGTAGTCCTCTGTGAGGAAGCCCTCTTTGAAGTTGTGGCGTTGGACAACCGGGAGGTGGATGTTGATATCGGGACGGGGTTCGAAGTACCGGAACAGGTTCCGTGCCCGGTCATGGAAAGCGGTCACGTCGGAGGGCAGGACCGCGATCTTGATCTCCAGCCCGGTCTCGTCCCCACAGGGCTCCTCGTGGACCAGTCGCATCTCTCCTTCGTCGGAGGCGTCGATGACTGCGATGTACACGCTCTTGGTTCCTTCGAACCAGCTGGTGATGGTGAAGGTGTCGCTGTAGGCGTGTCCCGCCTTGCACCCGACTCCCAGACTCCCGACCTGCTTTTGTGCCCGTTCATTGGCTTCGTGCGCACGGGCAAGGACGTCCGCGTCCAGACAGCGGTCACAGAACTCGTCGGTGGGCATGGCGGCGCAGTCGGCACAGTCGGACTCAAACCCTCGCTTGGAAGAGGCCCCAAACTGGGTGAAGTGGAAGAGTGCGTCTTGTTTGCTCAGTCCGGGGCCGAAGTCCCGGATGACCAGTGTGGGTGACGAAGCCATGGGCAAGGTCACCTTGATGGGCACATGGGACAGATTGTACGCACAGTGCGCATCCCAGGCGTTGCTGGAGTACTCTCTCAAGACCGCGAGGATCTTGTCGGAGTACATCGTGTCCCGCAGGATGCGCATGATGTGCGCCTGCTGACCGACGGCGATGCCGAACCGACTCTTCTCGGTCGACGAGCCAATGATGTTTCGCTGGTGAGTTTGTGGAATCATTCCTGTCCATCCTGTGTGCTGCCATGCAGCTTGTTCCACCCCGCCTACTCTCAGGGCGGGCCAAATGAACTGCCTTTACCCAGTTCATTTTACCCCGGTCAGGAGTAGCCCCGGTATGAACTACGACCTGGACCGCATCTATGAACTCCCTCAGATTGTGCGCCTGACGCGGCAGATTGCCATCCTCGCGCACGGGGAGCAGCTGTATGGCACCGAACCCTACGTGGTTCACCTGGACGCCGTTGTAGGCATCCTGTGGGACGCAGGGGAGCGTGATGACCATGTGCTCATGACGGCGTACATGCATGACGTGCTGGAGGACACGTCCTTCTCGTGGCAGAATGTGGTCTTGCATTTCCCGCCCCAGGTGGGCGTTGCACTTCGACTCCTCACGGACGAGACCGGGCCGAACCGCAAGATCCGCAAGGCAAAGACCTATGCCAAGATCCACTCCATGCGTGAGTCTTTTGGGTCCGCAATGACTCATGGGGTCAAGATCGGCCTGCTCGTGAAACTGGCTGACCGGATTGCCAATGTCAGGGCTGCCAGGGTAAGCAATCCTGACCTCTTCAAGATGTACCGTAAGGAGGCCACGGCCTTCCGTGAGGTATATGAGGTGATTGGGGACCATCGAGCCTTGTGGTCTCTCCTGGAGGGGGAGTTGTCGTGATTGATTTTGAGGTGAACCGAACCTTCGTCCTCCGGGGGCGTCGGCAAGGCGTTGTCCTGGTAGGATCACGCCTCTTTGGTCTCCTGCGGGATGAGCAGGAGGCCACCATCTTCACAATCGGGGCTCCCTCGGGGGATGTGGAAGTGTGCCGCATTGTGGTGGCACATCAAAAGCCCCGTATCCTCATTCGACCCAAGGCGACGAATCCCGCTTCACAAGTGGATTGTCTACTGGTCGAGCAGGAGTATCCAGCTTTGGCTCGTCAACTATTTCTGGAGGGAGCATGAGACCCGAACGCACCAAAGGTGAGCTGGCCTTCATCGATCAGGAAGCCCGTCGTCTGACCGCAGAGTGGTGCAGGCGAGCCGTGGAACTGGACACCAATGAAATCGTGGTGTCCTGTCCGACTGCTGTTATGGAACACGCGGTGTCGAAGAATTGGGTGACCATCAAGGAAGAGGGGCGAAGTCAGTTCCGTATCCGAATCAAATCGGGTTGCTGGAGCACCGCCACCTCTTTTCTCAAACGGTGAGCCCCTCTGGAATGGTGATGCAGATGACAAGTGCCCTTTATGTTGTGACTGATGAGGATGGTGGTCTGTTGTTTTTTCGACACCCCAAGAAGAAAGACCCCACCTCCTGCCACACCGTTGGTCCTTTTGCCTACATGGCAGAGGATCAAGCAGAGGCTGCTGCTGTGAGACTCCGATCAGACCATCCGTTGTTCATTCAGGAAGTCGAGGTCGAATGGTTCATCGAGATTTTCTTTGAAGGCTTCCACGTCACGGATGTCTTCATGGTAGACGATGTCCCCCTTCCCATAACAGAGGGAGGTGCCGAATGGATCGGTCTTCAGGGGGGTGGGGGTCTCAATTGGCAGGGTGCTTTTCAGGGAGACGATCTGGGTTGGATGAAGCTGGTGGTGCAACGCCTGGGTGACTTGGTGGGCCGGTCGGAACAGGAACTGGATGACATGGCCGCTTTGGTCATGGCCCGTCGTGATGCCGATGAAGAGTTCGAGAAGATTCAAGAAATGGTTCAGAGTCACGTCAGGGTGACCATCATCCCTGAAGCCAGTGCCCTGGTAGAGACCGAGGGGGCTTTTCAGGTCATCGATGCGAAAACGGGCACCTTCTGGCTGCACACGAACGGCATGAGCCATTTTGAGCTTCCTGAACTGGAGATCCGTGATGTGCCCGCATGGTGGGTGACCGCAGCGGGTGCCGAACTCAATGGGTGGGCGGGTTATTTCATTGCTCACCCGGACAAGGCCACGCCGGGGAGTGAGCTTGAAGGGGGAGGTCCGCTTCGGGTGTCACTCCGCGTTCGCGTTTCACCCGACCCATGGTGGGAGACGGATGGACGGGCTTGTCTTCGGATTGAACCCGAACAGGTATTCTTCGCCTGTGAAAACCCTACACACCAACTCCACTGATGGGCTGGGCAGACCGAGCGATTGCCGAACTTCAACAGGGCAAACAAACCCAGATCTGTCCTCGTGGGGGTTCCATGGAGCCCCTGGTCAAGTCAGGGGCCAGGGTCACCCTTGACCCTGTCACCATCGACGATCTGAAGGTTGGTGACATCGTGTTGTGTCGGGCCACGTTAGATGTCCTATTTCTGATTCTGGGGTAGAGGACTTGAACATGACTGATCCACTTTCCAAACTAGCGAAGCTCTCAGGGTGCAAATCTGCAGGACGTGACCCCGTGGTTGAGTCCATGTCGAACCTCACGGACAGCCTGATGCGTCTGGACAAACACCTACGAGGTGACCAAATGGCTATGCGGTTGTTTCAGGATGCCGAGGATACCCTTGGCAAACTGGCCCTGCATCTAGCCGGGCAAGGTCACGACATCGAGTTCTAGTTCTCAGGGGGATTAGCTCAGTTGGAAGAGCGACGGCTTTGCAAGCCGTAGGTCACCGGTTCGAGCCCGGTATCCTCCACTGGTCCAACCAGAAGAAGCCCACAAGCACATTTGGTATGTAAACCGGCTTCTCTACTCGGACCAAAACACCCAGGCCATACTAAAAGTAGTCCCAGGCAGTTCACTTTCTTCGCTTCAGGAGTAAGTAGACTGACCAAGGAGACTACTCATGGACCGCAAGCAGCAACAGGACAAGCTCAAAGGACCGTCCATTGCATCCGGTTATTCTCAAGGAAGCGGTGTTTGATGCCCTGTATGGGTGTGTCGGTTGAGCGATCCCCACCGAGCATACAGGGACCGAACCCAGGCATATTTCCATCCTGAGATGTGGGTGGGGCTTTGTCCGGGTTCCGATGAGCCCTGGAACTGGGATGAGATGTGGGTCCAGCGTCGACCCTCTGTGATCCTCGCTCTCCTGGGCATTCACTTGTAGGGGGCCACAATGGCTGACGAAGTAGGCAAAGAGACTGAAGAATTCGTGCTTGAGCTGCTCACTCGTGAGGTCGAAGACCCTGCCAACGTGGTGTTCCTGAGTGCTCAGATGCAGGCTACGGGGTTGCGTCCTCATTTTGACGAGATGCAAAAGCGGGTGACCACTCGGGAGTTGGACTCCGAGCAAGTGGTTCGCACTGTGTATCGCGATCAGCTTATCCAGGAGGTACGTGATGAGCTTGCCTCCAAACGACCTACGGTCAAGGGTCAGCCTCCCGTGCCCTCCCCTCTTGTCGAAGAGGTCATCACCTCTCCTCACATGGAAGTAGGCAACGGTTCGGTCGACCACAACGCTCCCACCGCCGCTGCCCTCACACCCAGCGTCATAGAGCGTCTGTCCTCATGGGCCATTGAACACGAAGCCCTCGTACAAGGGGCAACCCTGGATGAGGTTGAGGTTGATGAAGGCACACGGCAACGACTGGGGGAGACGGTTCAAGCCAATCAAGTGGAGACCGGTCGGTCCTTCTACAAAACCGCCCCTGACTCCAAGGAAGCAGGAACCCCCGCTCCACCCTTGTCAGAGGGTGTGACCCTAACCCCCACGGTCATTGTGGCCGTACCGCCATGGCTTGTCGTGGTCATTTGCGTGGTCATGCTGCTCACCTTCATTGCAGGCGGCATCGTCGCCAAGCTGATGTTCTGACCCGGAGATCGAAAGGACACCCGAAGAACTACGTGATGCCATCAAGGCCAGATCAGAAGAGAGCTGGCAGCTTTACCCAAAGTCTGGGGTCGTGGACCGAGTAAGATACTTCTGCCTGGGTGGTCCTCGTTTGACGGGGCTTCCTTGTGAACTCAATGGGAAGCCTCCGCAGTTCATTGTCGAGATTTACAGAGGGGACCGCTACGGGGAGGACATCCAACTCGCGCCCCATGTGAAATTCGACCTGTATGGGGAACGAACGGGCAAAGACTTCCGGGTCAGCGTACTAGCACGCAACCTCGATGAGGCCCACCGGAACCTGGAGGGGTATCGGAGAATGATGAACACCCTCTGGGACACGTTCTGCACCCAAGCCAGCCTCTGTTCTGAGGAGTGAGATGTACACCTTCCTGACTCGCATCGTTCTCTTCTTCGCCTCACCCGACTCACGGAAAGTCGCCGTCGGGAAAATGACCGACGTGGTGGAGAAGAAGTGGAAGGAGAATGAGACGTGGTTCACCCCTCCTTACAAGGGAAGTCCCGCAAGGAGTGAGACCCACGTCTTCCTCACAAGGTGTGGCTTCACGGAGGAGGAGATCATTGAGATCGATAAGGAACTGCTTTACCGACTGAGGACACCAGAATGAGCTTTGCGGGCATCGACATCATAGGAACCAGTCGAAGTGGGGTGGCCACATGTTTTGTGCTCCCCCAATTCAAGCTCGCGTTTGATTTGGGCGTTTGTACTAAGGAGGCCCGCAATGCTTCCACGGTGCTCATCACTCACGGTCACCCGGACCACATTGGTGGTCTGGTGCAACATGCGGCACTTCGGGGTCTGGTTGGTTCCGACCCGGCTACCTACTACATGCCACCGCACCTCATTCCGCACGTTCAGGCTACCCTGGACGCCGCTGAAGCCATGCAAACGAATCCAGGGGGTGGAGGTAGGGATCATGCCATCCCCGCTATCCTGAAGGCAGTGTTGCCCGGAGATGAGGTGTCCCTGGGTAAGGGGCTCAAGTTCCGGGTGTTTGCAACCGACCACACCCTGCCTTCCCAGGGTTACCTTCTCATTGAGACCAAGCAGAAGCTCAAGGAGGAGTACCAAGGTCTTCCGGGTCAGGAGATTGGTCGACTTCGCAAGGAGGGGGCGGAGGTTCAAGACGATGTGGAGACGGTCCAGGTAGCTTATCCAGGGGACACCCGATCTTCAGTCTTTGACACGGTACCCGAACTCCAGACTGCGAAGGTGTTGATCATCGAGTCTACCTTCATGGGCACCAAGCACGACCGGGCTTTTGCCTCAGAACGAGGTCACATCCATTTGGATGAGCACCTTGAACGGGCAACGTGGTTCAGGAACGAGGCTGTGATCCTGACGCACTGGTCAACCCGCTACAGTGGGGAAGCTATTTGTGACGCCGTGGAAGAAGCTCAGAACCCGCTGAGATCCATGGTCAGCGTCGTGCTCTAGATGTTGAGACCGGACGTGCCTTCCACGGTCACGGTCACAAAAACACCATGTCGAACACTGGCATCAGCAAGTAGACGGAGAAAGCGCTGACCGGGTCGGACGCCTCGTGTGATCTCGCTCATCTCCCGTTCGAAGATCGTGATGAGGTCGTGGTCATCTTCAATATCCCTGGCCTCAGCCCATCGGTTGTCCACCAGGAACTTGATGGCACTCTCTATGGAGGGCCATTCGAAAGTCACATCGACGGACACCGACCCTTCCGATGGGTCTTCTTCGCTACGGTTGGACTTGAGGTAGTGTTCCGCCTGCTTGAGAGCGTGAGTCACAGCCCAGAAATCTCGTCGTCTAGCCGTTCGCCCTTGAGCAAGGACACGTAGTTTTTCGAGAGGGTCCATTTCTTACCTCAGTGAGTCACTCCTTTGATCCTATCAAGCCATTATCGGAAAACACTAGCCGTTCTATGAAAGAACCTCGCCATGGAGATACCCAAGGCTGGCGATACAAAGGTCGTGACCGTGGCAGGGCAATGGTACTGTTGTGTGTACCTCGTAGGAAAATCAGGCTCTGGCATCTGGAAAGAACATCGCTGCTCAGATCAGAGTGACGCTTTTCGAGTACAAGAGAGGATACGACGTGGGCTTCCTGCGAGGCCCCCTCTCAAGATCGCAACGTGGTCCTCTTAACTGGCTACCGGAATGCTCAGCACGGCACGCATCCTTTTAGGGGAGTCCACAGCCCCTCTCAATCGTCTCGCTCATCTCGTCGCGAAGACGAAGGATCCTGTGCTCACGGCATACGTGCATGACCACCTGTCCAATGACGAGTGGCGGTGGGTGCCCGGCGTCAGGTGTTCGGACTGTGCAAAACTACACACCTACAACAATGGGGAATGTCACGGTTGCAACTGGATCCGGCGTGAGGGGAGTTATGATCCTGACAATCCCCGTATCCCTGGATGGGTCATCCCACCACTATTTGTGAAGCGCACCCTGGTGACCCGTGCTGAATATGGTGCCCAGGTGGATTTGTCCTGGGGTGTTGAGGACGAGTGTGAGGCTTGTCGATCCAAGCCAGGTAGCCCTAACTTGTGTAAAACCTGTTTGAAGCGACGCCGCCTGGGACTTCATTCGGATCTGCCCATCAGCAACGTCTCCCACGATGAAGCAAATGCCTATTGTGAGTCCTACTCCTATCGTCACATGCGGGTGCTGCAGGAAGGTGACAACTGGTTTCCGCTAGTTCGCTTGCCTACCGTCGAGGAGTGGCGACACTTCGCGGGAAACATACCTACTTGCACGTGGCCCTTTGTCTCTCAACTCCCTTCCGATACCAAGGGGGTAGACCACTGCGATGGGCATGGGCGCATGGTGAGCGACTCTGAAATCCTCTGCGCTGGATGCCAGGGTACGGGCCTAAGCTTTCCCTGGATAGATGCACACGCTTGGACCAATCGCAACAGCGAGGGTAGAACTCAACCAGTCGGGAAACTGGCACCAACCCAATGGGGACTGGCTGACGTGTGGGGCAATCTGTGTGAGTGGACTTCAACCCCACAAGGGTTTTTGCGGATTGCCATGGGTGGGCATCGGGGAGCTAGCCCAACAATGCTTGGGCCATGGACGTTACCGGCACTTGGTGAGGCAACGCACCCCAACTGGGACTACATAGGATTCCGCCCTGTCCGTTTCGCCCTCACTTCGAGGTGACCATGAAGAACTACGGTGAGCACACATTCTCCGATTGGCATGGCACCTGGGAGGTAGCCCGACTCATTGAGCTTGCTTCTGTCTTGACTCCCAAGGAGATCCCCATCGTGCAATTGCGCGAATTGGACAGGGCTGTTTGGGGTAAGGAACCCATGACGGTACGTGAGGCTGTTGAGCATTTCCGACGGATTCAGGAGGCGGACCTGTCCTGCCCAATCATCCTGTCCTCAATTGGTCGGATCATGGATGGGTGTCATCGACTGGCGAAGGCATATCTGGAAGGACGCAGCACCATCCTGGCAGTGCAGTTTGTGAAAGACCCTCCCCCAGACCGAATTGGTGAAGTGTGCGATACATCATTGGAGCAGATGAAGTTGGACTTGGACCGCTCGCAGGGCCACTCCTCATAGGAGCCGTAATGGCTCCTGCTGACATGGAACGCCCTGAAGGGGTCAATGACAGCAAGAAGTTGAGCAAGGTAGCGCGGGAAAGGGTCCACGAGCGTCTACGTGGCCTCGACAACGTTTCCAGGGCGGTGGCCTACCGTCACGCCTCCTACATTGATGAACACGGCGTCAGGGCCTCTCTGCGGGCTTGTTACGAGGAAGCCATTGGCAAGCTGCTTGGGTTTGGGTACCCGGTGGTGGCCATTCGTATTGATGGCCAACCTTTTGTGCTTGAGGTCGGGGGGCACACTCCTGAGTTCATTGTGAAGGGTGACATCCACGACTGGTACATCGGAGCGGCATCCATCGTCGCAAAGACGGTACGTGATGGCATCATGGCCAAGTGGGACACTGAGGAAGCTTACCGTGGCTATGGTTGGGCGAAGAACTCCGGGTATGGCACCAAGGCTCACACGGATGCCATTCGTCAGCTGGGTTTGTCAGACCAACATCGGAAGTCCTATTGTCGGAAGTTGGAGACGCCGGATACTTGTGAGGGTGTCCTTGACCTCTTTCACCCCTGACTCTACTGAGGGGAAGGTCTTTCAACGAGGAGGCGAAGTCATGCAGAGGTTCCCAAGCGGCGAGGTCTGAACACCTCGGATTCAACTTCCCCCGAGGTGTGAGAGGTCATGTGTCCCGCACCTACAGAAACAAGAAGAGTGTTCCGCACGGTTGGACCGTTCGGGATGACGGTCGCTTCTACCTCAACGGAAACGACCTCTTCGGAAAAACCCGTCGCATGACGAATCCCTTCTTTCGTTATCCCAAATTCCGTCGTAGCTGGTACCGCAAAGAGAGCAAGGTGTCCCGCAAGAACTGGCAACGTCGTTACCGTGCGATGACCCAAGCCAGCCTTGCCCATGAGCGCTGGGAAGACATCCTGCCATTTCTTCGGACAGGTGGATGGCTAACCTGGTGAGCCGAGTAGAGATGATAGTGGTGACCTGTCCTACTCATGGAGATGCGGAAGCCTTCAGAGGGGACATGGATACCAGGCTCTGGTGTATCCGCTGCTTGGAAGACTTCGACCGAAGTTTGATGGGCCTCCTCTGCTACCATTGTGTAGAACCCATCGGAGATGACTTCTACATGGTGCATGACGAGGTGTGGGCCAGGGCGGGCTTGCCAGAGTACATGTGTCAGGTGCATCATTATTGTCTTGCAGAGCGACTAGGTCGTCCTCTACAACGAGAGGACTTTACGGACGCACCCATCAATCGAGATGCATTGAGCGGAGAGAGGAATGTTCTTCTATCACTGTAGCGATATTAGCCATATATGTGGCTAATATGACGCTCTGAAAGAGCCTTGCCCCCAAGGCCGGTCAAGCCATAAGAAATCCATGGCCAGGACTGAACGCTCTAGGGGCTCCGCTTGCGTGAGGTGGGTGTTGGCACCCGGAAACTCGCCCGTTAGGCCCGCTTGGCGTGGATAGGGTGACTTCTGGTGCAGGGGCAAACGCTTTTTCAGGGCTTGAAGATTTCAGGGGGTGATGTTGACCCCGTTCCCAACCTCGTCAGATTCAGAGCCGATTGCACTCTCGCCAAGTGCAATCGGCTCTTCCTCGATCAGGGCCAGAAGTTCTTCCACCACGGCATCAAAGAAATCCGCAGCAGAGAGGACGGTGCCAGCATCAACCTGGCACCGTCCTTGGTCATCCGCACTTGTTGCGATCCCCCGAAAGAGCACCGCGTACCCTCGCAGATCTGCTGCGCTGCCTGCGAGGTCACGTTTGGTGGGTTTGCTCATGTGGGGACTTTACCGGAGGTCAGGGCGGCTCTTGCGGTCATCCGTGAACATGACACGACTTGAGCGTTGCTTGAGGTCTACCGCTGCCAGGGCCAGCGAGGCTTGCTCTGGCGTCAGTTCCTCCAGTCGTTCCATGAAATCCGCCACCGGGTCGATCTGCTCTCGGAACAGGCTGGGGTAGCTCGCTCCCAGGGTGTTCCGAAGTTCCGCCACGTTGATTTCCTTGCGGAGCATGATGTGGTCGGGTATGCGGTTGATGTGACAAGCGGAGTCCCCGCCCAGGAAGGTCCGATTGGACCCGTTGCTCATGCTTCGCATCCGGGCTTTGATCAGGTCCATTGCCTGGTTGGAAGCCGAAATCAGATCCCACAGAGCGTGGCCGAGTCGGATGGTTTCCTCGGTGGAAAGGTTGTCGATGTCGGTGGAGGTGAGGGCTGTGAGGTCTTCACCATCCTCCCGCAGATCCTCGATCAGTGCGTTGATGTTGTCCATGGCGTCGTCCTCTAGTTGTGGTTGTGGGGTTGTCCGCACTCTTTGTGCGCCATGCCGCCCGGATCCTGTCCGACCTTCTCGGCCCACAGTGCTCTGACACCGGGAACGATGTCGTTACCGCAAATGACGCAGGTCACGTCAGTGCGGTTGAAAAACTCGTCGGCGTCCTTGAAGGCCGCGATCATGGTCGAGGCCACCCCTGCCGTCGAAGTTTGCTCTGCCTTGCTCTGAAGCACCGTGGGCGGGACTTTGGTGACCTTGGGAGCCAGAGCTTCCTGAATCAAGCGTGCGGCAATGGCGGATGCCCGCGTGGTCAGCGTGTTGTGGCACGGGTTGCCGAGCGGGCAACCTCCGCAGGTCGGTGCGCTTGCGGACCAGCTGCCGAAGCAGGGGGTCTGGGCGATAGCGAGGCTGCGGATGTACGGGTCAGGGTGGTAATCCCCGATGGACGCCGTGCTGCGTCCCAGCGCGATGCTCACGCCAACCGTGGGGGCAATCGTGGGGGCCATCGTGGGCGCTACGGTCACCCCGAAGGTGCTTGCAAGCACCTTCGGGGCCTTCGGTGCAGTCCTTGGCGTGATTCCGAACGTCGCTGCGTGCATGCTGGCTTCGTTCAACCCCTCCTGGGTGAGTCCCCACTTGCCCCGCTTGCCCCGCTTGCCCTGTCCGTTGTCGGCAGCGTACTTGTAGGCCATCTGGCAGTTGCGGCTGGTCTGCGGCTGCCCGGTTGCCTTGTTGATGCCCAGGGCGTCCTCGGTGAGGCCCATCAGGGCCAGGGCCTTGTTAACCACTGGTTGGAAGGGTACCGGGTAGTCTGCTCTCCAGTCGCAGGCGGTGGCGAGCGCCACCATGGTGGCGGGTCTGAAATCGGCGGGGGTCATCTTCGTGGTCATGTCGTCCTCCTTGCCCGGTGTCCGGGTCTGGTTGATTAGCTGAAGTTGGCGAGCGGGTCAGTGCTCTTTCCGATGGGGGTCTGGGTTCCCAGGGTGCCACCCTTGAGGTGAGGGTCCAGGAGTTTCTCGGCAGCGAGCCGGGTGTCCTTGTCGGGCAAACCCTCCGTCCACACTTTGGCAGCGCTGGCCATAAAGCCTTTGGGAATCGCACGGTCCCCGTTGGCCAGGATCATGTCCTCTGCGTGCATCAGGATGCTGCAAAGGGCACGGTGCGAAAACTCTGCGTACAGCTCGTCGTTGTTGATCGCGCTCCGCACGCTGCGGGTGATGTTGCCCATGGTGTCGAACACCCCAGGGCAACGTTCCATGAGGAACGGGAACTTCGCCTGCACAATGGGGCCTTCGTCAGCCCAGTCCATCCAGGGAAACTGCCGCCTTACGTCGAAGCGCTCAAGCAGGCTGGCGTCGATGGGGCTGGCACTGGTGCAACGTCCCCGCTCGTCACCGGAACCCGCCGTGTTGGCGGTGCTCACGATCCTGGTCCCCGGAAGCACCGCGTGCGTTCCGGTCGGTCCCTGCACCCGCTTGGAGATGCTGTCGGTGATGAGGCGCATATACTCGCCTTGTGAACGATCCGCACGGTCGAGATCGGACAGGAGGACCATGTAAGGTACACGGCGTCCATTCTCGGTCATGTAGCCGTCCCGGAGCGCTTTGAGCACCGTGCCCTCTTCCCACACCGTGCCGTTGGCATCAAAGCCCCGGCTGAAAAACCAGGCTTCCACATCCGAGCCCGGTTGCACCTGTCGGATGATCGCTGGGGTGCGCGTCGCCCAGCTGAAGTAGTGGAACAGGGCATCCTTGCCGCTGCCGGGAAGGCCCCAGGCATAGATGCTTCGGTGCCGCCACAGCGCGATCAGCATGCTGCTGATCACGGTTGCCAACGCACCGTGCTTGGGCAGTCGGTATTCCGGCGGGCACGGCAGGCAGGCGTCTTCGGGCACGTCCGCGTTCACGGGAAACGACAAAGGTCCGATCTCGACGCACAAGGCGTCAGGGCTGGGCGGTGCCGCCCGGCGTCGGTTGGGGGTCTCAGCCGCGAGGCGGTCGAGCAGCGTCTGCGACGCCGTCTCCGCCCCCGGATGGGTGACGAGGTAGTCGTCCACGCTGAGGCAATGCGCCTCAGCCAGGTGGTCCCCAAGGAAATGTGGAGTCTCGTGGTCACAAATACGACAGGCAAGCATGTCATCCTCCATCCCGCTGTGCGGGTCCGGTTGTTTTCAATCGTTCACCCCGTCTACTCCCGAACGGTCGGAAGTGAACTGGGAATCGACCGGGTGCTTCGCTTTGCACCGCTAGGTCTACTCCCCAGGGTGGGTTTGTGAACTGACTTTCCGCAGGGTGTTGCGCTTTACGCTGCGTCCTTTCCGCTACCCTGCACCTATCACGTCTACTCCTGTCTGACCTCAAATGAACTGCTTATCTGCAAAGAACTTGACGATTTAGTTCTTCGCGGGGGGACGGACACGAAAGAGCAGATAAGCAGTTCATTTCCCGTTGCACGGGAGTAGACGTGATAGACAGGCTCCGATAGGAAACGACACAAACCCAGTTCACAATCCCCAGGTGGGGAGTAGACGTTGTGAGCAGGATGGTTCGGAACCTGTGGAAAAGCAGTTCACTTCCCGCTGTCGGGAGTAGACATACTGCCGGGATACCCGGCTGGAGGACGATGTGAACCTGAAACAGACCATGCCTGAAAACCCGACCTGGAGCGGTGCGTCGTATGCCGCGACGCACAAGGCGTCGGTCACGGCCTTGCTGGGGGGCGAGGCACCTCGCGTGTCTTCGCGAGGGTCTTCGTTTTACAACGTGGACAGGTGGACATCGCGAGTGTTCACCCTTGCAATGTGCAAGTGGGCAGCCGCCAACGCGGGCTGTATCCCGACGAGGGCAGAGATTTTCGACTGGGTCCGAGAGGCCAACCAGACGGTAGTCAACAATCGCGAGATCGTAATCGCGGCCACCCCGGCACGGGTGAGTCTGCGCACCGGTCACGCCCTCACAGCAGGGGCCTACCACGAAGCAGCGCACACGCTGTACAGCTGCCGTCGCACACTTGACGTAGACGAGATGGCCACCCTGGTCATTCCACGGTGGTCGCTGGTTCCCGACTGGAGTAGCTACTACAAGCTGCTCCAGGAGACCGCCAACATCGCGGAGGACATTCGCATCGAGCGGCTGCTTCGCAACCAGTTCCCTGGCGTTGAAGACAAGATGCACGAGTTGCAGGACTTCATCCTGCACCTTGAGGCAAAAGGTCTGGAGGGGGCAGGTCGTCAGCATGGTGGCAAGGCCCCCAAGCGGAGCAGCCTCAGCATCGTGTTGGCCACGTACCGCGACATCGGGCTGGGCTACAACACGGCGCTCCAGCGTGAAGCGTTGGCGGGCTACCGGAAGCAGGATGCCATGGCGGTGGACTTTGTCCTCAACGGACCTGCCACCGACCTGCTGAGTGCCAACATCGTGCAGCGTCAGGACCAGGATCTTGCCTGCTTGCAGGTGGCCCTCGATCTGATCGGCTTGCTTTACAAGCACAGCAACCAGCAGGATCCGGCCAACGACGAGAATGACAAGGAGCACCAGCCCGGTGGAAAGCACAAGCAGGTCTGCCCCGATTGCAATGCGCCTGCCAGCAAGATGGTGGTACGCCCCAAGAGCGACGGGCACGGTGGGCACGTTCGCGGCAAGGGGATCCTGACCTGCTCTGTGTGCGGGTTCCAGCAGGAAGTTGACCTCAGCCCGCCCAAGCAAGGCAAGCCCGCTCCCAGCAAGGGCGGCGAGAGTCCGCGCTTCGAAGGCTTTGACACCGAGGACGAGGACCAGCAGGACGATGGGTCCGAGGATGGCGGGGAAGGCGACAGCGGGGAAGGCGACAGCGGGGAAGGCGACGAGGACGGGTCAGGCCAGGGTAGCGCCAGCGGCGACGAGGATGCCTCTGACGGCGACGAGGGCAGCCAGAGCGGTTCCGGGTCGGGCGATGAGGACGGCGACGACAGCGGGGACGCTGAAGGCACGGACGGACAAGGCCAGAGTGGTAAGGGCAGGCAGGGCACGGACCAGGACGGCGACACGGGGTCAGAGCAAAACCCGGACGGGTCCAAGGGCACAGGGGGTCACCACCATGACAAGGGTGACGCCCCAGCCTGGGATGATCTGGCCAACGACGTCCTGGCCGCTGCGAACCAGGACACCGGGCTGCTCGACAACAATCAAGCGCTGGGTCAATCCGTAGCCGAGGACACGGAGCGTGAGCAAGCGCATGAGGGTGGGCTCAAGACTGGCGAGCAAGCGTGGCGACCCTACGATCCCAGCCTCGATGAGGTGATCACGGTTGGCCCTTCATCCAAGGGAGCCCAGGCCCAGGATGCCACCAAGGCCGAACGGCTGTTCGCCAGTGTGCGGGGAGAGGCCTCCTTCCTGCGGGCACGCCTGGGTCGCATCATGCGGGCGATGGAAATGACCAGCGTGTCGCACGGATGGCGCAAGGGTCGCCAGTTGTCGGAGCGTTTCCTGACGGACTCCAAGGCTGCGCTCAAGGCGGGTCAACCGCCCAAGCGAGCCTACAAGCAGACGGACGAGACCATCGACACAAGTTTCGCGGCCTTCGTCAGCGTGGACGAGTCCAGCAGCATCACCAAAGAACAGCTGCAACTGTTCAGCCAGTGCATGATGGCCATCGTGGAACCGCTCGACGCGCTGGGTTGCCCCACGATGGTGGCGGGATGGCGGGATGGACAATACGGTTACGGTCACGGAGCCTACAACCCTGACGCATCCGTTGCCAAAGAGGACCGAGACGGCTTTCACCGTTACGGGGGAATCGTCCACGACATCTTCAAAGGCTGGCACGAGCCTTTCCGATCCGTGAAGTGGCGCTTCGCCAACACCCGAAGCACGGGCGGGACGCCGATGTCGGACGGCATCCAATTCGGACTGGATGCCTTGAGCTACCGTAACGAGGCACACCGGGTGCTGTTTGTAATCACGGACGGTTGCCCCAATGGGGATCACGTTGCAGTCATGCAGCGGCAGCTTCGGCTGGCCAAGGAGACCGGCATTCACGTCATCGGTGTAGGAATCGGGTCGGGTGCTTCCTACGTGTCAGGAACCTTCCCCGACCACGTCTACAGCGCGACCATGAGCGAGATGCCCGCCCTCCTCATTGGCAAGTTGAACGAGCTGGTCGATATGCGGGCCGCAGGGCGGGGCAAGCGCATGCCCAAGGCAGCGAGCCGCTGATGGCTGGTCCAACGACGCTGTGGACAGACGAGCAAGGGTTTCGCAATCCGTTCGCGTTCCCTCGGAACGCGGTCATTTATCCCACTCGACCTTTGGCGATGGTGGTTCAAGGCAATGGGTTTTTCCCTGTGGACATGATCCGGTATGACTGTGGGCGAGTGCGCACCCCACTGCCAGATCCAAACGAGTTTCAGGTGAAGCCCTTCCGTGTGTTGATTGAGCTTTTCCGTCCACCGACGGAAGCACGCTGGGAAAGCTTTGGGTGGAAGGTCGTCAACCCCAAAGTGAACCTGTCAGCTTATGTTCGGGATGACCTCAACGCACGGGCTAGCCGGGTGGGGTCAGTTGGTCTGCCCTGCCCGCAGTGTTATGCCACAGACTCACTCGTTGCCTTGAGCCGCATCAAGGGCCACGCGCTTTGTCTCTCCTGCTGGGACATGGAAAGCCTGCTCACCTACTACCCCCTGGCGTACAACACCATGCGCCACGCGATCTGGCACGGTGAGTACATCTACAATGGTTCGGATTTCCCCTAACCAGGGGCCGAAGAATAGCGCCCTTGCGTTTGCCCAGTTCACTTTGGGGTTCTTCGGAGTAGACGAGGTGCCATGAAAACCAAAGCACCACCGTTTGAGCTTCCACCCGAGGAGCTTGAAGCCTACAAAGAGATCGGCAGACAAGCTGCTGTCGGTCATGAGATGCCTGTGCCTCGCATGGAGCAGGCCGACCTTCGCAAGTTCGTCCTGTCCTATTGTGACCGGCACATCTACACTGACCGGGACATCCCCAAGGATATGCTTGGCACGGTGTTCATGCCTGTGCTTTTCGGAGCCCTACACCCCAAAGATGCAGCCCAGGCTGCATTGGATGCCGTGTTGGGTGAGGAGACAGCCCCAGAGCCCTACCCAGACGGTCCTGTGAGGCCCATCGAACCTACGATGCCCACCGCGCCGGTTCAGCCTGAGTGGTTCAAGGACGATGCTGAAAGGGAACGCCTTCAGCACGAGATCCGGTGGCTGCGTGAGACACCGGAAACCCTGGAAGCCTTCGACGCAAAGGTCGAAAGCGTCAACGCGGAGGGAAAGCGCAAATACACATTGGCCTTGCAAGCCTGGGAAGCGGAGTGTGAGCTGCTCAAGCTCGACTATGCCAAGGCCCTCGCTCAACACAAACGAGAGCAGGCCAAGTGGCGGCGTGGCAAAGGCAAGCACCACCGGCTTCAAGAGGAGTGGTCGAGAACCAAAGCCCGGAAGGATGCCATCGGGTTGGGCTTCCTGGAAGCCTACACTCAAAACCTGGGTGTCATCTACGGAGACGTCAACAGCGATTCGACGAGTGGCTGGTCCGTGAATGGTCTGCCTACCTTTTTCAGTTGTCGGCTCATGCACAAAGAGGATTGGAGCCGTGTCGTTGATGCAATCAAACGAGAGATGGATCGTCGGGAGACGATGGAGGTCTAGATGAGAATTGAGTTTGAGGAGCAGGGCGACGGTGACGTCCTGTGCAGGGTGCCCCTGACTGTGTACCTCTCGCCGGATAAGGATCCCGACGAGGTGGTGGTCATCTTCCGGGTGTACCGCCCGGAAAGTTTCAGTGTCTTCCTCCCCGGTAAGAGTCCCTACGTCTTCATCGGACCCCTTTCCTGCACCAGGGTGAGCACCCGTGAGAACGTACACCTGGATGCCACGATGATGGATCACGCCGTGAAGACAATGGTCGAAGCAGCCACAGAGTACTTCTCTGCAGACGACTACATCGGCATGAAATGAGAGCCTGGCTAAGTTCGAAACTGGCCTCCACCACGGTAGAGTTTCTAGGTGGAAGCGGTCATGGTGAGATCTACGAGCTGGTCTTCCTGACCTACCTGGAATGCCTTGTGGCGGCGAGGAACGGCAATTCCCAACGGGTGTGGGAACTCCATCGCAAGCGCATCCACGAGCTTGCTGGGGACCAGCCTGCGCAACCGTTGACCCGCTTGCTTCCAAGTCGCCAGAGTCTGGTGGATGAACTGAAGAAACTGGAACGAGAGTTGGTTGGGCTTCCTGTTTCGAAACAATTCCTCAACCCACGGCAGGAAGCCTCGGGCTCCGGGGAGCCCGACATCTTCGATTTGTTCACGAGCGACTAGAACTCGATAGTGGTTGTGCCCGTGGAGGCCGCCGTCAATGATGATATCGTGTAGGTGGTGTTGCTAAAACCGATGACCCCGACTTCTTCGGCCAAGACAAGCAATTTGCTGCTGAGGTCTATTGCAGCCTCATCTTTGGTTCGACCCTGACCAATCAAATTGAGCGCGTCCTCCATACCTGGATGCACAGCCCACTTCACATTACTACTTGCATCCTGAGATGGAGGTCATTGAGGGCAAGGGGGGATATGCGGTCCACTCAACTTCGGGAGCAGCGCTCTTGTGAGCTAATGCATCGTGGAGCGGGTGGTCATACCGTGAGCAGTTTGGCAAGGGTTCTTCGGGACCATCGGGGTTACCCGGCTTCTATTTGTCGTCATGGTGATGATGCAGCCACGGGCTTCAGCGTGATCTTCGAACCAGAAGTCAGGAGCTTCTGGTTTGCACCGGGCTTTCCTTGTCAGGCCATCTATCAGCGGGTGGCCTACTGAGTGGGGATGGAGGGAGTCGAACCCTCAAGACCTTTCGGTCGTCAGATTTTGAGTCTGATGCGTTTGCCATTTCGCCACATCCCCCGAAGGTCACACCGTTCGACGATGCAAATCCAGGAAGAGGTCTGGTGGTTCTATACTCTGTATCCTGGAAGCGAGGGCGGAGACCGCATGTTGCCGTGCTTCCCGGTTGGGGCGTGAGTCGTCCCAGGGGACATCCAGGATGGTCACCCCTTGTGATTGCAGTACATTGACCATGTGGTCAATCTCCCGTTCCAGTCCACGTAGGTAGTCCAGGTCAATAGCCTCTTCGCACTTCCGCCCTGTCTGATCTTCCATCCGACGAGCAACTCGCTCGTTGCAAACTTCCGGGGAGGCAAGCACCCGGATGCACACATTGGGGAGGAGTACCGACGCTGTCATTGCATGGTAGATGCTCTGGTACGTCTTGAACTCCCGTTTACTCATCAGTCCTGTCTTCAGTTGAAGACGGGCGAAGGCAGTATCTCCAAAGTAGCTCCGGTCGAGAACGGCGTGCCCCATTCCCTGCATGACATGCCACTGTGCTTGAAGGTGCATACGGTAGCGGGCTTGCAACTGGTGAACCTGGAGGACAAAGCTCCAACGTTCCGGCTCCGCATAGTAGTCTTCCAGGTAGGGGTTGCCTTCCTCTTTCTCATCAGGTTCAAACAGAGTCAGGGCGTTGAGCGCCTCACCGAGTTCAGCACTCAGGGTGGTCTTTCCACTGCCTATGAGTCCCTCAACTACTACAACCTTCTTTCGCATACTGGTCTCCGTTTGGGGTGGTCAAGGTTACCCAGCGGAGACAACAAGTGGTGGGGATACGTCTCCCTGAACCCGTTAGGATCTATCGAAGCAGCCTCTGTGTAGGTGGCATGCCACCTCCCAACCAGCCCAGGGAAATTGGATAGTGTAGGATTCGAACCTACTTCGTCGGGCTCACCAACTGAGCGGTCTATCCGGTGTGGGAGATCGCCCCACACTTGAGGCAATGCATCCCATCACTTCGCGGGGCAACGACATGCCCAAGGCCATCCCTGCAGTAATCATTTGAGTCTGGTTGCACCGGGATGGTGGTCGTACCCTCCAGGATATTGAGCCGGGTTTGGAGGCGGAGGATTTCCGCCTCTAGCTGACGGAATTTGAACTCAATCCGTGGATCCATCATTTCTTCTGCTCTCCTGGCAGGGGAGGCACATGGTTGGCGCAATAGCTCTTTGAGTCCTGACGAGGGTGCATGATCCAGTGTGTAGCACGTTGCCCACATTGGATGCAGACTGGAATTGGTCCACCATTGAGCATCCAGAATGTTTCAAGGAGTGGTTGGAAAGAAGGCACCTGATCCCTCCTGCCCAGCTCTTCGTGCTTTCCTACGCTGTTTGGCATTCATCTGGATCACTCGATTGAAGCTCTGGAAAGGTAACCTCAAGCTCTGGCTTCTGTCAACGTAAGCCCTCCGTCGTTTTTGAGGCTATGCCTCATCATGAACAGTGACCTTGTCGTTGCCCTTTGAGAAACCGTGACTGAACTTCACCTATACGACTTCGATGGTACCCTCTTTCGCAGCCCGGATAGACCGGACTGGTGGACGGAGGACTGGGCTTACCACCCGGCAAGCCTCGACGTCCCCTGTGTTCCCACAGAGCCTGGGGATGAGTATTGGATTGCCTCCACGGTTGATGAGGCAAAGAAGAGCATCGCTGACCCAGCCGTGCTTGCCGTCCTTGTCACCGGACGAGGTGCAGCCAGCTTCGCCAAGTGGCGCGTCCCTGAGTTGCTCGCACAGAAGGGTCTTCACTTCGATAGTGTCCACCTGGCCCAGGGTGACACCAAGGCATTCAAACTGAGTGTCCTGGACGAGCTGCTGAAGAAACACCCGGACATCGATCATGTTCACATCTGGGAGGACCACCTCTCAAACCTGGGTGCCTTTGTGCAGTTCGTGGAGAGCAAAGGGCTCGTTGGAGTGGCTCACCCTGTCCTGGAGAAACGAATGAAGCCCATCTGCACGGAAGCTCACTACAGAGAACTGGTCGTTTCAGGTTGGCTAGGTCAGCATCATGCGACAACCCGTGTCGCACAACGTTGGTTGGAAGCGCGGCGTCCTACAGACGAGAGTGCTCAATATAGGCAGGACATCCAGGACAGAGCCCAGCACGTAAAGGAGGCGGTCAAGGCATTCAAGGAGCTGGTCCAACTTCTTCAACCCTTTGCAGACCAAGCCATCGCAGGGTTCCCTGAGAAGGACAAGGTCTCTATCCAGCGGCGTGGTCGAGCCTTCAACAAGGCTATGAAGACCAACAGGGACATGGCAAGCTACCAGGACACCTGGATTGGCAAGGAGTCAGACCACGACTCAGCCTACAGTTGGCGTGGTGCGGTTGTGAACCAGGCCCGCGACCATCTGGTCTATGGTAAGTCGTTGCGGGATGTCTCAATTGAAATAGCCAAGCAGGCCGACAAGGGCTTTCAGGCTATCACCATGTCTCAGGTGCAAGCCCCGGTTCGGGAGCTTATCCCAACCGACCTGCGTGAGTTCTTGCCGACCAACATCGTTGTTGAGGTGGATGCCAACGGCGTCATTGAGCACGTCACCGACCGCTTTGAGAACGAGCACTTCACGCTTGGTAAGAAGATCGAACGGATGCACCAGTTGGTTGCCGACTACAACAAGATTGCCAAGAAGGTGAAACGCGACCTCAAGTCTTCTGACGAGATCATCAAGCTCTCCGCTCTCATCACAGCCATCCTCATGGAGACAGGGATTCGACCGGGCAAGGAGGGTAATGGGGTCGTCAAGACGGTGGACGGTGAAGAGGTTCACATTGAGACCTTCGGTGCGGTCACCTTGGGACCAGGGCATGTCCGCTTCGTTCGGGACAACTTCGTTGAGTTGGAGTTCCTGGGCAAGAAGACCGGAAGGAACACGGCTTCCCTGAGTGACACCGAAATCATCAAGGTGTTGGACACCTACGTGAAGCAGGCGCTCACCAAGGGGACCAAGTACGTGTTCGTTACGGCGGCGGGGGACCGGTTCACCTACAGTGATTTGCAGCGTTACTTCCGGGAGAATCTTGCGGGTCTTGCACCCACGGACTTCCGTAAGCTCAAAGCTACCGAAGAGGTACTTCACGCCATCCATGAGGAGCAGGAGGCTTTGTATGCTCGCATCCGGGCATTTGCGAAGAAGGCCAAGGGTGACCTGAAGGAGAGGGTGGTTGCCGCCATTGTGGAGACGTTGAACACCGCCATAGCCAAAGCCCAAGAGGCTTTGTCCCATGAAAATGCCAACACGACGCGACGGAGCTACATCAACCCGGAGATCATCTTCCGCTTCCTCTCCACGGGTCAGGTTGAAGACACTTTGAGTGCAGCCATTTTGACGGGGAAGTCCACGTTAGGGTTTGACCCGCAGGTGTTTGTGGACCGGGCAATGGCCCGCACCGCTTCGGATGGGGACTTCCTCTCTGCACTGACCAATCTGCTCAATGTCCACAGCATGGAGAATGGGAGTGACACCCCGGACTTCATCCTTGCCACCTACCTGGGCCACTGCTTGTACGCCTACAACGATGCGGTGAGTCACCGGGATAAGTGGTCCAGTCGAACAGGGGCCACTTTGCAAGGCTTGTTGGACGAGCTTGAGGAAGAGGGCATTGGGGGAGCCGCAACACGGCTGGCAGCACTATGGCAGAAAAGCCTCGGATGAAAGTAGGCATCGGGATTGTAACCCACAACTACCCGCAACAGGTGGAGTGGTGGGTTTACACTCTGGAGAAGTTCAGAAGGAGGGGTCATAACTTTGAGGCATGCATCAGTTTTGATGGCCCCGCCCCCTCTCTTTCGATTCCTACGGTCAGTGGCCCAGGTCTTGGAGTTGCCCACACCAAGAACGGGGCACTTCGTTATTTGATGGCGACAGACGTAGACCTGATTGTCCTCATAGAGGACGACAACCAGGTCATGTCCTGGGAGTTCTTTGAGCAGCTTCGCCGCCTTGTTCAATACGGTGTACATCACTTGATGGTCGCCCCTCTTGCAGAGGCCCCAAACACCTGGGAACTGACCGGCCAACGAATCCAGGTAGGGCTGGAGACTCTGCAAGAGTATCGGAGGAGACGAGAGCCCCAGGATACCCCTGGAGACATCACTCTGGTCACCCGCGAGGTGGTGGAGCGGTGTGGTGGCATGGACCCTCGTTTTGTAGGTCGGGGCCATGCCCACGGTGAATGGACACAACGGATTCACCAGACGATGGGGCTGGTGTTGTCACCCTTCTGGATGCTGGAGACGCCTCATCTGAGGTGTGCCTGGACACAGGAACGTGGCATGCGGCCAAACCAGCTAGAAGAGGTAGCCGCAAACACCGCACTCAGACAGGGCCTCACTGCGGGGTCTGTTCCTAGACCTGTGCCCAACATTGGGTACCTCGTTGAGCATCCACCCTGCACACCCGTCAGTGTGTGCATGTGTCTCATCAATCGGGTCGACACTCTCAGACCTTGTCTCGACTCGATTGCGGCATGGTTTGCGAAAGAGGACACCGCAAATGAGGTGGTCATTGCGGACTTCGGCTCTACCGACTGTAACCTGGAGGAAGAACTCACCAGGAGAGGCATCCCACACACCATCGTGCGACTCCAAGGATACTTTGCACGGGGGCGTGGCCTCCACGCGGCAAAGATGGCGGCGAGGCATCCCACCCTGATGTTCCTGGATGCCGATATGTTGGTGCCAACCACCTTTGGGGACGTGGTCAGAACTTTTGTGTCGAAGGGGTCATGCTTCTTCCCGATCTGCTGGAGCCTCCGAAAAACCACTGGCGGTTGGTGGCGGGACACGGGATACGGGATGGTTGGGATACACACGGAGGACTACGATCTCATCGGCGGCTGGAGTCTCCAGAGAAGGCGTTGGGGTGGTGAGGATGACGACCTGCATTGGCACTGTCACCAACTGGGTCTTCAGGTGCATCGCTATCCGGTGACCGACTACCAGCACCAATACCACCCCACAAAAACCAAAGAGGCTCATGTAGACCCAAAGGTCATTGCGGAAGGTGACTCCTGGGTGCCCTTAGCAAAGAAGAAAACGGTTTCCACCCCCATCCCGCTTCTCCAGGTGGATGTGGAGACCCTCAACGCTCAACTAGAATCTCAGGGTCATCTGGAAGCAGCGCGACAATCCAATGAGGGTTTCAACCCAGACATGCCAATCGGTATTTCGATTGGCAAGGAAGGTGAGATGACCATCCTTGAGGGTCATCTCAATGCCGCCCATGCTTTACTTTCGGGTGTCCCGACTATCTCTGCCAGGGTGCTGGTACGGCATCCAGAGTGGGTGGAGTTGGTCGACCGTCTTTTTGAGTGGTACCGGGATTTCAAGCTGTACACTGCCATTCAGCACCCAGAGTTTGCGGGTTGGAAGGTGTGCAGGGACACGGAGCAGCGAGCAAAGGCAATCCTGAACCTTGTCCCCAAAGGCAATGTCCTCATCCTGGGAGCCAGGCTTGGCGGTGTTGCTTGTGCCCTTGCACAAGCGGGGCTTCAGGTGACCGCCATTGAGCGAAGCAGGGGGTTGGCCGAAGTCGCCAAGAGGGTTGAGCAGTTCAACGGAGACGCTAGCAACCCCATCCTGTGGAACCCGGCAAAGACCGGCGGACAAGATGCTGTGGTATGTCTCTCAGAGCTGCACCTTGGGACTCAGAAAGGAACCTACAGACAGGAGCTAGCCAGTCTGATGAGGACAGCTCCTGTTCTCATTCTTGAAATGGGTGAGGGGAGTGACCTGCGAAAAGTGGAATTGGGTCTGCCGGTAGGCCAATCGGATATTGGTCCCTGGTTGGAGGAGGTGACCGGTTGGGAAGCCAGACCCCTCCTGAAGGGAACACCACCGAAGTTCCGGCAAAGCTCTGACGACCAACGTTGGTTGTGGGCTTTGGGGGAGTCCCTTCCTCCCCTCACCCTCCCTGTTGTCTCACAAGGGGTTTGTTGGGATCTGACGAAGGGGTGTCAGAGCCGCCTACCTTTCATGGAGGAAGTCCTTGAGGACACCTCTCTCCTCCGGGTGGGGGTGATGGTTCCTTGTTGGCAGCGCCACCAACTGACCTCTGTGGTCATCCGTGCAATACAAGCTCAGACCAGGAGACCTGACCGTATCCTGATGGTGACTTCAGAGGATCCCGAACTGGTTGCCCTTGCTGAGAAGTTGGGCGTTGAGAGCATAGACACTCCCAATCGACCTCTCTCGGTCAAACACGCAACGGGTTTTCGTCACCTGGCTGAGGATTGCGACATCCTCATCAACGTAGGGTCGGATGATATTCTAGGCCCACGGTGTATTGAACGCATCGTGCAATGCTTCCAAACACCCCAGGTCATTCTGGCAGGCTACGAGGATGCTTACGCTTTGGAAGAGGGGCTGATCTGGTACTTCCAGGGCTACGGTTTATGGAGGGTGGATCCCCTTGGTACATGCAGGGCTGTTCGCTCAACAGCCTTTGCCGCAACGGGTTATGACTTTGGGGGAGTCCGTGAGGATTGCCTTGACAAGTACTCTGTGGAAGCTCTTCTTGCCGCTTGTCCGTGGGGTCGAATGGCGAAGCTCGCAAGTGACCTTCACTCCAGCATTCTAGCTGTGAAAGTGGAAGGTGCCATTACCTCAGCGAGGGCACTGTCTGAACGAGGACAGGTGCCCGCAACCACAAAGGACGTGAGAGGCTTTCTCCGTAGTCGTTTTGACCCAGAAACCACGGAAGCCCTGATGGAGCTATGCGGGTAGCAATCCACCAACCGGGCTATCTCCCGTGGGTAGGTTTCTTCAGCAAGGTCTATCAAGCCGATGTCCTTGTGCTCCTGGATACGGTGGAATATAGTCACGGCGGGTACACCAATCGAGTGTCTCTCCCGGACCTTTGGCTCACCGTGCCATGTCGAGCCTCATCGGATTCGCTGATCTCTGAGGTCAGGATTGTCCCTGGTAGATGGACCCGCAAGCACAAGGCCACCCTGCTACAACGCTATGGGGAGATTGCCCGTCCTGTGGTGAACAACCTTGGTCTCAGTGAGGATCTCACGACCCACAACACCCTCTTGATACACACCCTCTTAGGGCAGTTAGGGCTACAACGGAGGGTGGTGCTAGCCTCTGAGATTGAAATAGATACCCCGGAGAGCCCTTCTGTGCGGCTCCTTTACCTTGTCCAGGCGGTGGGGGGGAAGACCTATCTGTCGGGGTTAGGGGCCAGGAAGTACCTCGACACGAGCCCTTTTCTTCAAGCCGGGATTGATGTTGTCGCGGTCGTTCCACCAGAGGCTTCTAGCCACTCAATCCTACATGAGATAGGTACCCGAGGCGTAGCTGCCACCTCTGACTTGTTGCGGACTTCCGAGGTGCTCCCTTGGAGTTGAAAGGACCAGTGTTAGCTCTGGGTGCTCATTTCGACGACATCGAGTTAGGGTGCGGGGGCACCCTGGCACTCCTTCAAAGACGCGGTGTCCCTTGTCATGCCTTGACCGTTTGTGCCGGTCATCCTGGGGATGGTCGGGAGTCCGAAAACGCACAAGCCCAAAGCATCCTGGGTACCTCTGTGCTACCTGGACTGGGGCTCCCAATCCGTTACCTGACCGACCATCGGCAAGAGGTCGCGGATGCCCTGTTTCAGATACGTGAGAGTCTTCAACCCCGCATCGTCCTTGTGCATGCGAACAGCGACCATCATCAAGATCATTGGGTGGTGGCTAACGAGGTTCAAAGGGTTTTTCGACACTGCACCATCCTTGGATATGAGGTGCCGTGGTCGGGCAACTGCACTCCTCTGGTGTGGATGCCTCTGGAACCCTCAGATGTGGACAGCAAATGGGACGCCCTCTGTTGTTACCGCTCTCAAGCGGACAAGCAATGGATCAATGAGCGAGTGGTGAAGGGTCACCTGGCGATGAGAGGATCACAGATTGGTGTGGAGTGGGCGGAAGCATTCCAACTGTTGCGGGGGGTGTTGGCCTAGGCTCTCAGAGAAGCTAGATAACCCTGAGTGAGTCGGGGTAGCCCGGAATGGACAGCTTGGATGTAGTCCAGGGTAGCTGGATGCAACTGTTCCCGGACTACTTTCTTGGTGCCGACGTTCAAGGGTTCAGGAAGCTTGAGTGGGTAAGCCAGGGAGACTCGTAAATGAGCTGCGAGTTTTTGCAAGCCGGGTTCTGTGGTGTACAGATTCATGTGCCAATGGGACGGGGTAACACCATAGTGCTCCATCAGGGCCAAGGAGGCTTCCAGCCCTCCAAGCAACTGACGGGCACCCGTCCGGGCTTGTTCGTCAACCGTACACCAGTGGGGGAATTGTTTGCCGTACCAACGCCCTAGCATCGAACAAAGGTAGTCCACCGGATCCCGATGGACAAACACCCAGGTGTCCACGAGGGGGGCAAGTTCCTGGATGTAGTCACAGGCATAATGATTCACACACACCTCATGATCGGTCATCCAGGCGTAGGGGTCTGTGGTCTTGAAGTGTCCGAAAGGTTCAATGGGAACACCCAACACCTCTGCGAGCCAGTTGGTACCACAACGACCGGGTCCAGTGACGATCCATACCATCGGTGACCTTGCTGTGAAGAAAACGGAACTTGGGGCATCACTAGCATGAACGGACAACTAACGGTCAGACCTGCAACACCTTTTGATGTCTGGTTCACCCACCACTGTGGCAACGACCCCGTGTCCCGCTCAATGTCCTTGGGAGGTAAACCCATCCCAAGGGACACTCATCAAGAGTGGTATCGGAAAAAACTGGCTCAGCCATCAAGCTACTTCTTCATTGCAATGCTGGAAGGGGCCAGGATTGGCATCATTCGTCTCCAGCCAGACCAATATTTCGGTTCGGACTGTTTGGAGATAGCCGTGACTCTGGCTCCCGAGTTCAGGGGTCTGGGGCTGGGGGCGAACGTCATGATCGTTGCACTCGCTGAACTTCCAAAGGGTGTTCGGGTGGTGGCCTCGATCAAGGAAGAGAACACAGCATCTATTCGGATGGTGCTCCGTGTGGGTTTCCAATTTGATGTGGAGACCACACGTCCAGGCTGTGTGATTTACCGATGGGACTCCTCGTGTCGTCCCCCTGCTCGTTGATGTGACGGGTAGGATGGGCAAGATTCAAAGGAGCGCTCCATGATGCACCCTCACCAGAAGCCCCAGCCCAAACTCATCCTCACAGGATCCGAAGCCCGGCAACGTTTGCTGGCTGGGGCACAGAAGTTTACACGAACAGTGTGTGCAACCTATGGCCCCAAGGGTCGTCACGTCATGCTTGACCGGGCAGCGGGGCTCCTCGCTACCAAAGACGGGGTCACCGTAGCCCGTGAGATCCATCTGGCGGACCCTGTGATGAACATGGCCTGTCAAATTCTCAAGGTGGCTTGCATCAAGGTCAATGACGAGGCCGGGGATGGCACCACCACTGTAGCTTGCATTGCATCGGCCATCCTTGAAGAGGGTCTCAAACTTGTCGAGGGTGGTTACAACCCCATCCAGGTTGCCCGTGGGATGCGGGCTGCAGCCAACTCAGCGGTCAATGTGGTGGTTGACCTTGCACGTCCGGTGGAAGGTCAATCACAACTTGAACAGGTCGCCCTCATCGCTTCCAATGGCAATGTCGAGATTGCACGGAACATGGCTGAGGCGGTCATGGCAGTTGGCAAAAATGGCACCATCACCATTGAGGATGGGCAGGGCGTGGCGACCGTTCTAGAGTTCAAGGACGGGATGGAGATTGCACGTGGGGCGCTCTCCTCCCACTTCCTGAAGAATGGCACTTCCCGTGAGCTGGTCAATCCGCTCATCGCGGTCATCGTTGGCACCTTGAAGGACGTCGAGGATGTACAGGATGTGATGGAGGTGGCGAGCCAATGGCCTGACAACCCTCTTTTGATCTTCGCTGAGACGGTCCAGGGTCAAGCCCTGACCACCATGATCATCAACGACTCTCAGGGGGTCATGCAGTGTGTTGCAGTTGCCTCACCGGGCTTCGTCACCCGTAAGCGAGACTACCTCGGGGATATTGCCGCATTGGCAGGTGCTGATGTAGTCGACCTCGCGATGGGTAACGATTGGAAGTCCTGGAATCCAGAGTGGTTCGGCACCGTCAGCAAGGTCACCATTGGAGCGAAGAAGACCACCCTACTCGCGTTGGATGAAGCCAGCGAAGCAATCCAGGAACGCATCAAGGTCATCAAGCGTGAGGCTGCCACCGCGATAAGCGACCATGACATCGACCGACTCAACGAGAGGATGGCTTCTCTCTCCTCGGGTCTTTGTGTGATGAAAATCGGGGCGCACACGGAGGCGGAGTTGAAAGCCAAACGTGCTGCGGTCGAGGACGCCCTTAGCGCGGTCAGAGCGGCCTTGGAAGATGGGGTGGTGCCCGGTGGGGGCACCACTTATCTCGCGGCGTCAGACGGCTTGCTAGCCACCCTCCCGGCTGAGGAGTCGCCTGATTTTGTGGCGGGGTGGAAAGCTGTTGCTCAAGCCTTGCGGGCTCCCCTTGCTACCCTGGCAAACAACGCTGGTGAGTCTGGTTCTCTCGTCGTGGAACGAGTGCGGGCAGCTAGGCTCCTTCCCCTTAGTTGGGTGGGTTGGGATGGGATGACCGGGCAGATCCGGGACTTGTCCTTGGAACCCATGGTGTTGGACCCACAGAAGGTGGCCATCTCAGTGATTGACGCTTCGGTGTCGGTAGCCTCTACACTTTTGACTTCGGAAGTATCCATCTCGGGTCTTCGATGAGACCGAAGCCCTGGAAGACTGGGAAGCACCCGAACCACACCTGCTTTCAAATCCTGGTGACCATCTCCCTGGATGCGGAAGAACGTTTGTGGACGGAGCACGAGTTCACAACGACGGAAGACCAACAGCTGTCGATGTCCTTGCCCAATGGTGGGGTGCCTCAGATTGCTCTGGCCCTCCTGACAGAAGCAGCACGTAGAGAGATGTTTTGTAGCGTGCTTGCCCGGCTGTCAGCGGACCCCCCCTTCCTGGATACCTGGATGACCTCTTCTGATGAGGAGAAGCGGGCTATTGAGGTGGAGTTGGCGAACGTTGCCATCTCGGTGATGAACCGCTCAATGACACGTCTAGCCTTGCCAACTGCGGGTGACATCCTGGGGATGATGGCGCGTGGAAAGGTCTGATCTAGTGAAGGTGGCCTCTTTTGAGTAGTATGAGATGGAGGCAACACCCATGTTGAATATTCTACGATCAAAAAGTCCCGAAATCTTCCGACGGTATATCCGTCAGGTGAATCGTGTCGTGGTGGTTCCTGCGGATCTTCCAAGCGTCCCGGAGGACGCTTTTCGCACAGGTATGCTGTGTGGTCGTAAGTTGGGCTACGAGGATGGTTTGGTTGATGGTGTCACCTTGGGCATGGACCTTATGGAAGAGGCATTGGACCGTGTGCTCCGTCAGCCCGTCGTGGCTTTTGATGATCACAACATTCTGAGTGCCTGACCGTAGAGAATCGTTGATCCTCCTATTTGCACGCCTCGATAGACCGGAGCGCGCAAATGCAACGAGTTCGAACAGCCCTTCTTGAGTTGGCCCACACGACACCGGAAATCCGTGAAGTCGTGGTGCCTCTGACTCGTCAAGCCGCTGGGTGGAGCAAGCTCCCCAAAGGCTGGACACAAGACAGCGTCAATAAATTCTGGGGCACCCTGACAGGGGATGCGAAGCACAAGGTCACCAAGTGCATTGAGCGGATGTCGGACAAATTCGATGATCCCGGTGCATTCTGTGCCTCACTAGCAGATCAAATTCACGGGTCAACTGATTGGCGCAAGGGACCGCGCAAGGCTGCAGGTTCTAAGGAGACTCCCATGCGACTCACTTCTCAATCCAATCAGAAGACCTCTGGTTGGTCCTCCCGCAAAGACCTACACGGAAATCCCAATGCAAGTTTTCTTGAGGGTGTTTTGTCGGTCATGGTCAGCCCCATTGCTCCCTACATAGACAAGGCCTTTTCTCTCAAGGGCTTTTCTGTCTGGGTGAGTGATAAGCCGGTTTCAGGCATGAACCGGGGCGGTGCCAACTATGTAGACCAACGAGGACAGGTTCGCCTCTATCGAGGGTCCGGGTGGGAAGTGAACCAATGGAAGACCTTGGATCGAATGGGGTGTCTTTTCGATTCCTTTGACAAGGCCAAAGCCGTCGCGGTCAAATTCGTTGAAGCCTACAAAGCCAGTCATTCGACCGAAAAATCTCAAGCCCATCTGGATGCTGAAAAGCGTCTTCGCGGTCATGACTGGGCACATGACGGCAGGGTTGCGGGTGATAGAAAAGCAGGCACCTACGTCACGGGCACGCCCTATCTAGGAAAGGACTACAAGTCCAAGTCTGAAGTCATCAAGGCGTGGAACGCCTACCATGATTTCGTTCTTCAAGACGTGAGTTCCCGATGGCACGGCAAGCCCTTCAATAAGGAGTACGCCGACAATCAGGGTTGGACCGTCACCCTCCGCTTTCAGAAGAACCAGAAGTACGTTGTGATCCCCCCATCGCCAGGCTTGAGCATGACAGCAACGCGGAAGATGGCGTCACCTACGGTTGATCTCGCCATCACAATGAAACATGTGCGGAAAGATCCAGGTGACTGGAACTCGCACGAGGATATCAAAGAGATCCGTGGCGCTGCTTCGGTACGAGAGGCCGTCAAGGAAATGGAGCAGGTGCTCAAGCGGTGGAAGCCCAGGGACTTGGGTCGTATCCACGGGAGCAACTGGGAGATGGAACGGGGGGTGCCGGTCTACACAGTTGAGGTAGACCGTTCACACTCCCAAGGCATCCCCGGTGTCGACACTTTCGTGATGGACACCTACACCGTCACCTTGGATTTCAGTTCGGGGCACCGGCCCTTCTCCCCTGAATTGATGAAGCGGGTGATGGTTTACTTGAAGACGGGCAAGGTGCCCCCTTCAAAGGGGTCCAGCCCTTCTGCTCGTGAGATCACCGTGACCTACATCGGTATAGACCGGACGCGGAAGAGGTCCACCTTCAAGACCCTTCAAGGGGCACAGAAGTTTGCCTGGAAGTGGGTTGGGGAGACCCCTGAAATGGGTGGTGGTTATGCCGTCTCAGGGGATGGTGTAGGCCGGGTCACCGTACAAGGTGCGACCCTCCAGGAGTTGTTCCCCAAGTCGGGGCGCTATGCCTCTCGTCAAAAGCGGGCATACTTCTCTGTGATCCTCGCACCAGGCTTCACCAAGTGGCAATCCCCGAATCAGCACTTGAGCCGAGGAGCCTTCAAGTCGGAACGTGAGGCGCACCAGTGGGTCGCCAAGAATGCCCCTGGAGAGGACTACACTGTCAAAGAGTTTGACGACCCCGAGGTCGTTGAGAAGCAGATGATTGAGGTGTTGCGGGCTCTGATTGCTGCGGGTGAACAGGGTGTTCGTATGGACACCCTGCCGTCCATTGGGGTGCGTGAGCTTCTCAAAGAGGAAGTGGTTGAGGCAGAGCGGGGTCGCTTGTATCGGCGGAACCCGGCCTTTGACCGATTCGTCAAAACAATCCGGGGCTACAAACTAGCTCGTCGTTGGATGAGCCGGAACGCTTAATGGGACGTCAAGCTCGCGCAGAGATGGAACCCGTGCGGCAGCGCACGCAGTACACCTGCGTGCCCGCCTCCTTGGCGATGTGCCTTCGGGCCTTGGGCCACGACGTCACCGAGGACATCGTCAACAAGGTCATGGGCGCGGCCCCCATGAAGGGCGCACGGTGGGAGGAAGTCCTCGCCGCCGCGCAGCACTTCGGCTGCCGGGCCACCCTGACCATGCCCTCCACGGTGGAGCAGCTGAAAGCGTGGACTGATGCGGGCACCCCCGTGATGATCGCGTGGAACCCCGAGGGGCGGCCCTGGTCGCATGCCTCCGCCGTGTTCGACGTCGAGGAGCGGGAGGACGGCCTGTACGTCCACGTGGCGGACCCGAACATGCCGAACCCGAAGAAGACCGTGCGGGTCGTGTCCGAGGATGACTTCTACGGCAAGTGGTACGAAAAGACTGCCGACTACCTGGTGCGTCGTCCGGCGGTCGCCATCGAGCGGGAGATCACCGCCGAAGGCCACCAGGTCAACATCCTCAGTGGGGAGGAAGCCTTGCCTTTCGCCACGAAGCTCCTGGCCTCCCGGACCGCCTCACAGGCCCAGCCAACGATCTCCTGGGAGTTCCAGCGGCACGTGAGCGTGCCGGTACTACAAGGCACGCCCTCCACGCGACGAGCACCTGACGGCAGCAACTGGGGTGGCTCCATCTGGTCCTTCGACATCATCCAGAGGGGTGAGCCGAACAGGACCCTGCCGGAGGACAACTACCTGCGGGGCGGGAACAAGCCGGGAACGGAATTCTGGCAGGTTGAGATCTTCCTGCCTGGGCGCAAGAGGGTGAAGCCCAAGCTGAAGTGGCCCAAGAAGGATCTGGAGAAGGTGAAGGACTGGTGCCTTCGCGTATTGCGGGGTCAGGTGCGGGTGCCAGGGGTGAAGATGGCGAACCCGAAGAAGACTATCCGGGTCGTCCATGAGGACGAGTTCTACGGCAAGTGGTACGAGAAGGCATCCAACTACTTGATCCGTCGCCCCGCCGTCGCCATCGAGCGCGAGATCACCCCAACTGGAAAGCAGGTCATGGCTTCAATAAAGAAGTATCCCGTCGAGATTGTTCACGTGTCCGGTTCCAACGTGACGTTGAAAGGGGACGGGCATATAGCTCTGCAGAAGGGGATCGTGGTTCCAGCTGGCTGGTTGCCTGTTCGACGACCCAGTGTTGGGGATGAGTTCCTCGCCACACACAACCCTGGTGATAGGAAGCAACCCTGGTCCTTCGTTGAGATGGACTTCGGCATGGTTGCTTCTCAAAAGCGACTAGCTGGCCGCTGGCGTGACGAGGACAACTCTCACCACTTCCAATGGGAAGCCCGCTCACGAGGGATGTCCGTCAGGGACTATGAGAAGTCCCTGGATCAGGAAGCTCAGTCCGGTGCGGACTTCTACCGGGTGCTCCATGAGGCATACAAGACATGGCAGGAGATTGCTTTGCGGGCCTATGCTGTGGACAACCCGGACCCTGGTATCCCGGCCCTTCTCAAGTGGTGGGAGGGTCGACGAGAGCCAAACAGTTTTGAGTGGCCCAAGGGTGTGAAGCACCACGTCAAGGACTCCAGGACAGTGTCCGAGCTGCTAGACCTTGGGACCAGGGTCTACAACGCTATTGAGGCACCCTTCATGGCCTCACAGGGTGAGCCTCGGAACCTCAAGTCCGAGTTGCCTTCCTGGTTGACGGCAATGGAGAGCAGGGCGAAGCAATTCAGGGGTGCTTCCCTCCTTGAGCAGGTGTGGGGTCGTATGGCCTCTGAAACAGATCCTGCGGAGGATTCCGAAACAGCATCCTCCAAGAAGCCAGAGGTGAAAGTCCGTAATCCTGTGTCGAAGGGGATGGCTGAAACCGGAGGCAAGGGGCAAGGTCGTCACAAGAACAAGCAGGACTTCGAACGAGGCAAGAGTCGCAAGACCAAGCACAAGAAGGAATGGACGGAGCGGTCGGCTCAAGCTGACGAGAAGCTCTTCACTCGCGCTGCCATGCTCCTGCAATACATGAGTGAGCGAGAGGTGATGGCTCACCTCTTCAAAGAGGGGGTGGATAAGCACGACGTCTACCTTGCGGTCAAAGCCGGGAAGATCCTCAACGAGAAATCCACGAGACGTGCAAGCGTCAATGGTGAAGAGACGTACTTCCTGGCGAAGGATGGCAAGTGGTATCTGGAATACATCGTGTACGACGACAACGACGACGATGACGATGATAACGAGTCGGGTGAGATCAGTTTCCATGGCCCATTCTCATCTGAGAAGGCTGCTCAGGACTATCAGTACCGTAATCTATCCAATACTGGCGGGAGCATGACGGATGCCAGTGGGCGGCAAGCTCCTCCGAAGAGGCAGGATCTTGGCAAGTGGCGAAGATTTGGCTCTGCTCCAGAAACGGAACTTCGCTGGCTTTCTCAAGTTCCGGGGGCACGGGCCAATGAGACCCTAGCCATTGCTGTGAGTTCCCTGGCGAGCATTCACGAGAGTGAGGGCTACATTTCCTCCGACGCTGAGGGTGCTCTGGAAGAGTACTTCTATGACATGGCATCCCAGGGACTGTCTTTCCCCAAACCGGGTCACTGGTCCCTGTTGCTCGCCAAAGCCCTACGGGTCAACGTCCGTGCCCTGTGGCAAAAGCAAGCGAGCAAGCCCTACAGCGGGAATCCCGATGGAAAGCCCATCTACCCCAATGCAGTCAACCACGGTGATGTCGGGGAACCCTTGAGCGGTGGCACCGATATCATGCGACGGGTCCAAAACAACCTTCTTCACGAGCAAGGGTCTCCTCAGCGACCGCGCAGTCCCGAAGCGTCTCTTCGGTTGAGAGCCGATAGACATGAAAGGGCAGTGAACCGAGTCGCCGCCGATTGGATGGGAGATTCCGAATGAGCAACTTCTTGAATGCTGCCTTTGAGCGCTTGTCCAAGTTCCCGGAAGGGGAACCTGCGGACCCAACCGTGAACATGACTCAAGAGCAGGCCGAAGAATGGCAGGCCATGAACGAGGAGCATGGGGACCGGTTCAAGAAAGCTCGTCGTGACCCCCAACCGGACTCCAAGGATCATCAGCGGATCGACGACATGATCCAGAAGAGCAAGGATGACAACCATCTGCTCCGTCTGGCAGAGCAGATGGCGAAGTCCATCAAGGATCCTGAGAAGGCTTACCGACGAGCGCTCGCAGCGGAAGCGGTCAACTTCCATGATGTTGCCGCTATCTTCTTTGACCGCTCACGCGACCTGGGTGGTCGTTATGCCAGCGTAGGTGAGTCGAGAAGGGCCAGTGGCCGTATCACTGAAGATGACCTCCTGGAGATTGGTGGCAACAGTTTGCGTGGTGGGGAAGACCTTGAAGGTCTAGCCCGCAAACTCAACTCCGCTTCGGGCTCATCACGGGCATACAACCTCCTGCGTGAAGCTGATCAGATCCTGGGGACCGCTGGTATCGAGATACTTGGTGAGAAGGCAGCCTTGGCGAAGGTGCCCAAGTGGTACTACCTCAACACAGGCGACACCTACAGCAAGACCCTGATCTTGAATGCCATCACCAACGAGTTCGACGTGACCGACTTGAGTCACGCCTACCGGCTCTATCGCTATGCCACCAGGAATGCCGGGTGCGAGAAGTTGCCTGAAGGCCCCATGCGTGACAACTGCGAGAACGGTGGCCCCAACGGCAAGGGCAAGAAGAAGGACGACAAGGGCGACAAGGGGGACAAGGACGACGACAAGAAGAAGGACGACAAGCCCAAGGATGGCAAGATGCCAGCCGACCTCCTGGAGAAGTTCAAGAGCAAGAAGAAGGGGGGCGATGTGCTGGGAGCAGCTTTCGCCCAGCTTGTGGGTGCTGAAGACTCGGACCTGTTCCACAGTCCCTTTGTCCTCAATGACGTTACGGGCTCTGAGGACGAGAAGGAGGCCAAGTTTGAGAAGGGCAAGCCTGCAGACCCCACGGAGAACATGTCCGAGGAGGATGAGGCTGAGTGGAACAAGCAGAAGGAACTGAACAAGGACAAGTTCAAGACGGCTGCGGACTTCTTCAGCGAGGAGTTCGACCTCCTCGCTGAAGGTTGCCCTGACAATCTCGACGCTGATGCCTGTGACGAATGGGAAGCAAACACCGAGAAGTACAAGGACGTCGTCAAGGACAAACACAGGTCAGGTGCTGCCCCTCTGCGTGAGGGCAAGAAGAACCCTGCCAAAAGGGCTTCAGATTGGCGGGTCACTTCGGCTGACCTTGTGCGCACGGCGGACGACTCTGAACCCAAACACCCACTCACCGAGAAGGTGAAGCGTATCCTGGAGGATGAAGAGTACCGCTGGTACGAGGGCTACTCTGGTCGTGGGATGTACGGAGCCTACTCACCGCTAGCAGTGGTGACGGGTGCCCGCCCCAACGATGGGGTTGGCAAGAAACTTCAGAAGCTGGGTCTGACTTACGACAACCTGGGTCGCGATTGGATCTACTACCTGCATGCCACCTCCAAGATGGCTGACTACGAGCCAGGTGAGGTGGACAGTAGCAGTCCTCTTGATGGTGACCGTGATCCCAATGCTTCGGACCTCCCTGATGGTGAGGGCAACATTGGGAAGCGGGCTTTTGACCTGATGTCTACTGCGAAGAGGCTGGCCAACCACCTTCGTTCCCTGGGTGTTGAGTCTTCGTTGGTCAGTTCCAAGAAGGCTACCACGGTTGACCAGGAGGTGGTGTCCTGGTGGATTCCCCGTCAGGCTTCTGAGCTACTGTTTGATGGCAACCGCATGTCTTCCTCCTTCCTGGAGGGGATCAAGGCAATGGGTTTCCAGGCTTCGGGGGCTTCCACCTGGAACGATGGTACCGTTTCGGTGTTGGCCGACGTTGGCCGACGTGGTGCCACCGTTGAGGTGAGCGTCCCTCTCCCCGGAAAGGTCGCGGCGAAAGCCCCTGGAGGGCTTTATGGCTTCCCCAAGGGGGTGCAGGCAGATTGTGAGGCGTGTACCCGCAAGGTGAGCCGTCACGCCACCAAGTTGGCCAAGGCAATTTACGGCAAGGATGCCAGGACTTCGGAGTTCCTGGGCACCCATGCGAAACGGGCGAAGTCTACAACGGCAAATGTACTCCTTTCTGCGATGCGTGACCTTGGTCCCAAGGTCGCCACGGACAGGACTGCTGCCGTACCTCTCTACTGCCCCAATTGCGGTGAGAACCTGGGCAAGGATGTAGAGAACGACCGCTGGGCCTACTGCTCTAATTGTGGCGAAGAGGATATCCCCAACCCTCGTGGTGAGCCCCGACCGGGTGACAAGGGGCCTATCCGACAGAAGCGTCATCGCTGGGCAGCGGACAACAAGGAGGCACGTACCAACGGCCTCTATGGGTTCCCTGACAAGACAGCGACACTGGCACTCAATGCCTGTACGGAGCTTCGCGCTCACGCTGGGAGGGTTGCTTATGACCTCCACAGTCGACGGGCAACACGACACGATCAAATCTCGGCGTTCCTGAAGACGCATTGTAAGACAGCCAAGTGCTCCTCATCACAATTGCTGTCTGACTGCTACCCTGGCTCCGATTGCAAGGTAGCGAGTCCGGTGTCGGTGACTGATTGGTTGGCCTGGGAGGACTGAACTTGAACCGCTCTGCAGATATGACCCCGCTCGACCCAAAGGCTTACAGGGAGGCGGAGCACATCTTCCCCTCGGTGTATTGGCAGCTCTTCCGGCGTGCTTTCACACCACGAGCGTTGGTGTTTTTTGAGTGGTACGTGGAGCTTCGTCGGATCAACCTGGGCAAGCCCATTGAGTCCGATCTCCATCAGGACTACCTCAAGGCTACCCGCATCCTCAGTCAGGTCAAGAGTCCTGTCGATGGCCGACCTCTCTCCCCCGTGGTCATCAACCGGATTGTCTCTGACAAGCCGGTGATTCTTCAGACCTTGCGGAAGATAAATGCGGACCAAGCACAGACGATCCACTGGCGGAACCTCAATGAGGTGGTTGTCTCGTTCATCCTGGAGATGTGCAAGGACAAGGGCATCTACCTCAAGACCATTCAACGTGGTCCTGAGCAGTGGCCTGTCTTCCGCAAGATGTCCGGTAGGCAAAAGACCCTGGAGCACCTCAAGGACGAAGACCCTGAATCTTACGCCCTCATCGTGCAGCAGCAGAAGAGTCTCGCTGAGATTGATGCCTCGCGTCAGCAGGCACTAGAGAACAGCGGGCTACGCATTCAGACCAAGATGGTTGCTGGAATGCCTGTCATGGTGGGTCACGACCCTGGCACGGATGAACGTGTGATCCTGGATCGGGATGGCACCCGCTTCAGTGGTCCACCACCTGTCCCTCTGGTGGATGAGAATGGAAGGCCCGTCTATCGTCCACAGAAGGATGGGGAACCTCGCAAACAGCGTCTGGATTGGACGGGCACGGCAGAGGAAGCTTTTGCCATTCACACCAGGGCCAAGAAGGCTGCCATGGAGCAGCTCTCCCGTGTGCCCTCTCGTACCGATGTGAACCCGGAGTCCTTGCGAGCGGTGGATGACGAGACGCTGGACAACCTTCCGGGCAAACTTGAATACAAGGCCATCACGGATGACAAAGCCAAGCAGGGTCGCCTGACTCGTATCTTTGCCACCAAGCGTGTGGAGATGCATGTAGAGGACGAGGAGGGTGGTTACCGCGTCATTGAACGTGACGTGGTTGTGGGTGACCCCAAGAATCGTTATCGAGGTTGCTACCTGGATGACCTCATCAACGGTCAGGGTCGTTTGATTGAGGGCACCGCCTACACAATGGACCGTAGGTCGGGTGAGAAGAAGAAGAAGAAGGCCCCCACCAGGATTGACCCCTCAGCCCGAGAGCCATACGTCAGCACCGGCTTCATCACGGAAAAGCGTGTGGTGAACGGCAAGCGGATCACCGAAAAGAAGAAGAAACTCTACGTCAAGATCGATGGAAGTCGCACGTTCACGCCCTTGATGGATGCCATCAAGTCACTCGCCTGCAATGGTGGCAAGGGTTCCAAGCTCAATTGCGTGGAGTCCATCGTGATGACGGACACTCGCTTCGTCAGAATTGACCCGGAGACGGGTGAACCCAAGATCGGCCCACTGACGGGTCGTCCTGTGTATGGCCACTCCCGTAGTTTCTACTTTGACCCCAAGGACTTCGGTCTGCTCATGGACGCCCTCAAGGGCATGTCCTTGAGCAGTGCTGCTCTTGATGAGGTGCAGAAATACTACAAGGAGCTGACCTTGGCGGAACGGGCAACGGATGAGGACAACCTGACTCCTTATTCGGCAGCGGAACTTCAAGCAGAGTTCCCTGGTGGTGAGACGGTGGCCTTTGTCACTCGCAAGACCAAGGTCAATGATGATGGCACCACGGAGGTCAAGCCTTTTGACCTCCTCAAGAAGCAACAACAGGGCCTCGCCTGGCTCGATGCCAACGGCAACAGTGGCGTGCTTGCCCTTGAGACGGGAATTGGCAAAACCGCTTCTGGGGTGGGCATGATGATGAAACTGGCGCGGGACGGCTTCCTTGAAGAGGGGGCTGAGTTCACCAAGCCAGATGGAACCGTGGTCAAGACCAACGGACGGTTCCTGTTTGTGTGCCCCAAGGATCTCCGGGGCAACATGCACAAGGAAATCCACAAGTTCATCAGCCCCGCCAAACCTCTTGCGGACAGAGTCGATGTGCTTTCCTTCCGGGAGTACAGTGGCTCCTTCCATAGCACGCAGGTACCTTCCCGGTTGCGGAACGTGCCCTATTGGAAGGCCCGCATCGAAGCGGAGCGGGCAAAGGTCGAGCAGGGCAAAAAGGCAGCAGCACCACCAGCCCCTGGTGGGAAGCCGAAGAAGCCAAGGAGACAAAAGGATCCGGCCACCCTGGTGTGGAACCCCGAGGTGTACGTCGCCATCATTTTCGATGAGGCGCACGAACTCAAGAAGCCTTCAACCAGGATGGGTGAGGCTGCCCTCAAGACCTACAACCCCCGCAAGATCTGCATGACGGCGTCTCCCATGGAGACGGATCCAATGGATGCCTACGTCATGGCCGCGATCTGCAACAACACCCCGCTCTTTGGCAAGACCAAGGAGATCCAGGACAACAAGAAGTCCATGCGGCGGTTCAAGAACCGCTTCTGTGAGGTGGTGGGGGGACGAATCATTGGGGTCAAGCAGGATCCCCTGGTCATCAGGGACATGCACACCTGGGTCAAGAAGAACATCTACCACGCGGACAAAACACAGGTTGAGGAGTATGACCTCCCCGAACTGAGGCCCGATACGGTGGTCTCCGAGATGCCTGAACCCGTTGAGCGGGCTTATCGAGACGTCTCCAAGAGTATTGCCAAGAGCCTGCAACATGCCGCGAAGAAGTTCCGGGAACGTTCCGACCCCTACAAGGGCATATCGGAAGCCCAGAAGAAGAAGTACCAGAAGAAGACCGAGGAGGCTGAGCGGATCTTCGGGATGGAACTCCGTCCGGTCGTCAAGATCCTCAATCTACTTGCCAACCGGCCTGCTGAAGCTTTCAAGCAGATGGCTACCCTGATTGAGAAGGGTCACCTGCCGGGGACGCTCGACAAGGCTACGGGGTTGCCCAAGCCTATCCCACCGTTGTTGGCGGAAGCGTTGAAAAAATGGGCCAAGAACTCCTCCCCGGATGACATGCGGATGATCGCTGAGGAGATTGGTAATCCCAAGGTGGAAACTGCCGTCTCCTACATCAAGACGGCACTTGCCAAAGCAGAGGGCTCCCGGTCATTGATCTTCTCGGATGACCCGGCCATGTGCCGGGAAGCTGTAGAGTACATTTCACGGGTCGTAGCAGGGCGTCATGCCCTCTGCCTGAAAAACGAAATCCACATCTACGCCAACGGGAAGCCAATCCAGGAGATCGGTGTCCGTCTCGATGCGGACACGGCCAGGAAGCTACCTCTGAGGGAGAAGGGATCTGAAAGAGACCCCCAGGCGAGGGGTCGGATGGTCATGCACAGTTTGCCTTTCAAGGAGCAACAGCTGCGGAAGTATCCTGAACTTCGGGCACATGAGACCCTCAACAAATCCTTCAAGGCAGACCAATGGCAACAGTTTGTCCTTCAAGAGATCATCAGCAAGGACTCGTCAGTCAAGACGGCAGTCCTTGAGGGTCAGAGCTACAGTCACGGGCACAACCTGCAGGCGTTCAGCACGGTAATCCACCTGGACCGGGACACCTGGAACAGTGAAGCCATGAAGCAGCGCACAGCCCGTGCGTGGCGACAGGGTCAGGAGAATGGGGTGGATGAAATCACCATTGATTCCACCTACCCGGCCAGCCGGGATGAGAAGGGACGTGCTCGTAGTGACGATGTGGCCACCCTGGATGATATCCGCAGGGTCTTCCAGAGCATGGACGGTGCGATCTTTGATGCCATCATCAAGGAAGCACAGGGCACCGAACTAGGTGCGGAGTGGGCGGACACCACTCGTCGCCGTTCTTCTGACTTCCGTCTCTGTCAAAACACGGTGGCCCTCATGTTGAGCCCCCACGTCAAAAATTCGCAGCCGCCAGACTGCGGTAAGAGGTAGCCCATGGATACGAAGCAGACTGCACATCGTCTCGCTTCTCGATTTCTTCGCAAGATCGCCTACAAGTACAGCGACCCTGCGGAGTATGCCATCGCGATGAGGGCGAAGGTTATTCAGCTGATTCAGGGAAACACCTTCGCCCAGGATGAGGACGTCAAGAAGGCACTCTTCGGGCTGAAGAAGATTCTCGACAAGAAGCTCCGCCAAGACCAGTTTGGCAATCTGGTCTTCAGTGTACGGCTCAATGGCAAGTCCTTTGAGGGCAAGATTCATTGGGACCAGGGGATCACCTGGCTCAAGATGAACGATGGGATGGTCTACCACGAGCCTGAAGATGCCGTGCAGGACATCTTCAGTCAGTTGTCCGTCTCTCGAAAACGTGCCCCTGCAAGCCCTGGTTTGCTGATCCGTCGTCAGCGGATGGCTTCCTGGAGACCCAACAATCGCAATCTCAGCCCCAAGATGGTGAAATTCCTTATGGGGCTTCACCAGGAGATGGATGATTGGGACAGTGATGCGAGTTATGTGGTTGTCGATCTCGCTCGTTTGGTTGGTGACCTGCCTGTTGACAGGCAAGACTTCAAAAGCATCCGAGACTTGCTCCCAGATGTTATGGATGAGCAAACCTGGCACCCAGAAAATAGGGGGATGGTATGGGAGATGGCCTGGCACATGCGAAGCAAGGTAGGCTTGCAATGAAATCGCCATCCACCCTTCCTGAGTGGGAAGCCTACATCGGTCAGATGAGCGGGACCACTCTCTACAAGCAAGCCATCTCCTGCAACACCCAGCGCTTTTGCGACGTGTTGATGGACGAGGGCTACAGCTTGGAAGAGGTGGAGAAGATCCTGGTCTTCTTTGTCCGCCAACTTCGGGCAACGGATACCATGATCCCGACTGGAGGCAGCTTCGACCTGGACTATATTGCCTGTACGGACCTTGTGGCGATGGAAGGCATGACCATGACCGGGGAGGAAGCCGACCGACTCAACATTGAGCCAGACCAGGATGGTAGCCCTGATGAGATAGACCAGTTCACTCAGGACTAGCCTACCTCAGCCAGCATCTCATCCCACACCTCTGCCGCACAAATCCGAGCGCGTACGGACAAAGACGCACCCCGGTGAAGACTGCACCCCTGAGCCGCCGCGATCTCTGCCGGGCTGGCATCAGCGATCCGCATCTTGAGCACTTCCACAATGCGGTCCCCGTTGCGATATCGGGCACGGATGAGGTCCATCAAACGATCCTGGAGCACATTGAAGTCATGCGTGGCTTCGAATTCCCCTTCCACGGTCTCCTCCGGGATCATGGAGCCGTCCGTGTCGAAGTCCCAATGGTCTTCCGTCATCTGAGGTTCCAAAGGTTCTGAATCCCGCTCAACTTTGGTCCTCGCCCCGTAGATGGTACGGCACACCGGATTGTGAGCGTCATCCCGAATATCCGTGGACGCCGACCGCAACGCATAGGTCACGATCTTACTCCAGGGCATCTTCTCACCCTCCACCAGATGTTTTGCCAGGGCATCCCGTCGAATCTGACGGACGTAGAAGTTCTGCACGTGATCCTGGACCCGTTGGGTCACTGCGGAGATACGCATCTTGCGAGCCACTGCCTTCTCAAGACGCTCCTGCAATCCAAGGGGAAGTTGCTCCTCAAACCATCGTGCCGTTGCATTGGCCTCAATTCGGGCCGCAACGGGTTCACTGACGGCTTTGCCAACCAATTGGCGAACGTGGGCCGCACCTGCCTCTGTAAACGCCCACAGGCCATTTTGCGGCGTCAGGACGAGAGGCGTCTTGCGACGCTGATAGAGCGCGTAGTAGGCGAGGCTGATTTTGCGATAGACCCCAGAGGTTCCCTGCAAGATCCAATGGGCTGGTAGGGCATCCGGGTCGAACCCTGCCTCACGCAAGATCAGAGGGGTCAAGGTCTCGATGGCAACGGGTTGATTGGGCTGGTAGTTGGTTGCCTCTCCCAACACCTTGAGGACAGGATCGCGGAACACACCCATCCCTGGTTCGGGTCGGTGTTCCGCGATCAGATCTTTGGCGTGCAGAACCCCTGCTTCGGTGAGCGCCCACCATCCTCGTTTGCCCCCGTCCGTAGTCAGGGGTTCCGGTTTGGCAATGGTGTAGAGACCGCGTTTGAGGGCGAGATAGCAGAACTGCACGCTGCGACGAATGCCATTGCTACGCCCATTGCCATACCACTCACGTGGGATGTTGTTGGGGTCCAATCCCGCTGCTCGAAACACAGTAGGGATCAAGGACTTGGAATCTACACCGATTCCAGCGGTCAGGTTGGTACTTTGGCCAAGAGTGATGAGCAAGGGGCGGATAAAATCCGCCTGTTCCGGGCAGGTGTCACGCATGCTGTCTCCTTGCCTGCTTGAAGCAGGTCAGGTCCATGCCCGAAGTGACAAAGTGCCGATTGGCTGGATCACGTTGGGCAAGGCAAACCTATCCTCCCTCAATAGACCTGTCAACAACCCAAATCCCCTGTCCCCGTCGATTCTTTGAGGTTGCCGGTAGGTTGTCTATCAGGCCAATCAGGACAGCACGGAGGATCTATGCATCTCAAGATTGCGGTACGACAAGACCCACTCTCTTTCCTGCGAGCGGCCTTTCGCATCGCGTCAGGTTCCCAACGTCGAGTTGCCCTTCGTTGGCTCTTCGCATTGTCAGGTAAAGCCACCTACGATGAGATGTTGCGCCTCCAGGTGCTGGAAGGTGTTGCAGGTAAGAGTTCCGGCGCGTGGTCCAATGGATCACGGAACTTCGATGCAGCTCGTGACACCCTCAACAAGTATCCTGATATCCACCCTGCCTGGTTCGAACGTGGGGATCAGGACTTTGTCGGTCCTATTCTTCGAAGGCTCTCAGGTCTGCTCCCGGACAACCGGGGTGACCTACAGGGTGGTCCCGAAGATATCCTTCAATCCCTGGCAGCAGGTTTGTCCCCTTACACTTTTGACCGACTCAAAGGTGGGCCGCTCTTCTATCAGATGGGGGCACACCCGAATGTCAAAAGTTACATCCTCAAGGGGGATAAGCCTTCGGCACTCTCCAGTGGTCCTGGCTACAAGTCCTTTCAGAACGCAGCCAACACCTTCTGGCGGAACTACAAGAAACAGAATGAGATCACGGGACCGACTGTTTCGGATGATGACCCGGAACGTGGTCAGATTGAAGACTACAGGGAACGTCCCGATGTCGGGTTGGTCTTTCAACGATTGATCGAAGACCCCCACGACCCACTAGGAAAGAAGATCCGCGAGAGGATCCTGGATGCCGTTCCCGATAGGGGCAACAACCGTTACATCATGGAACGGTGGCTTCAGAGCTTCGTTGAGGGGGATGACTTTGATCCCAAGGTAATTGCTGAAGAACTTGGGATTGGTGCTCGTGGAGTCGCTCTGGTCATTCATCGTCTGATGGGTAATGCCGCTTCCGGTGAGACTCAGGCAACCAAGTTGCTCGATGTCATTCGGGATGATCGTAGGCTGATCAAGGAGATTGAACTTCGAACCCTGGCTGTGGGTGGTCGGCTCGCGAGCCGACAAGTCATTCAACGACGTCGTGCTCTTCTTGAGCAAGAAATCCAAGCCCTTCTCCGCTGATAAGGTTCCCCTGACCTTCTTTCCTCTTGACAGTCCTCTTCCTGGATGTCAGACCCTCATCCGTTGATCCGTTCTTGCTACGGCAAGGAGCGCTCTCGACCCCGTGTTAAGGAAAGCGGGGAAACCTCATCAGGCATTCGGATGAGGAGGTGAGAGCGGCCTGGTAACAGGTAGGGAAGCCTTTGAGCTGAGTGGACGCCCTCCTGGATCAATGAACGAGAGGTGCTCTTGGTAGTAGCCCCAACAAGTCCGGTTCTGTTGCCTGTTCCGACAGGGAGTAGTTCATCTAACGGTCTTGGGATGGTGCGGACCTTTCCTCCCGTCCTCTCGTTCTACCTGCGTAAGCAGGCTCCCTCCTGCGAGATGATCCAATCTTCTCGGAGGGAGAGGTCGCAAAGGATGTTCCCCCAAGGGGGATCAAGAGGAGACCACCAGGAACTGGATCGTTCCTGGGTGCGGTTGACCTCATGCCTCAATGAACAGTGTCGTGATGAGAACACGCCTGCTTCTTCTTTAGATGCTGATGCACAAGTAGCTTCTGGAGAACTGAGGATCCTGATCCAAAAGAATCACCACCACCAACAACGTAACTGCTCCAGCAACCACCACTAGCACTACTGCAGACACAGCAACTTCACTTTCAACCACCGTAACCACTTCCAGTAATCGAGCACCTGTTTCAGCTTTAGCTAGTAGAAGAACACCCGATACGACTTCAGTTTAAGGTCGTCCCACAACATACAGACCGCGTCTTGTAGGGGATCTTGCATGATCGTCCTATGGACAGGTGTGGTTGATGGTAGACCAAGACCTTCAGCGTTACGCCGTAGCTGTGTTGTTTGTTCAATTGGGTGTTGCCCTGTTGGACTTTCCAACAAGCAATCGTGCTCATCCTTCCTCAGTAGCCTACTTACAACTGAGTCCGAAGTGGCAGGATAGGTTGGGATACTCAACCTACTTCCCGATGCGGGTCCGATGGGACATCTGGCAGAATGTTGTTGTCCCCATCCTGCAAGACAACACCTTGCGGGTACAGGTAGGAGTGAACCTTGAGGGTGTTGCCTTCAACAACGACTACAAGATTCAGTTGACGAGACTTGAGTCTGCTTTACGTCGTGAAGCGAGGGTGCAGGGTTACCTACCAGCGGAGACTGTTTGATGAGCAACCAACCTGGACAGGGTTCTAGTTTTCCTACCAAGGGTGATGAGGTCACCATGAACTGTCGGGCTCGTCCTGATTCATGTCCTGGAAGACGTGCCATCATCACAGTGGTTCAACGCCGTAGCCTCCTTCAAGGTGGCGGAACTTGGATACGTTACCGCTGTCTGACCTGCAATGGCGTGTGGAGCTTCACCCGTTAGCTCTCCTTCCATGGAGGAGAGCACCAGTTCAACTAGTTCGACCCTGTCCTGAGATGTGTGAGGTTCCCCTTTTGAGGGGTAGAACCCTACATGACATCCTGCCTCCTTTTCCATGGTCCTGGTGCTCGTGCCACCGCTCTGGAAACAGCACACCGTATTGGTCGTCTGATGGTGGAACCTCTTGGGGATGAGGGACTCACGGTAGGAGAGGCTCGTGAGTTTGTCTCCTTGATGATGACCCCATCATCTACCGGCGAGATTGCTGTTCTAGTAGCAGGTCCAATGGACCATCAGACCACACAGAAGTCTTCAGACGTCTTGCTCAAGTGCATCGAAGAATTCGACCTCTGTATGCAGCCCATCCTATGGGCACATGACCTGGGTGCATGCATAGGCACCATTCGTTCACGTTGTCTGGCAAAATGGTGTCCATCACGGGGTGACGAGGTACCGGATGACGAGTTGGATGGGGTTGCAAATCAACTCGTACAGGCAGCCTTGAAAGAACAATTCTGGAAGCTTCCTGGTCTGATGGATCAAATGAAAGGTCGTGAGGTTGAGTTGCTTCGGGGAGTTGTGGAGGTTTTGCAGGGCATAGATGATGAACGGTCCTTGAAGCTATGGGACCGTCTTCGGCTCACCGCAGGTTGGAAGAACCCAACCAAACTTGAAGTCATCGGAGCCCTCCTACCATGAAGTCTCCACCACCGATTCTGATTCTTAGTGGCGAGGTGCATCTACTTCGGAGACGTCGTCTCTCAGCAATCAAGAGTGGTTCCCTTGTGAACGGCTGGTCGGTGGATGGCATAAATGCGGAAGCACCAGGGGCACTAGACGGCGCTCTAGGGGGTTCTGTTCTATTTGGTGACGGGCACACCCTTGTGGTTGTAGGAAGCCCGCACAAGGCCGATTTGGACGTTCTAAAGGCACACGCTGCGGAGAAGGATCCTGATACGACCCTATTGCTCCATGTAGAGGGCAAAGTGGATGCCCGTACCAAGTTCGGAAAGTGGTGCAAGACCCAGAGTGCCGTTTGGGAGGACTACGCACAACCAGCCTCATTCAAACGAGTGGATGAGGCTGTCGACTTCGTTATCGGAGAAGCAAAACTCAACGGGGTCACCATCGAGCGCAAACTTGCTCATCACCTGGTTACCAAGAATACGGATGACCTGGGCATCTTGAGTTTTGAGATTCTCAAGATAGCAACCCTGGCCCGCTTGGATGGTTCTACCAGCATTGAGGTTGCTCACCTGGCTGGTGGGATGGCGGCACTATCTGAAGCTGAGGTCACGCCGATTTCAGATGCTTTGGCTCGCAAGGATGCTTCTGCACTTCTTCGGGCTTTGCAGCGTCACAAGGAGACGACCAAAGGTGACCCCACCATCAGAACGACTCGGTTCCTCTCTGCTTCAGTGTTGCGATGGATGACGGCGGCTCATCTAACCAATCTACCTGAAGCGGAGGCGGCTCAGGAGTTGGGTGTTTCACCCTGGGTCTACAAGAACTTTGTTGCCCCACCAGCTCAACGTTGGGGGGCGAAGGGAACACGCAATCTAGTCAAGCAACTTGCCGCTTCAGAGAGGGCACTCCTCAACGGGTGTGTCTCACCCTGGTTGGTGTTGTGTAGTCGTCTCCTGCATGCCTGCGCTACTTCCTGAGTGGGAGATCGGTACGGTATCCATTCAATAGACCTGGCTCAGAGCAATGTGACCCTTCCTACGATGAAACGAGGCGGCTTTCCATGATCTTCGACCAGGCTCCGGTTGACCGAAAGGTTCGTACATTCTCGCTCAGTGACGCCTTTCTAGAGGATTTCCGGGACAAGCAACCGGCGTGGGGCTTTGGGGCTCTGAGCTATTTTACATACAAAAGGACGTACAGCAGGGCGATGCCGGATGGCACCTCCGAGGAGTTCTGGCAGACTTGTCGGCGTGTTGTGGAGGGTGTCTACAACATCCAGAAGATCCACTGCCGTCGTCTTGGTCTGCCATGGTCTGAGGCCAAAGCCCAGAAGTCCGCACAGGAGATGTACACCCGCATGTGGGAGTTCAAATGGACCCCACCAGGACGCGGACTCTGGATGATGGGCACAGACATCATCTATGAGAAGGGCAGCGCAAGCCTGAACAACTGCTTCGCCCCGGAGACCCAGGTGGTCATCGAGGGGGCCAACCTGGCGACTCTGGGCGACCTTGCCGAGCACTCGCAGGGCGAGAAGCCGGTGATGATCCGGGCGGGCGACGGCGAGATGCGGCCCGCCGTGGCGAAGGGCTTCGGCAAGCAGCGCCTCTTCAAGGTGTCGTTCGCCCCCGCAGGGCGGCGAACGAACTTCCGGCTGGAGTACGACGTCACCCGGAACCACCGCTGGATCTTGGCGGACGGAACGGAGACCACCGACCTCAAGGTGGGTGACGTGGTGAAGGTCACCCCGGATCGTTACTTCCAGTCCAAGGACACCGACGAGGTGGAAGGCTTCGCCCACGGCCTCGTCTTCGGGGATGGGGCGCAGCACACCTACTACCCCTACCGGCACCAGATTCGGCTGTGTGGTGCGAAGGAGCAGACCCACGTTGCCCGACTGGAGCAGTCGACGCACCACTTCAACACGACGCACCCCGAATCCTACAACGGGGATGCGATGGTGTGGTTCAAGCTCCCCGAAGGGGTCAGCTGGAAGGCCCTCCCCACGGTGAACACTTCGGTGGCGTACCAGCGGGCGTTCCTTCAGGGGTGGATCGCCGCCGATGCGGGAACGCAGATCACGAAGAGCGCCAATCGCATCCTTTGTACGCAGAAGGCGGAGGCGGCTCAGTGGCTCATCGACCGGGCACCGCTCCTGGGTTTCTGCGTCACGGGCTTCAACTACGACCCCACGATGGTGACCGCGTTCGGTCCCCGTTCCGCTCCGATGGCCCACATCACGCTGACCGAGGAAGCGGTCGACTACCGGGTCAAGTCGATCACGGATGAGGGGCGCGAGGAGGAGGTCTACTGCGTGACGGAGCCCGAGACGGGCACCTTCACGCTGGCTGGCGGGATGGTCACGGGCAATTGCGCCTTTGTTTCAAGTGAGAACATCGGTGAGGACTTCAGTGGTCCTTTCACGTTCTTGATGGACATGTCGATGTTGGGCGTGGGTGTTGGAGGTGACACTCGTGGTGTAGGCAAGGCTCGCATCCAGACTCCCAGGGTGACGGACGCTGCTTTTGTGGTGGAGGATAGTCGTGAGGGTTGGGTGGCGATGACCCGCACTGTCCTGGACAGCTTTGTGGGGAAGGGTCATTTCCCGACCACGCTCGACTTCCGTCAAGTACGACCACGTGGAGAGCCTATCCTGGGGTTTGGTGGTGTAGCTTCGGGTCCGAACCCTTTGGCTCGATTGGCGAAGAATATCGTCATCATGTTGTTGTCTCCTGGTGTGGAGCCTCTCTTTGAGGAGGTGTCTAACGAGACCCATCCTGGAGAGATTGGGGTTCTTCACACGACGTTCCGGGGTGAGGGCAAGCCTTACCGGATTACATCAGGTGGCATTGTCGACATCTTCAACATGGTTGGGGCGTGTGTCGTTGCAGGAGGCGTGAGGCGCTCCGCAGAGATAATGTTCGGTCAGGCGGATGACAAGGAGTTCCGGGCACTCAAAGATCCGACCGATCTTATAGCGTTGGATGCCCTCAAGGACGAACTCAAGCTTAGTCTTGATCGCACACAGGATAGCGACCCGGAGATGGGTATCCTTCAGCGACAACTCCAGGAGGTTGAAGCGGAGATTGAGCAGCACCCAATGGTGACCCATCGTTGGGCGTCCAACAACTCTATTTTTGGCGAAGTGGGGATGGACTACAGTGAGGTGGCTCCTCACATTGCTGCCAACGGTGAACCCGGCATCCTTTGGCTTGACAACATGCGAGGCTTCTCCCGCATGGCCGATCCTCGTGATGACAAGGACTGGCGGGCCATGGGGATGAACCCATGCGTCGAACAATCCTTGGAGAGCTATGAATTATGTTGCTTAGTAGAAACATACCCGGCTCATCATGAGAGCTACGAGGATTTTGAGCGGACATTGAAGTTCGCGTACCTCTATGCGAAGACCGTGACGCTCGTACCTACGCATGATCAGCGCACCAATGCAGTGATGAACCGCAACCGTCGCATCGGTTGTTCACAGAGTGGCATCCGACAGGCCATCACTCGTCATGGGAGACGTAACTTTCTTCAGTGGTGTGCAAAGGGTTATGGATACATCCAGAAGCTCGACCGCACCTACAGTGATTGGTTGGGTGTGCCGTTGTCTATCAAGACCACATCTGTCAAACCTTCAGGAACAGTCAGTCTCCTGGCCGGGGCCACGCCGGGCGTTCACGCGGCCCACAGCGAGTACTACATTCGCAATGTGCGGGTGGCAGGGACGAGTCCTTTGGTCATGGCTGCCAGGGTGGCGGGTTTCACTGTAGAGAAGGACCGCAACGTGGCTGACACGTGGGTGGTGTCCTTCCCGGTGAAGACCCCCAACTATGACAAGGGCAAGAACGACCTATCCATTTGGGAGCAGTTTGCCATGGTGGCTGACCTGCAGCGCCATTGGGCCGACAACTCGGTGAGCGCCACCATCACCTTCCGACCCGATGAGGTGGACCAGATCCAAACTTGCCTGGAGGTGTTTGAAGACCGGCTCAAGGCAATCAGTCTCCTTCCCTACAGCGGCCATGGCTATGTTCAAGCCCCTTACATCGAGATCACGGAGGATGAATACATCACCATGATGGGACTCATTCGCCCGTTGGACTTGGTTGACCAGGACACGCATGAGGTCGATGACAAGTTCTGTGACGGCGTAAGTTGCGAGATCCCGCCCGGTCGTGGCTGATAGGTGCGCGCCTGCCCTTTGAGGGTAAGCCAACTGTGGAAACCCTAACTCATCAATCTCCCCTCACTTTCCTGGAGGGTGAGTTCAAACATCTCACCGACCCGGACAGTGGCCACCCTCAACTCTTCGTGCTGGTGGAGGGTCACTCCCCCACCAGCGTGGACACCGAACTTCAACGGTGGGAGGGTCGGGAGGTGGCTCTAGTCCTGCACTTCCTTGACCAGGGCGTGAGCCGTCCTGGTCAAGGAAGTTGCTTGTATCCAGCCAAGTGTCTCCTCCACGATGGGAACCCCCAACGTATGATTGCCGCCTCGCTTCAGGGAACACTGGAGCGGTGGGTGTCTCGATGGGTGGTCAAAACTGCAAGTGAGAGTCACAACGTGCCTCTTCAATATATGCCGGGTCACCTTGCTCGTTTGACGGTGATACCCTCCTTCACTGACCGCTCTGATCCTCTTGATGGTAAGAGTCTGGATGCTCTTGAGGAAGGGCTCAAGAGCCTCTGGGGGAAGAATGGACGCTGAGTACTTTTCCGGTCGTGTTCACTCGGTCGTCTTTGAGAATCCAGATGAGGGTTTCTACATCACCCGGATGATGCTGGACGGTCAGTCCGTTCAAACTGAGCCCGTGTCGGTGCGTGGCAACGTTCAGGGTCTGACGATCCAAACCGGATCGTGGTTTGGTTTCGAGGCAAGGTGGGAAGACCATCCCAAGTACGGCAAGCAGCTTGCCATACTCAGAGCCCCCGTTTTACAGGGAGACTGGGATGCGGACACCGCACACAAGATGCTCCTGTCGAACGGGGTCTCGGATTCCGTCCTGTGTAGCATCCGGCAACACTTTCCCGATGAGAAGGACTTCCTGAAGGCCCTTCAGGACACCGAGCACCTTCAAGAGGTTTCCGGGATCAGCAAGTTCAGTGCTCTGCATGTGGTTCAACGGTGGGAGTCCGTGGTTATCCACTTTCGTACCCTGGCTTTCCTGGGGACGTTGGGGTTGACCAGCGGCACCATTCGTTCGGTCTGGTCCTTGTTCAAAGACAAGACCGAGGAGGTCTTGTCCAAGAACCCGTGGGCCTTGGCTCGTGTCCCTGGCATCAATTTCATGCAAGCGGATCAGGTGGCAGCCCGTCTGGGTTTGTCCATGGATGACCCCAAACGCATTGAAGGGGCTGTATTAGCGGCAAGTCAGAACTTCCGGCAGATGGGTCACGTCTTTATGACCACGGGTGACCTGTTTGAGGTGACAGGGCAATGGGTGGAGTCTTTAGATCAAATCGCTCTTGCCAAGGCCCTCGTTGCTTTGCATGAGAGTGGGCAGCTAGTCATCGACAAAACAACCCGGAGAGGAACCACAGCGGTCTATGACCCCTGGTTCCACATGCTGGAGACCTCCGCCTCAGATCTGTTGCTCGCTCGTGTAGAATCCGCCAAGCCTACCCGAGAGTATATTGATGGTCTGGCAGCGGTTGGTCCTGCAACGGAGGCAAGTGTTACGGCCAAGGCACGCTCCCGTACCGTGGTGGCAACAGCGGTGGAGGAGTGGGAAGCTCAAAACCAACTCTTCCTTAGTGAGGACCAGAAGCGTGGTGTGCTGAATGCCTTGCTTGAACCAGTGTCGATCTTGACGGGTCTTCCGGGGAGCGGCAAGACAACCTCCTTACGAGCTGTTATTCGCATTCTTATGGAGTCAGGGATCAAGATCCTGCCAGTTGCTCCTACAGGCATTGCCGCGAAGAATATCAAGGCCAGGACGGGCGCTGATGCTTCCACAATCCATCGAGCCTTCTCCGCTACCCCTGGCAACACATCAAGTCGTAAAGCCACGTACACGGGTGTTGTGGGGGACAGTGGGTACAAGGACGTGGGGACGGGTCAGCTTTCTGAATGGACCTACGGCCCGGACCACCCTCATCCAGCCAAGTGCATCATCATCGATGAAGCTTCTATGCTTGACCTGCACCTGTTGTATCGGGTGTTGTCATGCACAGGCCCTGATTGCCGTGTGGTATTCGTTGGGGACCACGCTCAACTACCATCGGTTGGCCCCGGCAATGTCCTCAAGGACTTGATAGCCTCCGAGTTGTTCCCCACCGTAAAGCTCACTCAGATTTTTCGGCAAAAGGACACCAGCGACATCGTGTACGCTGCCCATGCTATCCACCGTGGGGAGACCCCCGACACCAGCCCCACCTCAGATTATGCCCTGCTTCCGGTTTCTGATGATGAGCGTGTGCTGGTGACGGTTCTCAAGATCGCCTTGAAGCTCTATGAGCGCAAGGCTAATTTCCAGGTTTTGAGTCCTCGCCATGCTGGTACCCTGGGGGTGACCAACCTGAATTCCCGACTACGCGAACTCATCAACCCGGCTGCTCCTGGGGTCACTGAGACCAGGATGGGTAAAGAGACGATCCGGGAAGGTGACCGCATCATGGTGGTCAAAAACGACTACCTGTTGGGCGTTTACAATGGGGACGTAGGCAAGATCACCCGAATTGATGCGAAGAAGAAGGAGGTGCTCATCAAAGTCTTTGGGGAGCCCCCGTTGTACGTGCCTGTGCCCTTCAAGACCATGGGTCAACTGCTACGACTCGCTTACGCCACCACTGTTCACAAGGCCCAAGGACTTGAGTACGACCATATCGTGATGCCAATGGTGACTGGTTTCCGGCATCAGTTGCAACGCAACCTCCTGTACACGGCTTCAACACGGGCGAGGAAGCGAGTCATGCTCGTAGGCTCCCGTCACGCGCTTGCTTTGGCCGTTGGAAATGACCGTGAGGAGCAAAGGCAAACTTTGCTGATTGATCGGTTGGCCGTAGGTCAGTCTACAAAGCCTGAGCAGGAGTAGACTGGATGGCACTTTCCGCCTATGGAGGCTGGTCACATGATTTTCTCTGACGAACAGATATCCCGGATACACCGCATTCGGGACAACATGCGCATCACCAAGGTTGTGGCGACTCGCGCCGTGAAGACCAAGAACGGGGACTTCTTTGTAGGGTGGAGTGCCGCTTGGGACACCATCCAGGAGGATGCAGGGGGTCTGGGCGCTGACCTCATTGGGGCACAGGATGAGGCTGAGGAGGCCCTGTCCACTCAACGGGGTATGACACTTGCGGACGCGAAGATCGCGGACCTCATCCTTGGGATGCAGGTGGACCTTCAGGCGCTCAATCACGCCCTGGCTGGTTCCGGTATCTCTGAGGAGGACCACAAGAGGGCGTCGGCTGCGGTCAAGCGCAACTACGGGCAGCTGCTCGCTAACGCATTGGCAAACGGGAGCGACTAGTGTCTCAGTATGTAGATGAGGTCTTTGCGGAACGGACTTTCACCCGACTGGCTGAGATGGCCGTGTTGTTGGATGCCGACCCTTTGATTCATGGTCCGAAGCGCCTCAACAACAAGGTGGCCGAGTGTCGGAACATCCTCAATGAACTGGAGCGGATTTTCCTCGATGTGAGCCAGCGTCTTCACAAGGCTGGTCGGGCACTTCGCATTTCTGAGACTGCCTTTGAGATGCAGCGCAAGCACATGCTAGCGACGGATCCCCTGGTGCGAGCGGAGCGCTCCGTATCTGATCGGGACGCCGCAACCACCATGCGCCTCAAGAAGGAAGTCGGTGAGCTTGACGATCTTCGGATGGACGTGGCTGACCTGGACAGCATTCTTCGGGTGGTCAAGGCGAAGCGGGCTGACCTCAAGGATACACAGAGCAGACTCCGGGATCAGATCAACCTCTGCCGTGAAGAACTTGGCCTGCAACAGTCGTGGGGCTCCAAGCCCCCTCCGGGGACCAAGTTCGACCTTGACCGTCAGATGAAGACGGTCAAGGGACCGTCTATGGCTGATGTGGATGACATGCTGGCTGGGGTTGAGGAGGAAATCAACATCGCTGGGTTTGCCTCTGATGATCCTCTTGAAGTCACCGAAGACGAGCCTCTGGTTGAGGAACCTCTGGTTGAAGAGGTGGAGGAGCCTCCTGCATCCGAGGTACCCGGTTTCACTTTTGAGGTGTTGCCGGAGACCCCTGCAGCGAAGTTGCCCAAGGGTAATGGTACCGATCAGACGGTGGACAATCTGATTGCCCAGATCGAGGTCGGAAAACCAGGTGGTCGTCTTTCGTTGGAAGAAATGGATGACCGAGCCATCGATGACCTGCTCTCAAATTTCGACACTTGAGCTAGACATATTTCGGAGTCCGTGGAGTAGATCAAACAGACGCGGACCCTATCGCACAACTTCGGATCAGCGATCCAACACAGTCCGCAAGGAGACAGACAATGGCAGAGAAAGGTTTTCAATCGTTCGGCTTCGGTCAGGGCGATGACAAGATTGGTAAGGGCGGGAAGGTTGCCAAGTTCAAGGCCAAGCAGGGCGAGACCTATCGGATCAGCTTCCTGAACTGGCCGGGGCTTGCGGAGGGCAATCCCAACTTCGACGCGGAGACCCCGCTGTTTGAAGGCGACCACATGAACTTTATCAAGGGCGTGGGTCGCGTCCTCAACCGCTCCCCGGAGCACACTCGCATCGCTGGTGAGCCGCCCAAGCTTCGTATCATCGCGATTATCGTGGTGTGGCCTGTCACCAAGAACGGGCAGATCGACGCCAAAGCCATTCAGAACGGCGATGTGGAAGTGATGCTCTGGGATCTTCCCGAGACCAAGTACGCCGATCTCAAGCCGATCCACATGGAGTGGCACTTCGGGTCGCACGACATCCGGGCGACCTGCACCAAGGCAGATTGGCAGGAGATGACTTTCACGCCTTCCAAGGACTCCCTGCTTCGCAAGGTCTTTGAGAATGACACGCTCCAGACGTGTCGCGACTACATCCTCTCAGAGGGTCAGGCGCTCCTCCCCAAGATGCGCCCCGAAATCGGACGTGAGATGAGCGTGGACCAGATCCGCGAGAAGCTCGCAGGTTCCGGTGGCGGCGGTGCTTCGATGAACAGCCTCGCTGATCCTGGCACCACCGATGACATCGATGGACTGGTCGACGATCTGCTCGGTTAGCCCGTGCAGACCCTTGGCTTGGACCCCAGCCTGACGAACTTCGGTTGGGCTTTGCACGACACGTCCGCTGTGGGCCGATCCCGGTGTGTAGACCGGGGTCGGTTCCACACATCCACCAAATCCTTGTATGTCGACCGCTACTGTGAGATGCGGGCCAACGTGTTGGAATTGGTGACCCGACTTGGTGTCACACGGGTGGGGATTGAGTTCCCCATCTTCAACGACATCTGGTCGGAGGGCATGTATGGCTTGTTCCTCTTCGCTAGTGAGGCCCTACGTTTGGCAAAGGTGGACGTGGTGTTCCTCGCCAACAACCAGACCAAGGCCCATTGTCGACGTTTTCTGGACCGTCCAAAGGGCTGGAAGATTGGTAAGCCCGACATGATCGAGGGTGCCAAACTGGACACCGGAGGTGGTGGGCGCTGGTCAGGGGATGAGGCTGATGCCTACTGGGTCGCCCTGGTCGCTGGTCGGTTCTGGCAGTTGGTGGATGATGAGGTCACGGTGGACGACCTCACACCCCTGGAAGCGAAGCAATTCACGGCGATTCACACATACTCCCGTGGCAAGAAGGCAGGGCAGACCGTGCATCGGGGTATTCAATATAGGGAGGGCGAAAGGTTCTTCCGGTGGTCACAACTTGAAGGAGATGGCTGATGGCAAAGAAAGCAACGGCGAAGGACAAGGCAGTCCCTGCAGCCAAACGAAGTGCGCTGGTTGGAGTTCGGGCTGTTTGCGAAAAGGTGTTGAAGAACAGCGACACGGAAGTGAAGCTGAACAATGACGACCTCACGGAGTCCCGACCCTTCATCTCTACAGGGTCATTGGTCCTGGACAACTTGATCGGTGGCCCCCCAAATCTGCACGGCATCGTTCCATGCCCCGGTCTCCCCCGTGGGCGCATCTCGAATATCTGGGGACATGAGTCTTCCGGTAAAACTACCGTGGCACTCACTGCCGCAGCGTGGGTTGGTCGACAGAATCATCCTAGTGGGCGTCCCATGTCGGTCGTGTTTATCGACTGGGAGAACGCCATTGATCCAGGCTACGCAGAGGCCCTGGGTGTCCCCATCATGGATACCGACCGCTTCTTGCTCCAACAGCCTGTTACGCTGGAAGACGGTTTCCGTACGGCCATGGTGTCTATCAAGGCAGGGGTGGACCTCCTGATCTTTGACTCTGTGGGTGCCGGTACACCGGAAGCCGTGTTCGGTCAGTCTATGGAAGAATTGGGCGACGCCGCTCGTGTCGGCCTTCTTGCACAAAAGTGGTCTACCGTTCTTGGACGTTTCCAGGCAGAGGCTTCCCTGACGGGCACCCATATCATGGGTATCAGTCAGACCCGTAAGAAGATCAACACAGGTGGTGGCGGCTACGGTGGACCCACGGACACGTGGCAGGGTGGAGAAGCCTGGAAGTTCTGGCCCTCGCTCCGTCTCTCCTTCCGACGGGTCAAGAATGAGAAGACCAAGCAATACGATGCGTTGACGCACAAGAATATCGACCGGATGACGGGCTCCATCATCAAGACCAAGGTCGAGAAGTGCAAGGTCGGTCCTACCCAGCACCATGAGGCTGAGTTCTATATCCGCTTCGGTGAGGGGATTGATGACCTGCGAACCGCGATTGACGTGGTTGTCTCGCATGGGGCAGTGAACAAGGCGGGTGCTTGGTACACCTGGGAGCGAAGCAGCGGTGAGACCATCAAGTCATGTGGAGTGGATGCTTTCCGCACTGCTTTGCTTACGACACCGGGTGCTATCGATGAGTTGCGTGAGGTGGCCTACGCTGCCCTGTTGTCCGGCGTAGCTTTGCCAGAGGCTACCGTGGCGGATGATGACGACCTCGACATTGACATGAGCTTCCTGGAGGGGACCAAGCCCAAGCCCAAAGCCGAAAGCGATGATGGGGATGACGGGGATGACGGCGAGGAAGATAACGAGTAGGCTGACCTGATAGGAGGAGTGGTCTATGGCTGTCATCGTTCGCGCTCACAACTTCCAGTCCATCAAAGATGCCACCATTGTCGTGGACGGGCTCACCGTTGTCACCGGCAAGAATAACCGTGGCAAGAGTGCCTCTCAACGAGCTGTACGTGGAGTCTTTCAAAACACTCCCGGCACGTCCTTTGTTCGTCAAGGAGAGGACAAATGCTCAGTGGAGATCCGCTTTGCCGATGGAAACACGGTGGTCTGGGAGAAAGGCCCAAAGGTCAAACCCACCTACACGGTCAATGGCAAGGTCATCTATCCCGGTCGGGAGGTGCCCGATGAAGTTCGGGCTTTGGGTGTAGTGCCCATTATGGCAGGGGGGAGAGAGCACTGGCCTTCAATCGCCCCACAGATTGTAGGTCAGGTCTTTCTACTCGACCAGCCAGGTTCCATCATCGCGGAGGCTATCGCGGACGTGGAACGAGTGGGGCATCTCAATAGAGCTATGAAGGCTAGCGAGACGGATCGTCGTCGCGCTGAAGAGAAGCTCCGGGTTCGCAAAAGTGACCTTGAAGAAGCTGAGGCAGAGCTTGCCACCTTCGATGGTCTGGACGAGGCAGTCACCAAGGTTGAGGGTGTGGAGGAGGCATGGGAAGCATCCTCCAGGATGCACCGTGCCCTGACCGCCCTACAACACATGAACAACCGCCACAAAGCCGCTGTGGCCACGGTGAAGCAGTTGGAGGGGGTGAAGGCCATTACCATCCCTGAAACGACCACAGCGCACGCTGAAGGCCAGGACTTGCACCAGCTCAAGGGCTTGCTTCAACGCTTGAAGTCGGCGCAGCAACAGGTGGTATCCCTGGCTGGGGTCGAACTGGTGGCCATCCCTTCGGACCTTTCAGAAGTGCACGACTTGAGCGAGGAGTTGACGTCTCTTCAAACTTTGCAAGAGCGCCTGACTCACGTGCATGAGGAGATAGGCAAACTCCGTCAAGCAGAGGGCTTGATTGCACAAGAGCTGACTGCTGTGCATTCCGAATTGGGGGGTGTGCTTCTCGCAATTGGGGAGTGTCCAACCTGCGGGAAAGGTCAGGCGCATGTGTCTTGAAACGACTTCCAGAGGCTGCTGATAATAGCCCTACGAGGAACTGCTCATGATTCGATTGCTTTGGAGAAGTGACCTCCATCTGGCAGACAGTGCCCCGGAGTCCCGCACTGACGACTGGGCAGCAACCCTGATGGGCAAACTCAGACAGATTGGTGAGATTGCCCGTGATCATAACGTGGACGTGGTCCTGGATGGGGGTGACTTCTTTCATGTGAAGACACCCAGCCGTAACAGTCACCAGCTGATTCGTGAGGTGGCGGAGATTCATGCGGCCTATCCTTGTCCGGTGATTGGCAACATCGGGAACCATGATGTGAAGTACGGGGACCGGAACAACCTCCCGGAAGCTCCACTCGGTGTCCTCTTTGAGACCGGGGTGTTCAAGCGCTGCTACGACGAGCATGAGCACGTCTACAGCAAGGCATTCACCGTACCTTTCCAAGAGGACCGCATCACGTTCAAGGTGAGGGTGGTAGGCATCCCCTATCATGGCACCAAGTACGACATGAACAGGTTCACAACGCTCGTGAAGGGCGACGAGGACTACCTGGTTGTGATGGTCCACTGCCTCGCCTCACAAGGCGGGGGCACCATGTTCGAACGTGAGGACATCATCAAGTACGCGGATCTGGCGAACCTTGATCCAGATGTATGGTTCTTCGGGCACTGGCATAAGAACCAGGGGGTCACACAGATTGCGCCCGGCAAACACGTGGTCAACGTGGGCAGTCTGACCCGAGGATCACTCACCGAAGATGAGATGGCCCGTGTTCCGGTGGTGGTCCTTGTAGGATTCGACGAGAAGGGCATTCACATCGAGGAGATACCTCTGAAGGTGCTCCCAGCTGGTCAGGTCTTCGATTTGACTGAGCGCACCCGTCAGGAAGCCCGCAAGATGACCGTCGAAGGTTTTGTGGATAGCTTGCAAGCGGCGTTCAAGCACAACGACCAGGAAGACCTGACTGAGACCCTGGCTCGCATGGACCTGTTGGATGAGGTCAAGGAACGGGCTCTGTCCTACCTGGAGCAGGCCCGATGAGCGAATCCAACCTCATTCAGGAGATCTTCCACGGTGGTCTCGTCCCCATCACCACTAAGATTGAGACCGAACGTGAGCGGGAAGCCATGTGGCTTCGGGAAGTTTCGGGTAGATGAAACATGAAGACTACCAAGATCACTCGTGATGAGGTCCGCATTCAAGTGGACGAGGTCCGGGACCAAGTTCCCTACCGGAAATGCCCCCGGTGTTTGAAGATGAAACCGCTGGACGAATTTGGTCTTCGCAGAATGGGCACGGTCGGAAAACACGGTGGGGACATTCTGGCCAATCAGAGTCACTGCCGTAGTTGCCGGTAGGAGAGGGTATGAGCGACCCACCAGAGGACATGATGATTCCCATAGCCCCCCTTCCAGATGGGGGCTGTGTGGGCATGCGTCTCAAGGCAGATGAAGAAGGTAACCGTCAGGTGATGGTAGGTGAGTTCCTCCCTATCAAGGAGGGACGACCCATCTTGGGGGACATCCTCCAAGGTGCCCCCATTGATGGTACCCCTTACCTCGCGCTGACCACTGAATTTGAACACCCCAATCCGTTCCGGTCGAAGTCCGGGGGTAAGGTGTTCTCCATCCCTTCAGCTCGCTTTCAGAAAGGGTGGGACCGGATCTTCAAAAACAAGCCTGTTCCCGAGGATGACCCCGTGGTGAACTGATGCTGATGGGGTTCGGACCACATTCCAGTGAGCTGCTTACCATTGAACTGGTTCCAGAGTCCTCGTGGGGAGACAACCTCCGGTCCAGGCTGAAGAAGGCTGACTGGGATATCCTTCGAAGGGCACAGTATAAAGCAGCGGGCTACCATTGCGAGATTTGTGGCGGGAAAGGTCGTCGTCACCCCGTGGAAGGTCACGAGGTGTGGGATTACAACGACCAGACGTACACTCAAACGCTGACCCGCCTGATTGCTCTTTGTCCAGCCTGTCACCTCGTCAAGCATTTCGGCTTTGCCTGTCTACAGGGCCGTGAGCTTCAAGCCCTCGATCACCTGATGCGGGTGAACAAGTGGACTAAGGCTCAAGCAGACGTCCATATCGAAGCAGCCTTTGAGCTTCACGCAAAGCGGTCTCTTCATCGATGGACTCTGGATCTGACTTGGCTTGCCACTCAAGGCATTGCAATCCCCGAAGACCCTGATGGTTTCAGTCTGGTCTGATCAGGGCACCCATGGGTAGAGTCCACGGCGGAGGCCTGCCTATGCACGCACAAGAACGTCCAGTCTATCGCCACTTAGTGGTTTCCCGAAAAGGCTTCGTGGAGAAGGTTGCAACCAAGGAGCAGTTCAAAAGGCTGCGCCAATTTCTCGTCAGCAACTTGCCTATCCCAAATGACCTCGTCCATTTGGTGAGGGATTCCTTCAGCAAGAAGCAAATAGAGGATACCTTCGGGTTTGACGAGATCGAATGGTCTACTGCTCCCGATGCCGTGGATGTGTCCTGTTTGGCAGATGAGATGAGCACCCGTCGTTTGAGCGGGGATGCATCCCCCATCAAGGTTCGACCGCCCACAGCACATGGTGCCGTGGTTGTCGGTCGCTTGAGTCAGGTTCATGTTCCAGGTGGCACCGAACGGTTGCCGACAAACCCAACCTCATTAGGGCACCCCGGAGTGCTTGAAGCAGACAACCCAACGGAAGAGTTTCTGAGATGTGCGCAAGAGTTGAAGTTGCAGTTTCAGGACTTCAGTGACCGTCGCTTTGTGCTGGCTGACCCCTGGATGCAGAAGAACTGCACCCTGGTCACCGTGGTTTACACGCCGATCCTTGCCGCACCCCGTGCAGCAAGGGGTTTTGAGTTATTTTGTGAGTTCTTCCAGGTCACCCGTTTTGGATCGGTGGATGCTTCCAAGGATGGTTTCGAGGTACTATCCGAAACAGGTGAGTTCCCCATCCAACCTCCGGGCGATATCGAGATGGCCACCATGATGCGGACGGTAGAAGAACTCCAACCCTCCCAGGAGAGCAGGGAAGGTCAGTGACTCAGAAACGCCCATTCACTTTGTATTGGTCAAGCCTTGATCGGTACGAAAAGTGTCCTCAGCAGTTCCTGTGGGGCAAAGGTTGGGGTGCCATCGACTGTGGCGGTGGTCCCGGTAAGAAGAAGCCAAAGCCTTATGAGCGTGACCGTTCCGCTGCGCTCATGGGCATCGCGATTCAGTTTGCGATTGAGCGGATGTACAAGGACCATCTGTGGCGACATCCAGGTCTTCTTGAGAGGTTGCAGGAGTTGGCTGCTGATGAGCTGAAGCGGCTCTGTCACAAGGAGTACGTGGACTTCCGCAAGATTGCCCGTTCCGAAATGGAGTCCGTGGTTGCAGCCGGGGTGGAGGGGTGGCTTCGCACCTTCAAGGAATACAAGCTCATTGGTCCATATGCGGAACCCGAGATTGACCTCGTAGGGTTCGTCAACAAGTGGACGCCCATCGGTGGTCGTGCCGACCTGATCTTCAAACGTGAGGACACCGGGGTGACCATCATCGACGGGAAGAACTCTCGTCGATACAAGGACACCAAGGACAAGACAGGCAAGGGTTGGATTACCTACACGGACCCTGACCAGCTTCGGTGGTATGCCCTTTGTTTCTACGTGGCCTATCACAAGCTCCCTGACCGACTGGGCTTCGTGTACTACCGCTACCCATATGGTGACCCCATGTTTCATCAGGACGGAACTCCGTTTCTCGATGAGGAGGGCAACCAACAATTTGAGCCCGGTGTGCATTGGGTGGACTTCAGTAAGGAGGACATCAAGGGATTGGCACACCGTGCGGTGGAAGCCCGAAAAGGTATGGACCGGGAGAAGTTTCCCGCCAAACCTTCCCCTGACCAATGCCGCTATTGTGATTGGGAGTCCGTGTGTCCGCAGCGACAGGCTCAAAAGGAAGCCAATCGTCGGACCAGGAAGCCTGGAGCAGCCACCCTGGATGTTTCAGTGGGTGCCGCTTTTACTATTGGGTTCGGTCCTGGTGGATCGACCGGCCCCAAGAAGGGGTAGAGGGGGCATGAGTTCCAACCATCAGCAACATCTGGCAAGACTTGTGGCCCGAAGGGATGCCCTTCGGCAAAAACAACAGAGGGTTGAGGGTCGGCTGGAAGCAGCGCAAGATGCTCAAGCAAAAGTAGAACAGGAGTGTCGGGATAGAGGGTTGGATCCCGAGAAGCTCGAACAGGCGATTGAGAAGGTGGAAGCCCGGTACACCCAGGCACTTGAGGAACTTGAACACGGCATCACCGAGGCAGAGCAGTCACTTGCTCCGTACCTCCGGGAGGACACATGAAGATTACGGTAGCAAAACAGGATCTGGAAGCTGCTCTGGCGGTGGTTTCCAACAGCATTTCAAGTGGTGGCAACGACATCCATAGCCACTACGTGTTCCGAGTGGAGGAGGACGACGCACAACAGCCGTTTGTGAGTGTCCTGACCTCCTCCGGTCGAATGTTCAGTGGGTGTACGGTCAAGGCAGCGAAGGTGGACGACTTCGAAGATCCTACGATGTTCACCATTGAGGGCAAACGGCTCAAGCTCCTCCTGCCACACGTGGGTGAACCCTCCGTTCTGGTTTTTGACTATGACGCTGACACCAAGGTGGTGACGGTCAAGACCAAGTCGACGACCCCGGAGTTCCAATCCCTCGATGCGCAGACCTTCAAGTTGTGGGATGACGCTTTGAAGGATGCCACCCTCGCTTGCACTATGCCCGCGACCCGGTTGCTTGCTGCGGTTAGCTACTCTTCCGGGTTTGTCTCCGATCAGGAGGGCAACTCCCCCAACCTGTGCGTTCTGGAAGCCAGGGATGGGGTCATCTACTCCACCGACAAGCGGGCAGCGACCCTGGTGAAGGTCGATGGTATCGAAGAGTCCGCACTCCGTGTTCACGGCAAGGATGCCTCTTCGGCGGTTGCCTTCCTGACGCTTTGCGGCGACTCCAATGTGGAGGTGTGGGAAGGGGACAAGACGCAGTTCCTGGTCCGCCCGGAAGACGGTGCTCTGTTCGGCACTGCCCGATTCCTTGCTCGATTCCCCGACATCGGTATCAGCATGGATGACGAGGACCAGCACCAGTGGCTTCTCTCACGTCCCGAGATCATCCGGGGAATTGGTGTGCTCAACGCCGCCGCCGCCCTGGAGGATAACCGTTTGCGGGTTCGCAAAGTGGACGGGGGGGTGGTGATGTCTATGCGGGCGATGACCGGCAAGGTCATCGATTTCCCGGTGGAGTGCATTGAGTCCGAATCCGCTGATGACGCAACCGACCTGCCTCCCAATGGTTTCACCCTGGACCATCAGTGTCTGTCCAAGGTCTTGAAGTCCTGGACGGGGGACACCATCCGCTTTGGCATCAACGTGAAGAAGAACGGCGGGTTCTGTCGCTTCCTGAACGAGACGGAAGGAAACACCTTCCTCTCCATCGTGGCTTGGTCGGGCAAGTAGAGTAGACCGTTTGTGGAAGCCCTCCCTGACATCGGTTCCTTGCGAGCCAAGGTTGAACGCGCTTCCGCTTTGAGGCAGGCAGCACGTAGTAGAAAGCTCTCCATCCAAGAGGACATCAGGACTCTGGGTGATGAGACCGAACTACTCCTTCTCGTCGCCAGCCTCTTCCGTACGTTGATCGATGCGGAAGTCACCATGAGCGTTCAGGTGGTTGAACGCTTGATGACCGAAGGGTTGCAGGCAGTCTTCCCTGATCAGGACTTGGCCGTCCGTGCCGATGTAGACACCAAACGAGGCAAGATTTCGGTCGACCTCATCACCGTTCAGACCCAGGGCGACCTCGTTATTGAGGGTCTGAGCAGTGATGCCTTCGGTGGTGCCGTGTCCACCGTTGAGTCCGTTCTTCTTCGCATCCTTGTCATGCAACGCAGGGGTATCAGGCCCTTCCTCCTGCTGGATGAGAGTTTGCCCGCCTTCGATTCCAACTACGTCATCAACATGGGGCACTTTCTCTCTATGCTGTGCAAACGACTGGAGATGGATGTACTCCTGGTGACTCACAACACCGCATTGGTCGAGGCTGCAGACCGGGCATACAGGGTCGTCAAGCGTAGCGGGGCTTCACAGTTTGAGAGGCTCCGATGACGAATCTCCTGGAACTGTTGGGCATCGTTGAGGGAGACGTCGAAATCGAAGGGCAGCCCAAGGGGTCGTTCCGGGGCAGCACCTATGTCCCGGAACTCGACTTCGACCGACTCAGCAATAACCTTCAAAGGGTCTATGCCACCTTGAAGGACGGTGCATGGCACACGGCTGAGGAACTACGGTCAGTGGGGGGCACAGAGGCTACACGTCGCGTTCGGGATCTTCGGGGTGACGTGTGGGGGCCTCTTCGAATTGAAAGCCGCCGTGTGGACGATATGGGGGGCCTGTGGGAGTATCGGCTCGACCTCAACACATGGACCCCACATATCCACGAGAAGCTGATCACGGGCACTCCAAACAGAGAGGCACAGGCCGCTGAGGATGCCCTCAAGGCCAGACGGACAAAGGCTTTGCGTGCGGTGCGTGCAGCGACGGACACCGAACTTGGGATGATCGAACCTATCATCGAAGGGTGGCTAGGTGATGACGCCCTGTGGGCCGACCTTGAAGACCCGGACAAGGTATGAGCATGCGGGGTGAAAGTGAAGTCCGACAGAGACTCAAGCAGGTGCTCTTCCGGCATCGTAAGAAGTTGCTTGATCGGAACTTCAAACGGCGACCCTTTACGTGTGTCCACAACACGACCCTTACTCTTGACGGGGTGGAGATTGGTATCTGTGGTTTCGACGGTGAGGGTGGTCCAACCGGATGTGTTTGTGACACCCGACATCGAGGGGGTGCCCAAGCCCGAGAGTGTTCCTTTTGGTCAGCCCTACGAACCCCAGAAGAGATCAAGGTCGAGTTCCAGGACTTCATTCAGACGGCAGACCGAGGTGAAGTGGCCTTGGAATATCCCGATGTCGTGGCTTTGATGTGGGTGGTTGGGGATGAGAACACGCTCTTTCCACTTGACCAGGAAGACGCTCCTGTAACCCCCGAGCCAACCTGGCTCGACAAGCTGTTGAAAAGGTAATGAGCCATCTTCTTCACATCCTGAAACCACAAAGTAAAGCAGCTCAACGAGGGGCGGTACCTCTCTTGATGGAGTTTCAGGTACCCCCAGAGACGGCTCCTTACCTTGTGACTTCGACCAGAGGAGTGATGTGGATTGAGGAGCCCCACCCAAATGACGTGGTGAAGGCAGCTGTCAGACAGAGTGTCACCCCCGGTGAGGTCTACCAGGAGCTGGTCAAGGCGCTCATTACTCGTGGGCGGGATGACCAGTGGGGATCCGTTCACCCTCTCACCGTTGAAGGCGTTCAAGCTGCCATCGATCACGTCGAATATTATGAGCTGGGTGATGTGGAGGTGTTGGTACCCCACAAGCCCATTGCCAAAGGGAAACGGAAGCCCGCCGATCCCGTAACCCCACTGCTTACGGCAATGGGTCTTGGTTCCAGACCCAGTAGCTGGGTGCCCCCCAAACATATCCTGATCGTTCCCAAGGACCGAACCTTCGTTGGAGTGATGGCGACCTTTGGTAAAGGTCAGGTGCTCGCTGTCATCCATAACCCCGCCAGGGGAATTGCCATCGCTTGCTGATGTGGCTAGTTGACCATCTCCTTAGCTGCACTCTGACTGAAGAGACCGAGGGCTACCTGTTAGGGCGGGGGGCACGGGGTTCTATCATCGAGGATATGGGGATCAAGACGTGGCAACCCTTGGCTGAGCCCTACGACCATCCCGATTGGAAGCGGTACGGACCTGAAGGTCGTGGAGAGTGGCTCACCGGGTGGGTGGTGTGGCCTTTGGTCGGTCCCACGGGTGCAGTCATAGGATTCACTGCTAGAAGTTTGACGCAGAAGAGGTTCACCCGCTGGTTGCTCCCTCAAGCTGCTTGGTCCCCCGTCTTCACAGGGTTGACTCATCGTATGATGGCTCGGATCTGGGCCGGGGCTGACATCTGGTTGGTAGAGGGGATCTTTGATCTCCTGGCTTTGCACTGGGCGGTGGAGGAGGGGGTGGTCCTTGCCACGGAGACTGCAAGGCTAAGTGACGTGCAGTTGGAGTTTCTTCGACGGTGGGCACGTGGATGGGTCTATGTCGCCTATGACAACGATGAGGCTGGGCGACGGGGCACTCATGGTTGGACGGATGAGGCAGGACGTTCCCATTGGGGTGCAATTCGGAAGATGGAGAGGGTAGAACTAAGGTGCAGCCCGGTGAACTATCCTGGCAAGGATCCTGGTGACATTTGGAGTCTCCAGGGACGAGCCGGAATTCAGGCTGCCTTCACACAAGCAAGATAGAAGGAGTTGAGAGCATGGAAGTTTGGAAAGCTGGTCCCGACGTGGAAGCAACAGTGAAGGATCTGGTCGCAAACCACTTCCCCGATCTGGCGTTGGTGGACGATGAGATCGCGGTGATTTTCCGGGAGAAGGCCACTACCAACGGTGATCACATCATCGCGGGCAAGACGGCGAAGGCCCCATCGTTGTTGGGGATCCTGGGTGAGGTCGACTTCAAGTTCGTCATCACCATTGGTGCAGATCACTGGCAGACTCTGAATGACAAGGAACAGCGGGCATTGCTCTTCCATCACCTCTGCGGGTGTGGGGTGGAGGAGAACCCGCAGTCGGGTTTGATGCGCTGCTTCGTCAAGTTGCCCGACGTGGCTTTCTTCAAGCAGGAGGTCGAAGAGTTCGGCTTCTGGCGTAAGGGTGGCGGTGTTCCTGAAGACAACGTCATCATCGATCTGTTCGGTACCTGACCAATCCCCGACAGTAGGAGGTTCCCATTTCCTTCGACATCAAATATCGACCCCGGACCTACGGCGACGTTCTAGGACAGGATTCCACCATCCGCATCTTGCGGGAGTTCGTTGCTTCCGGGCGTGGGCGTCAACAGTCCTACTTGCTCAGTGGTCAACATGGGTCCGGTAAGACCACCGTTGGCCGCATCCTCGCGCGTGCTTTGCTATGCGAAACTCCCGTGGAAGGGCACCCATGCGACAAGTGCGGCACTTGTGTGTCTATGTTGGAGGACGGCACCTCTGACGCTTTCGTGGAGGTGGATGCGGCAACCAACAGCGGTAAGGATGATGTCAAACGCATTACGGAGGAGATTCAGTACAGCACCTTCAGTGGGCGACACCGCATCTACCTGTTTGATGAGGCTCATCAGCTGAGTCCTGGCGCACTTGACGCACTCCTCAAACCGATGGAGGAGAACATCCACGGGTCGGATGACAAGAGTCTCGTGTGTATCTTCTGCACGACGGAACCTGAGAGAATGCGGGCGACCGTCCTGTCTCGATGCGCTCCCGCGTTCCGTATCCAGACTATGAGCCCGGAGGCCATCGCTGAACGTCTTCAGTTCGTGTGTGAGCAGGAAGGTCTGACCTTTGAAGCGGACGTCCTCCCCCTGATTGCGGAGATCACGGAGTGTCACGTTCGGGATGCCCTCAAGGCCATTGAGGGCGTCTCCATGTTGGGGGCACTCAATCGGGAGAATGTTTCGGCGTATCTCCACCTTGACCTCAATGCACTCTACATTGACCTGCTCCAGGCTATCGGGTCAGATGGTAAGGCTGTCATCGATTTGGCCAATCAGCTCTTGAAGAAGGTGTCCCCGCTGACCTGTTATGGGCGTTTGGCTGAACTGGCCATGGTGGGTTATCAGATGCACCTGGGGGTCACTCGGGTGGAGTCCTTCCTGAATAAGGAACGGATGGCGCATTTGGCCACCAAGGGTGAGACCCTGTTGGGATACGTTTCACGTTTTGCCTCCCGCCCAGGTCGCCCCACTAGCAGTATGCTCCTCTGTGACATCTCCTATCTGCATCGATTCGGAGGTGCGGTGGGTGAGTTGAGCGACAAAGTTGTGGTGCAGGTGAACGCTTCCTCAACGGTTGCCCTGAGATCCTCAGAGGTTCCTGCGTCCGTTGGATCTCCTGTAGCTGTGATGGGTAAGGTGGAGCTTCAGGTGGTAGAAGAGCCTTACCGTATCTCTGAGCGGGCGGTCTTCAATCCATCGTTGAGTCCGAAAGCCAAAGAGGGGAGGAATACATTGGACTCCCCAATGTTCTGTTTCCTCCTGGGAACCCGACTTCGTGAGCTGGGTGGAGCTGACCGTGGACAAGCGAGACACTCAGGCGTGGGTAGCCCTTGAGCTGACCAAGATCGGTGAGATCAAGATCGAGGACGGTACGCTGGAGGCATCACTTCGGCGTGATCTAGGAGGGGATAAGAAGCACCCCATCTTCATTCCTGCCACGTCGTACACCAAAGGTCGAAGACGCATCACCGTTCACTTGATGGAGGGCTATATCTTCATCGGGGCCGGTCTGGATGAGGTGGCCTACTTCGCGTTAGAGCGCCAACCCTACATCCATCAGGTGATGTCCACCGAGTCTGGACACCACCTACGCGCCCTGTACGTCGTTCCCAACAGTCATATTGAATCGCTCCGTCTGCAGCTTCGGAAAATGGTGGTCTCGGATGTCAGTCCTGGAACTCGGGTAGATGTTGTTGATGGAACCTACAGAGGGCTTGACGGGGTCGTTGGTTGTGTGGAAGGTGAGTTCGCATTCGTGGATATCAAGCTGCGGTCACTCAAGGTGATTGCCACGATCCCCCAGATCTTCCTGGAGATTCAGGAAGAAGAGACGGTAGATTAGCTTCTGTCGTTTCAACGGGTAGACTCCCGCTGGCGTACTATTTGGGCTGTTTGAGCTGAACCCCTTTCGTGGGAAGTTCATGGCCTGGATGGGATACCACATGTCAGATCCAAACGACATCGAGACTAGATTCTCGGTTGAAGATGGCATGGCTTATATGGATTCGGTCTTCACCGAGCCCTCCAATGAGGACTTGGCTCAGATTGACCGGATCAAAGACGTCCTTGATCAGCTTCCCCCACGGGAAGCTGATTTCGTTGACCTCTACTACTTCCGCAAGCTCAAGCAGACAGACATAGCCCGGATATTTGGGGTGTCCCAACCTACCGTGTGCTATCGGCTTCAACGAGCCACCGCTCGTGTTCAGTTCCTGCTCCAACTACCGAAGGTCGACAAGTCTCGACTGGAGGTGGCCATGAGCTTTCTCCCTGATCCCCTCGATGCAGAGATCATGGTCCTCATGTGGGAGACCACGTGTCAGAGCGCGGTGGCCAAGAGGTTGGGGGTGTCCCAGGGCTTAGTTCGGCATCGATTCTTTCGGACTATAAATTGGATGCACGGGTGTGCCGAGACCTTGAAGTTCCTGATGTCCGGGGAGCAAGGACTCCACCCCGCCGATGTTATGGCTGATGTGCTCGACCCAGAAGAACGAGATCAAAAGATCCGACGCGCATTGAACCGGCTGCCTGACATCGAGGCGCAGGTCTTGGACATGCACTATCTACAGGGGTGCACCGCTGGGAAAATCGCCTCTGAGTTAGGTATCTCAGCGACTGATGTCTCACACCTCCTTCGTCGGGCGTCTATCCATTTCCTGGCTCGTGCAAGGATGCCAAAGGTTACTCGTAACCGACTCTTGGCAGCCATGCGGGGATTGTTGGACGACCCCCTGGATGCCGAGGTGGTCATCGGGATGTGGGAGCATGTATGCCCAGAGGTCACCGCAAAGGTGGTTGGGCTTCACCCTAGTGAAGTGGTGGACCGGTTCTGCGATGCAGTGGAGACCGTGGCGGGGTATGCCCTGATGTTCACCTTCATCTCGGACAACTTGAACATCCTCCGTGAGGTTCGTAGGCCCACCTGGGACCACAGAGTGACCCACTCTGTGGACTGATTTTTTGTCGACGGTAGCTCCCCTATAACTACGCTCCGATAGCAGGAGCATATGTCGAAGGAGGAACATCAGCGCAGAGTCGTGATGGAGAGGCGGGTCGCCAAGCGGTGGATCATGCGCCTAGCCCAAGAGCAACATTCGGTAACGGTGTTGTATCAGGCTAAGGAGAGCGGTCAGCGCACGGCGAATTTCATCCGTGCCTTCCGTGATGGGAAGGCAGCGGTGAAGGGTGTCCCCACCATCCCGGACCTGGGCATCGATGAGTCCTTTGACGGCTTGCACCTGTGGTCGAGTGACCGTGAAGCATTGGCCCGCCTCGCGACCTGGTTCGAGAAGCGTGGTTACGAAACAACTGGAGTCTGGTAGCCACCAGAAGGAGACGAAACATGAGCCGACGATCTGAAGCCCTTCTTCGCCGTGAGTTGATTCGCGTCGCCCACGCGAACCCGGACACCCGTGTCCATCTGCTCCCCATCATTCGCAAGCACGCCGACCTGGACGACGTCTTCTCCAATGACGAGTTGATGGGGTTTGAGGATGACCTCATGGCTCGTGAGTGGGGCAAAGCGATCCACCGTAAGATCCTTGACAATGAGAAGGGGATCATCGGGCCTCCCACTGGAACCCGTGGTAACCCCAGTGGAGCGTATGGCAAATACAAGAGCCACCCGAACAGCCCGGATGCTGGAGCGGATGGCTCCCCACAACGGAAAAAGTACAATGAGTGGTACCGCAAGACCATCTGCCCAGACAAGGGTGGCTGCGGTGCTCCCTGGCTGGCCAAGTAGGTTTAGGAGCGGATGGCCCTTGCACGCCAGCAGTCTGTCTTCACATACTCGTCCTCGTCGGGTGGGCAGGTGTATCTGTTCGACGTGGTCGTGGACGGACAACTGTTGGTTCAGGCAAGGAACTTCCGCACTCCCTACGGTCTGATTGACGCCCTCACGGGGCTACCTAGACAGGTCATTCAAGATGTGGAGGATGCCACCGAAGAGGTTGGTGTCCTGGTTGGTGGGGTTCAGGTCGAGTCCGGGAATGCCTCCTTCAACGGAGTCACCTCCGTCGCGGTGACCATTGCCGATGGCATCCTCAACAACACCAACTACGTTGTCAAACTGACCACCTCAGATGGGGTTCAGTTACGGATCACGTCCAAGACCACTACAGGGTTCAACATAGAAGCTGCTTCCACCTATGGTACTGAAGAAGTCCCCATCACGGTGGGGTACAGTGTTCTCGTTGCAGCAGGTCAGAGCAGCGCCTATCGAGGCAGTCTGACCTTTGAATTTGCAGATGGGGGAGCCAAGTCGGTGACTTTTGCTTCTGCTATGCCCACCGCCACCTATCAGGTAGGCTTGTTTCCAGCTGGTTTCTATCAAGCTGCCCTAACCGCAAAATCCAAGACTGGTTTCACCGTGACTCTGGGTCATGGGCTAGCAGATGATGGCTCCACAGCAGTGGTAGCCTACGAGGTATTCGTATGACGGACCCACTGGAGAGGCTAGCTGCTCTCTCACGCACGTCCGGGCTGGGTGGCATCTTCGCCATCAAGAACGACGTCGAGTTCATTTGGAACCCCTTCAACCAGAACCTGCAAATTGGCATGGGTGGTGAGTGGTGGACTGGGGACATCCCCAAACCAGGCACGCACGTCTTCCACCATCGCAAGGAGCGGGTGGACGATGGTTACCGTCCGGTTACAGTTCGGGTCAGTCTGGAAGGACATTCCCTCATGTTTGCCGTGGGTGGTGGCTTCGGGTCAGGGGCAACCTTTACCGTGGGAGTTCTGTGATGTATCCACTCAAGAAACTCGCCAAGCTGGCAAGTCCCCGCGTCACGCTCAACACATCAGATGTGCGTGAAGCATCCTATAAGGTGGGTGATGGATTGGAAGCCCTGGACACGGCGGCTCAAACCCATCTGGCGGGTGACAAGGTTGCCCTGAAGTTCGTGGCCGACCTCAAGAAGGCCCACAGCGACTTCTACAGGCATCTTGACAGACACTACAACTGGGATTGAGAGGCTAGAAGACCGTGCCACAACCACCCATCCTCGCGGACCAGCTTCAAATCGAACCAGGCTCATCAGGGTCTCGCTTGGTACGCCGTGCTGCTGATGGGTCGTTGGAGTTTGTAGACCCTCTCAACCCTTCCGGCATCACGGTCAGTCAACTTGCGGGGTTGCAGGCAGTCACCAACGTCTCGGTGGTGGGCAAGGCGGGGACAGGGGCACAATACACAACGGTGCAGGCGGCACTCAATGCGGTGCCTGCCAACTCTACACGAATCAACCCCTATCTCATCCTGGTCATGCCAGGGGTCTATACCGAAGACCTGACCGTCAATCGGGACGGGGTTCACATCATCGGGATTGGACGACCAATTCTTCAGTCCGCCCTGGAAGCAACACCAAATGCGGTTGGGAATGCCCATACGCTGACGGTTGCAGCAGGGGAGGGCACAATCCCCCTGACGGTCCATCTTGAGAACTTCACCATCACCAATGCACACGATGACAAAGCCGCTGTGCGCGTTGTGGGTGGGGCGGCAAGCACATTGCTTACGGATGGTCTGCGTCTTCGCAACTGCTTCCTGGAGGGCAATGCAGCGGGCGGTAACTACCCTCTGTGGGCATCCACGGCTGGTGCAGTCTTTCTCAACGATTGTAGTTGCACCGGGGCCAACAATCTTGAGACGGTACTCATCGAGGAGATGTCCTCCTGTGTTCTGAAAGCTGTGGCCATGGCCTCAGCTTTCAGCTTCCGATACGAGGTGGGCCAGCCCGAGCCATCTGGTGGGCCTGGGTACCTCTACATCGCACGGTGTACAGATTTCGGGGTGGACACCAACCTGATTCCAGCCGTGAGCATCGACTGTGATGGTGATGGGACTTCTGAGCTGCGTCAGGTGACGATGTCTCTTGCTTCCCGCATTCAATACAGTGGGGGCGAGTCCCATTCTGCAGAGGACTGCTCGTTGGGGGTGCTTTCCCTGTTGGAGACACCAACTCTCCTGGCCTCCAAGACCCGGTTCCAATCCATCCTCGCTGCCAATGCCAATGCAAAGCTTCAGCGGGATGTCATCACGGGTACGGCTGTGTTCGCGGGGGATGCTACAAAGGCGGTGACCTTTGATGTGCCCTTGCAGACGGGGAACACCTACGATGTGCAGGTCGAGTTGCCAAGCCGCCCCGTCAATGATGAGACGGCGTGGGTCACCGGCAAAACGACGACGGGTTTCAGCATCAACTTTCAGACAGCCCAGACCTTCACGGTAGGCTGGCGGATCACGAGGGCCTGACCATGAGCGATTTCGATCTTACCACCATGTTCAGTGCCCCTTCGGTCATCGATCAGGTGCTCAACCCCGAGGAGGCTCGTGGTAAGCAGGCCACCTCAGTGCGTGACCTCACGGATAGGGGTCGTGCTGCCAACGCTTTCCCTTTGGCACAGGCTATTGCGGGTACCCGTGTATCCTTCCTTGCCAACATCGGCAGTGTGTTGTCCTACGAGCGCATCCCTGGTGAAGGGGTTGAGGGCACCGTTGTTACGGTGAGGACAGCGGACGGGGATGCCACGGTCTGGGACAACCGGGTGATGGTGTCCTGGGATGATGGCTTGTTCCTCCCTGCACACCCAGAGCATCTTCGCCTGGGAAAAACGGTCATGCGAAAAGCCAACGCCTTTCGCATGGTGCTCAGTGACCTGGGGAACCTGGACAGTTTCTTCGGTACCCGTACCGGTGGGGACGAGTTGATCCACAAGGCAACCAAGGATTTGTGGTCCTTCCGGCAGGAGGGAGGGAGCTACGTGATTGAGCGCCTCTTCGACACCGATGGTAAACCTCTCAAGGTGTGACCGTGCAAGACCCTCTTCTTCAGAGAGTGGTGGACCGTCACCTGATTCGGCTTGCCTCCCGTAAAGCATGTGCCGGTTCCACTATGAGGCTCGCTTCCGCTGGTCTGACACCGGAGGTGGTGGCCGCGTTCGCGGAAGGCTTCTACCTGCCAACGCATAAGGGTCGGGTGGCCTTTGGCACACTCACCAAGAAGCTCAAAGAACTGGTCGGGGCTTTCAGAAAGGCCCCGAAGTTGTGGGAACACTTCAAAGGGATGTTGTCGGTCTCCTCGCTCATGGAGTTGCCCGGTGCCATCAAGAAGCTGGCAGCAGAGGGTTACAAGCTCTTCCGAAAAGCGATTGGGAAGCTGTTCAGTTACTGGCCTCTCAAGCTTTACACCCTGCCACATTCTCAGTTGTTCAGCTTCAATACACTCATCGGCAAGCTCCTCGACAAGGCCCCAGCGCTCAAGCGTGCCCTTGAAGCGGGTGCCCGTAAGATAGGGGGTTTCGGAGAGATGCTTCGCAAGAAGGCTCCCATGATCACCGGGATTGCAATGGCCGCAATCTACATCTGGATCTGGATGAGCGTGGTGGAGTTTGAGTGGGATCTGCACTCACTGACGAACGCTGTCACGGGCTCATTGACCTTTCACGATTTCCTGGCTTCACTGCCTGGGTCAATCTTCGGGGCCATCCTCAACACACTCAACCTGGGCACCTTCACGCTCCTACCCTACGCCATTGCAGCCAGGTTCTTGTGGCTGCTGGCAAACAGGTACCTTGAGTGGACGGGAAGGGGGTTCCGGTGGAACGCCAAGGCCCTTGAGGAAGACTTCGGCATTAGTTCGCCTATGCCAGAGACAAGTTAGGCCGGAGGTCTCTTTGGGAACTTGGACAACCAGCATCGACCGTTTGACCCGCCGTTATTTGGCGAAGACAGCATCGGTCTCAAAGGGGGCCGGTGAGGTTCGGTTCATCAAAGATCGCGGTGGTGACCATCAGGAGTGGGGGTGGAATCCACCTGGTGCTGGTGAACGGTCCATCGATCCTGATTACAAATTCAACGCAAGCAATCTCAAGCCCTTGGCCAAGACCTTGCGGTCTGCCCTGATGGCCCTGGGTCACCTTCAGACGGCTCGCGGCACATTTACCAAGATCAAGAGTCAGAGGGTGTCCCCCGATGGTAACCTGGGCGGCAAAGGTTACGTGATGCCGATCAAGGACATCCGTAAACAGTTGTCCAATTGTGATGAGGCTCTGTCTTCCATCACCGATACCATCTATGACGAGATCCACGCGATCCATTGGCACCCGGATGTCCATGACACCGGAGGTGATCCTCGTGATCGGGATGGCGTCAAAGAAATCATGGACGACGTGGAAGAGATTCGGGATGACCCCGAGGAGTGGGCTGAGGAGGAGGAGTCAGACATGGCCAAGACTTCGTCACTCGCACTTCGGTGGTTGAGGAATAGAGCATGAGCAAGCGTGGCGATGACTGGGCTTCCGCCTTTGTGGCCGAATCTGACCTTCCAGCAGATGACTTCACCTGGACGGACGGGTCAAATTACGGGATGGACGGCTTCCAACACCTTCAAACTATGAACGAGGGTGTCCTCAATCACGGTGCCGTGCCCGGACATTTGGGCACCGTGATGGGCATGTCCGATCTCCCCGACGAGCTGTTTGCACAAGAGGTGGAAGACTCCCCTGTCCTCGATGAGCTTCAGGATAGCGACGAGGGATTCCATCTTGGTGAGATGATCTACGAGGGGTCGAACATCACCGCTGAAGAAAAGCGGGAGGCAGCTTTGGCTGACCTCGACTGGCTTCACGCTGAACAAGACCCCGAGCGCCTGCCACGTGACAGCCGTGGGGACCACGGTGGCAATTCCACCAAGGATGAACTGGCAGTCGCTTGGGGACAAAAGCATCGCACTGACGGGTTGCGACTCGTCCCCAATCAGGATCTTGAGGTTGCAAAGTACGAGGAGTCCTTGAGTGGACTTCCCGGTGCAGACGTGAAGACCGCTGATGAGGTCACAACTGCACTACGTCAGGCAATTCGGCGTTCCACCTATGGTGACCCTCTCCCGGATATCCGTGCAGAGCTTGAGGCATCCCTGGGCAAGGGTACACCTAGAGCCCGTCAAGCAACCCGCTTGTTGGTGTCCGACCACCTCCTCAACGGTACCGTGTTCATTCGGGCCTCTGCGTTCCCCGGCATCAAGAACGGTCGATGGGTGACCGCCCTCAAGAAAGTTGCCCGCACCGCACGTTATGTCATCACCGATGACCCCGCCGTCGCAGTCAAACTAGGTAAGGAGATGGTCTCCGAGGTGCCCTGGCGACAGGCACTGGTTCATTACCGGCCTCGACTGGATGCCCTGGGTTACCGTGTGGCTGCTGGTGGTGACCCGAAAAGTATTCTTCAGGTGGCTCTAGCACAAGGGCCTGAGCGCAAGGCTCATGTTCCGACACCGAAGCCGGTGGATGTACGCCCTGCTGACCGTGTAACCGCCCAGGACGCCCGCAAGGCATTCAAGGGGGCCACGACCCCGGAACGTGAAGTGGTGGCCTCAGACGGAGGTGTAGCGCCAATCAGGAAAAAGGCCCTGGCACGGATTGCTCACTGGGTGGTAGCCGGGCAAATCACCCAGGCAGAAGCTTTGCGTTTCCGGCAATCCACCGTGGCACCTCACACTCTATTGAAGGTGGCTGAGGCGTTGGTGAGCACCAGACTGATGGCGAAGTCCACAGGCTACGAGGGCGTTGGTACTCAGGTGACCACCCATCGTGGAAATCAAGCCAGGCAAGCCACTCAGGGTGAGATCGATGAGAACCGGATGGCAGCGGCTCACAAGCAGGTGAGTCTGATGCAAGGTATCGGGCTGCTCACGTCTAGAGAGGCCAAATCCGCACTCAAGGGCAAGACCGCCGCTGAAGTGATGGAGCGGGTGACCGCCATCGTTCAGAATGCATCCCAACGACGTGATGATATCGCCCCGACCCCGACCAAGGCTTACGACGGTCAAACTTTCAAAGCGGCACGAGGGGAAGAACTCCAGACCAAGAAGCTTCCCAAGGCTGAGTTGCGGCTCCTGAAGGCCGCAAAACTGAGTGGCATCAAGCTTACGGAGTTTCGTAAGCTCTCCAACTGGCTCCTTCGTCAAATGAGCGAGGGGATGGCTGGGAGCCAGCTCGACCAGCTGCTCCGGGTCCGTTTTGCAAGTCCGGTACGCGGTGCAGCCTCAGAGATCATCTCCACGCTACGTGAGCAGCATGAGGGACTTGCGGGTCACCTCTACGTGGATGCTGAAGCCTACGCTTCTCCCAAGGGCATCACCGGTTGTGAGGAGGGGGCTCAGATTCACAGGGCCAACGATATCCGCTTTGTGAAGGCGATGGGACGGTGTACAGGTTGCAAGCTGGCAAACAGCAACGGTGTTTGTACCAAGTACAACAAGCCCCTGCTCCATCAGTTGCCTAGGAATGCCGCTGAGTTCAAAGAGGAGATTCTTCGGCAGGCCGACGCACCTGACCATGAAATCACCGCGAGCATGTTCAGCGACCCGGCAGCTGCTTTCGGGTTGTCTGCGCAGACGGACCATATTGATCTCAACGCTTCGGCTCCTCCTTCGGAAGAGTTGGGTGGCGTGCTCTTTGGGGGGTTTGAAATATGAGTCTGCGATCAGATCTTGAGCGGTTGATACGGGCGACACCCAGGATTGCCAGGGTCATTCAGGCCAGGCAAATCTATGTGGAACTGGTCTCTTTGCCTGATGGTCTTCAAAAGGCGCTGAAAGCGTTGGGGTACCGTAAGCGGGACATTGGGGCTCAGGCAGGCACCTCTTTCACCTGGGGCGTTGCGGGTGGTTCTGGCAAGCGTGGTCTTGTAGCCCTCATCGATGTGGACTCCGGTCGGGTGTTGGATTCCAAATTGGGCTCCTGGGGTGGTCCAAGTGGTTTCGGCAAGAGCCGTGTGGATGACCTGAACTCCAAACAGACACTCCAGGAAGGTCAGGCCGCGTTCTCAGGCTATGATGACGGGAGTTACGGCTCATTGACCCTGCACCCCGGATACTTTGGCCTCCTCCAAGACAAGAACAAGCCCACTGAGTTGTCGCCTGATGAGAAGAAGGCTCTGGAGTTCCTGGGTTACACTTCAAGTTACCGGAAACAGGAATTTGAGCGGGAAGGGCTGGGTGTTTACGGACCTCGCAATCCACTGGTGTTGTCTCTGATTGAGAAGGGGCTGGTTGAGGCGAAGGGTGCAGGACTTCGGTTGACAACCAAGGGGAGGAATCTCCAATGAGCACCGGAAGTGGAAATGTGACCTGGCATGTGCCGGTTTCACCAGGTGGCCGGGATCCTTCAGACAACAATCTGAACCATGGTCAACCCAACCCCATTCGTCGGACGGTGACCATGGGGCCAATGCGGTTGGGTCGGTCATGGGGCAACCGGTACCGCCCCGCTGGGCTCGCCACACAGACTGCAAGCTTCCGCTTGGATTGTGAAGCCAGTGACCTGGTTGCGGGAGAGGTGACCCTTGAACTGGGTGCTCATGTGCTCTCAGTGGGCGTGGACTTTGTACAGGTGGTCGCAGATGGCGAGTCCACGAGTTTGAACACAGCGCAGGCGTTGGCCTCCGTTATCGGGAGTCTTCCTGGCTTTTCTGCAACTGCTACCGCTGGTCCCGCTGACACCGGTGACCTGAGCATTGTGTGGACTGGCTTCTCAGAGCGGAAGACCTTCCGGGTGTTTCAACGGGGTGATGTTGTACACGCTTCGCTTGTTACACCTTCAAATGGGCAGATGGCATTCGGTACCATTGGGCCTGCTGCCCCACAATTTACGTGAGGTGAACGATGCCATCCCCAAACACCAAGAGCATCTCCGCTGCTAGACAGCGACGCTCTGTTCTTCTCCGCCAAGTCCCCGAAGGAACCTCCCGTATCAAGGTGCGGGACATTCAAGGCAAGATCCGCTACCGAGAGATGGACCAGCTGGCGGATGACGATGTCATTCAGATCAAGAAGGACGGCACTCCTGTCGTGATGAAGAGTCATCCGGGTCGGAAGCAGGCCATAGAGTTGGTTCCTGCTAACGACGTCATCAAGGAGATTCTCAAGCGCAAGCGGGAAGTCCTTGATGACGACTACATCCTCAAGGCACTCAAGGCGAATCCTGATTCACCCGATGTCCTCCATCAGGTTATCGCTGCCATCGGTGAGGAAGCCGCCTCTATGGGCTTTGAGCGAATGGAGGCGGAGCGCAAGGGGGAGAGCACCATAGGGGTGTCCTCTAAGCGGGTTGTAGCTCTTCGTTCGGTAGCAGATACCTGGCTCAAGCGTCAGGAGCAATTGGCAGAGCGGCTTATCGACTTGGACTCTCAAGCGTTCAAGGTGTTGTTCCGCTACATCATGGATACCTTCCGTGAGTCGATGACATCTACCCATCTTCGCCCGGAGCAGGTGGATACAGTCTTCGCTCGCCTGTCTACCATGCTCAATGATGAGTGGGAAGCTGAAGCGAAGAATCGAATGAAGCGCGGGCTGTGAGGTTTGGGTGAGCCTTGCAGGTATTGCACTCGATGTCGGACGGTCACAGAAGGTTGATGATGTTGTCGACATCGTCACCTTCGTGGAGAGTCCCTGGGGTCTGAACCAACGGCTCTTCCCCGTTCAGCGCATCATCCTCAAAGCTCACTATGGCAACCCACTGGATGACAATCCGTGGGGCCTGGACCTCAATGAGCGGATAGACCCGGCTCACCCTGCCTACCAGGAGATTGCCGAACTTGAAGGGGAGGATGAGGGCTACTATCGGCTACGGGTGCCCCTCACGAATTGGAGACGGGAGAACCTCGTCTATCTGACGGAGGCCCAGTATCTCCGCAAACTCTTCGATGAAGGTCGATGTAACATCCCAGAGGTCATTCCCGGAGAGGAACGTAGAGAACTGATACTAGCAGTGGGCAGGCGCAGCGGAAAAACATTCTTGGCAGCTTGTGTCACGGCGTACGAGATCTACAAGCTCATCAACCTACAGGCTCCGCAGGAGTACTACGGGCTCCCTAAGACCAATCAGATTGGCATCGTCAGTGTTGCAACGGACAAAGATCAGGCTGGACTGCTCTACAATGAGGCATCCGGTCACTTCAGTCAGTGTGCTTTCTTCAAGCCCTACACTGCCAACAACACGATGTCCTATGCGAAGTTCCAAACGCCTGTCGACATCGACAGGTTCGGGCGGTATTCGGATGACCCATCGGCCAAAGCTACCCTGAAGGTTTCCTTCAAGTCGTGTGTGGCCAAGGGGCTTCGCGGCCCAGGTAATATCGTCGTCATCCTGGATGAGCTGGCGCACTTCAACGACGCCGGTCAGTCGGACGCCAAGGAGATCTACGGAGCGGTCAAGCCCTCTACCGCTGCCTTCTCTCCCAAGGATCCAAAGAACCCCACGAAGGCTATTGGTCCGGTTGAAGGGCGGATGATCTCAATCTCGTCGCCTCTCGGGCGACAGGGACACTTCTACACACTAGCCCAGCAAGCCCTGAAGGGGGGCTTGGCTGCGGAGAGCAAGCTCTTTATCCAAGCCCCCTCCTGGGAAGTAAACATCACCCTGGAGGCAGGTTTCCTTGAGGGTGAATACGCTTCGGACCCGGTTGCCTTCTTTACGGAGTACGGGGCTCAATTTCTTGATGCCACACGTGGGTGGATTGAAAACCCCGACGACCTCCTCGCCTGTGTCAATCCAGAACTGATCCCGCAGATCAAAGGCCCGGCTCTTCGGCCTCATTTCATTGGGATTGACCTCGCGCTGGTTGGTGACTGGACGGCGATTGCTATTGGTCACATCGAGGATGGTGGTCTGATCGTTGTGGACTTGGTTGACCGTATCCGGGCGGGTGTGGGTCAGTATGAGCACCTGGAGCGGCTCGAATTTGAAGATGTTGTGCAGTGGGTTTATGACCTGTCCAAGCGGTTCTACTTTACGGACGGGATCTTCGACCAGTGGGCAGGCATCCCCTTTGAGCAAGCCCTTTCCAAGAAAGGGCTGTCCCAGCTCAAGTCGGTTCACCACACCAAACCGCTCACCTCGCAAATGTACCAGAACTTCCGGGACATGATGTGGGCCAAGCGGCTAGTGCTCTACAACCATCCGGTTGGGCCAGATGGTTACTGTGACTATATCCGGGAACTGCTGGAGCTTCAGGCATCCTATCAGTCCAAGTACGTGATGGTGGTTGAGGCCCCCAATGTAGATGGCAAGCACGATGACCAAGGGGACGCAATCGTTCGGATGGTTTGGCAGGCTAGCCAACAGCTCGGGAATCGGAAGTATATTTCAAGAGGTGACCATCGAGGTCAAACTTCCAACGGGCAAGGGATGCAGAAGGCATACATGAAAGCCCTACGTCGGGCTAAATACGGTGGTGGGACTAGCACTGATCGGCAGCAGTCCCTCATCAACAGAGGGAGTACACGAGGAAAACGCTGATGGCTGTTGTAGACCCAAGGGCACCAATTCGGGCCGACCATCGCTTCATCCATAAGCTGGTAGGTTTGACTCTCAAGAGTGGCTTTGACCCTCATGCGGCTGAGTACGACCGAATCTCCAGGGTATTCCTTCAAGCAGGGGGTTCCTGGGAGCGCATCTTCCATGGATCTCCAAGTGACATTGACCTGCTGAAGCGTGTGGTCAAGGTTGCTGGAAAGCACGGTTGGCTGACCAAGAAAGAGAAGTGGGACTAGATGGGAAGACTCAGGGCCAGGACCGCCACCTCACAAGTGGATCGTGATCTCCACTCCAGGTTGGCAAAGGCCATACAGGAGTTGGGGGCGGCACGGGACATCTGTGTGCGACTTGGTCGGGACCGGGCTCTCCCTCCCCAAGAGAAGGCCCGTGCTACAGCTACAAGGCAAACTATCCAACAGGCGCTTGCGCTTGTGGATAGCATAGGCCACCTGTCGGGACGTTCCAATATGGACTCGGACCTTATGCCCGAAGCGGACAAGCGGCCACGCCGGGAACAACCTGAGCGCTTCAGTGGGGAGTCTAGCTGATGGCGCGAACCAATGATCCCAAAGACACCATCGCTGTTCGGGACATCCCTCCCCGAAAAGGTGTCACCGTTGGAAAACCAAAGAAGATCATCACGTCCGCTATGCGGTCGAAGCTGGCCTTCCCGGCGGCGGGCGGAACCTCAATGGGCATGGGGGGGAACTTCTACTCCCCTGAACTATCCACCGACTTCCTTGAGCTTCCTCAGTCGATAGATGAGCAGAGGAACTTCTACAGGTTCTTCTACGACCACGACCCCTTTGTTGGACAAGCCATCGACCTCACCGATGAGCTACCACTCTCCAAAATCCGCTTGCGAATGCCCGAGGCACGGGATCGCAAGCTGGCCGAAGGAGCTTTGCGCCTCTGCACACGGTGGGCAAAGAAGGTCAACCTGCTTCAACGGCTGTTGGAGATCTCCCATGAGTACAATCTCCTGGGAGAGTGTTTCATCTTTGTCGAGGACACATCTCCTGAAGAGCCCGAGGACTTGCGATATGAACTCCGTCGGGAGGTGACAGCGGAAGGGGACATCGTTGAGGAGAGTTTCAAGCGGGAGGATGCTGACGAGCGCGTAGAGGAGTGGCTGAAGAAGAACTACCAGGGTTGGACGGCGATTCGGGTGTTACCCCCGGAGCAGGTCCACATGGAGAGCTTCCCCTTCACGGATGAGAAGCTCATCGAACTGATCCCCGACTCAAAGACCAAGGCCATCATCAATCGGGCAGACCAGGGGGATATTCAAGCAATCCGCATCGTGAACTCCATGCCACGAGACGTGGTGGAAGCCATCGCGAACGGAGAGAATATCCCGCTCAACATGGACCCCGAAGCAGGGAGCTTTGTTACCTATCTGGCCCGCAAGAAGAGTCAGTACGAGCCCCGTGGCAAGAGTGTACTACAGCGCTGCCTGCGCTGGTTGATCTTCGCTGATAAGGTTCGACAGAGTCTCACCTCGATAGCTTCCCGGCACATGACGCCTTACCGGCTCATTTACGCTGAGGACATGGATGCGGGTCAAACCGAGGAGCTTCGGGAACAGGTCGACCTCGCCCTTCAAGATCCTGACTACAGCATCATCACCAATTTTCAGGTGACCTGGGAGGAAATGGGGGCTGACCAGCGGCTCCCCGATTGGTCCTGGGTCTTTGAGATGGTTGACCGGCGACTCTATGCCGGTCTTGGGGTCACAGAGACGCTCCTTTCCGGGGAGAGCACCTATTCAGGTGACCGCCTCCACCTGGAAGTCATCAACACCCGGTTCATGCTCTTCCGTGAGGTAATGAAGGATTTGGTCGAGGATGGATTCTTCAAACCGATGTGTGCTCGCATGGGGTTCGTGGAAGAGGACGAGGACGGTAACCTTCAAGTCATCGTCCCCGAACTCTCGTTCACCCGGCTTGCCTTGCGGGACAACAGCGAGACGTTCGACGCCCTGTTCAACCTCTACCAGAAGGGCTCACTGGACATCGATATCATCCTCGACCTCCTGAACATTGATCCCGTTGCCACTCGCGAGAAGCTGGAGCGCGACCTGTTCACGGTGAATGACGCAACCTTCAACGAGGTGTTGCGGGGGGTCTACAGTTCGGTGGGTCAGATGTTGGCGGACAACAGCGACATCGCGAACAAGATCGCTGAAAACCTGGGGCTCAAGTATGAGAAGCCCAAGGAAGAAGGTGGGGGTCGCTTCGCAAGCATCAAGGATCCTACGGTCACGGTATCCCGGCAGGAGCTGCAGGATTTCATTGCCACAAGGATCACGGCTGAGTTGGCGGAGCGGGCTACTTCCTGATCTCGTTTCTAGTCCTATCGCCCCTCATTCCTTGAATGAGGTTAAGGCATGGGCTTCAGCAGAACAGCATGTGTGATCGCGGGTGGCACCTGGGGAGGGAAGCCTTCCCTGCTGAAGATCCGGGACCGGAACTACACACCTCGTGTGAAGCTAATCCGTGATCTAGTCAAGGGTGTAGAGGCCGTCTACATCTGCGATGTCACCACCGAATGGATTGAAGGACTCAATGAATACGGCATCGGGGTGGTATCTTCGGCTCTCCTGGTTGTGGATGATGAGACCGAAAAGAAGGAAGCCAAGAAGTCGCGGGATGGTGACCTCATCCTTGAGGTCTTGGGCCAGAAAACGCTCAAAGCGGCAGTCAGGAAAGCTGTCGCCAACAAGATCTCCGGGCACACTCTGGTGTCCGACGGCAAAGAGATTTGGGCAGTTGAATACGATCCCGATGAAGCGCCCGAACCGGTAGCCCGGTGTTTTGAAAAGGATGAGTTGGTCGTCCGTACCAACCACGGGGTGTTCCTGGAGAATGCGGGATACACTACGGGGGCTGACAAGGACTCCTCTCACGAACGACGACAGAAGGCGACCACCACCCTCAAGAAGGTGAAGTCACCAGAGGACATTGCTCCATCGCTCATTCACGTTCGACGCAAGAATCGGGAGCACCCCAACAACGTGATTCGGGACACGGACAAGATGTCCACCTCGTCCCAGATGGTCCTCATCCCCGGCGACCTGGAGGTGCTGTTCTACCCCATTCCGGGCCGGGTGGACTTCCTGGGACTGGAGGACAGGCTGCCCAAGGGACGCAAAGGTAAGGTCAAGGTCCGGGTCTTCCACTACTCGGACCTCGCTGCGGATAAGCCTGATACTCATGAGGTTGAAGGTGACCTCGACCTGTTCCGACTGTTCACTTATGGCTCCATGATAGGTGACCCCCCACAAGCGGGCGACCTGATACGGTCGGAAGTGGGCACCCTTGAAGGACACCACATCGCGTACAACCGCATGAGTGAAAACCGGGAGTCCCTGGTGATGGGGACAGAGCCGGGAGGGAAGATCGTGGGGGTACTTCACGAGTACCCCGTGACCGTTGCTCAAAAAGTGTTGGGATCGGTTGATCGTCGTGAGGGCTTTCGTCCTGACCGGGAAAGGGCGAAGAACAGTTACACCCGTACCCCGGTGGTGGTCAAAACCAAGGGTGGTGAGGAAGTGTGGGCGCTGGCCTTCCTCTCCAACCCAGAGCATCCCTCGTACTTCAAGCCCCTGAGTGTGGCTCAAGCGGTCAAGCAACTCAGCGGGGACGAGGATGGTGCGAAGAAAGGGCGGCGCTACCTGCGGTCCCTGCGACGATTCATGGAGCAGTACGACATTCAGGATGACTACATCATGGGCATCCTGGAAGGGATCGGCTCAAAACCGGACAAGGAGGCCACGGTGAGCACCGGGGCACTGAACCGACGCCACATGGAGGCATCGAACCACCGGCGGTCCATGGCCCTGGTGAAGTGGCTCTCCGACCTGGCCCGCAAGCTGGGGGTGGGTGAGCACGTCTACGTGGTGGGGGGTGCCGTTCGGAACTTTGTCCTGAACGCCCCCATCAAGGACATCGACGTGATGATCGACTCGGTCGCCCTGCGTGGCCGGGACAGCGAGTGGTTCGCCAAGGAGATCCTCAAGGCGGCCCCGGTGGACATCAACCTCACCACCAACAACTACGGCGTGGCCCTGCTCCATGTGAACGAGGAGTGGATCGTCGGGGGCGAAGACCTCAAGGGCGAGGACATCGAGATCGCCACCGCCCGCAAGGAGTCCTACGGGGGCGATGGCGGCAAGGGGTACAAGCCGCACCTGGTGGAACCCGCGACGGCTGCCGAGGATGTGTGCCGCCGGGAGTTCACCTTCAACTGCCTGATGTGGCGACTGCACGACCTGGCCAACGGCCCGGACAAGGCGGAGATCGTCGACCTGACCGGGTGCGGGATCTCCGACCTGGCCGAGGGCGTCATGCGATGCCCCTCCGACCCGGACAAGACCTTCTCGGACGACCCCAGCCGCATGGTCCGGGCCATCAAGTTCCTGGTGAAGTACGGCTTCCGCATCGACGGGGAGGTGCAAGCCTCCATCAAGCGCAACAAGGCGAAGCTGAAGAACATCCCGCCGTCGCACCTGGGCTCCATGCTCCTGGACTTCGTCCTCAAGGAGTCCACCGCGACCAAGGCCCTCACGGAGATGGACCGGCTGGGGCTGCTCGACGTCCTCAAGGAGGTCATCCAGAAGGACAAGGGCCTGCGGAACACGCTGGCGAACCACGGGGACAGCAGCAACGTCGCCCACATGTTCGTGCTCATGGACTTCGGCCTCCCGTCAGGGAAGCAGCTGGGGTTCCTGAACCCCCGACAGGTGCAGCGGGTCCGCGACATCACCGTGGAGATGACCGCGTCCGAGGCCAAGGAGTACGTCGCCAACCTCAACCAGCCGAAGCTGGACAACCGCGCCCTCATGCAGGAGTTCGACCTCAAGGGTGCTGGGATGGGCCAGGTGAAGACGCTGGCCCGCGAGGCCATGCTCGACAACCACCTGCTCGCCTTCCACCAGGGCAAGCTCACCCAGGCGGTGCGTCGGGCACTGGGCGGGGGCCGCCGTGCGGCATCCTCGGATGTGCAGTACATCGGGGTCGTCCTCGACCCCATGGACACGCAGAAGCTGATCCGTCGCTACGGGCAGCTGCACCCCGAACGGCACGCCCACCACATGACGGTGTGGCACTTCAGGGATTCTTCAGAGGCCCCCCTGCGCCTCCCCTGGGGCCGCACGGTCGACCTGAAGGTCAAGGCCCACCTGGCCGACGACAAGGCCCAGGTCGTGGTCGTGGACCCGCCCAGGGCGCTTCGCTCGAAGGGGCGGACATCTCACATCACGGTGTCCACCAGCAGCGGCGTCGGCCCGAAGTACAGCAACGACCTGATCCGCAAGTGGGAGGAGATCCCGGCGGAATCGACTCACCCCACGGTGAGCGGCAAGGTGGCCTGGGTGGACCTGGCGGGGAAGACGCACTTCATGGCACCCCCGGAGGGGCGTGTTGCCTCGCGGGATGACAGCGAGGGGGACCGTCGCGCACGCCTTCAGGCGGCCAAGCAGTTCCCCGCCAACCTGCTCCCGAACGTCCACACGGTCGTCCCCGCGAAGTACATGGACAAGGTCCCCTACTGGGACGGCATGAAGGAGATCGCGGTCTACCGCAGCGTCCCCGAGGGGATCACGGAGATCCGACCCGGCGACTGGGTGACCCTGACCAGGAGCTACGCCCGGATCCATGGTCGGGGCACCATCCTGAGCAAGAAGGTGCCCGTGGGCCACGTCTACTGGGCGGGCACGGACATGAACGAGTGGTTCTACACGCCGGTCGGATCCGGTCGGGTGGCATCGCACACCGAGGTGGTGGTTCAGGGTGGGGGCAAGGAGCGGACGTTCACCGTCCCCGACTCCTCGGTCCCTCTCCTGCTGGGCGGCCTGCCCGAGGACGCCATCGGACGTGTGGCCGCCCGCTACGCCTCCACGCTGGTCCTGGACCATGGGGGGGTGGACACCCGGCACGATGTCCCCGACGACTCCATGCCCCTGCTCTTCAACGCGACCTTCGCGGACGCGGTGAAGGGGGACAGCGAGGTGGTGGTTGCGGTGGAGCACCTGGTCGAGCGCAAGACGGCCTCGGACGGACCTCGCTACATGCAGGGCAAGCCCCACATGGCGGTCTACAAGAAGCTCTACGACTGGATGCTGACACTGGCCCGGTCGAAGCACCCTGGATCAGGCCGGGCCTACGACCGGATCCAGGTGACCCTCATCGACAACGTGGACCAGGGTGCCCGGCGGGATCGGCCCGTGGACATGGGCCATCTCAAGCGGTACCTCGCGCAGGCTGTGGAGGCCATGCAGGGGGCCGAGGACTCCAAGGATGTCCGAGTGGTCGCTGAGATGGCGGCAGTCCTGCGGACAGGACGAATGGCGAAGGTGAACCTGCCCGCGTTGGTCGCGGAGTTCCTCAAGTCCCCGGCGGGGAGCTACCCGGACCCGATGTCCTGTTCGGACACCAAGGGCCGCTGTGACGGGGTGGCTACCAGGCTCTGCGAGTTCCTGGCGGAGCGTGGGGTGCCCTGCGAGGTGTGGGAAGGTACGGGCCTGATCCCCCCTCTCGGGAAGGACGCCCACAAGGAGTGGCTGGAGTTCGCGGGCGACCAGCAGAAGTTCCTGTTCCATGTCGTTGCAAGGGTGGGGAACAAGGTCGTGGATCTGACAGGTGCCCAGTATGGGGCGGCATTTGCGACCCCATACATCAAGCCGTTCTCTGTGTTCAAAGCCCAATGGAAGAAGGTGAGGCGGTCGCCCATGAGTAAGAGTGCAGATAGGGTTGCCCTTCGCTTCTTGCGTCAAGGATCCAAGCTGGTCTGGAGGTTCAAGGGTTCACAGAACCCCTGGGAGCTTGCAACCAGGGCCGGGATCTACGTGTCCCGAGACAAAGAGTTCAAGGCGGGTTACCAGGAGGAAGGCCAACTGGTAGCCGCCCTGTTCACAAGCGTGAGCGAAGAATGCTTCTCCTTCGATATCGTGGTGGACCCTAACCATCAACGCAAAGGTTACGGGGCCAAGCTTCTTGAGCTTGCCATCGACGAGTATGATGAGTTGCTCGACCCCTTCCCGGACATGGTCTTCTGCATTGATGCCGTGAATCCGGTGATGGTTCGTATGCTCAAATCCAAGGGCTTTGAAGAGACCGGTAAAGAGCAGGGTCACACCCTGATGACCCGACGTGCTTCCAAATTCAAAGACAAGAAGGAGGTGCCCAAAGCAGATGGCAAGGGCACAACCACGGTCTATGAGTACAGCGAGAAGCAAGTCCAACATCGCAATCGGGAGAAGGCCAAACGGGTTGAGAAACTCCGCAAGGGGATGTCGGATCTGCGAGCGAAGTACCGCTCCGACCTGACCAGCAAGGACGACCTCACACGCTATACGGCGTTGGTGGTGGCCCTCATTGATGAAACCTTTGAGCGGGTGGGGAACGAGGGCTCCGCTAAGGATGGACACTTCGGGGTCACCGGCTGGCGTAAGAAACACATCACCCTGAGTGGGTCGAAGGCAACCATCAAGTACGTCGGCAAGAGCGGCGTCAGTCAGAGCAAGACGGTCACCGATAAGGGCATCCTGAGTGCTTTGAAGGCTGCTCTAGAGGGCAAGGGGCCAGAGGATCCACTGTGCGAAGGCGACGAGTGCCGTGTAACTGCCGAGGACGTCAACAAGTACCTCAAAGGCTTCGGGGTGACAGCGAAGGATCTTCGCGGCTTCCACGCCAACAGCGAGATGCAGAAGCGTCTCAAGGCCATCCGGTCGGGCAAGCTCCCGGAAGACAAGAAGGAGAGGGAGGAGAAGCTCAAGGCGGAGTTCAACAAAGCCCTGGAGGAGACGGCAGCGGAAGTGGGTCATGAGGCGGCGACCCTCAAGAGCCAATACCTGGTCCCCGGTCTAGAGGACGAGTTCCTCAAGGATGGCACGGTGAGCGAGGGGTTGAACAAGCAGGCCGGGGCGTCCCGCAGAGACCTCCTGGATGCCCTGGACCACATGAGTGACAATGCTGGTCGCACCCTACGACTGGCAGATTTCGATGTGTCCCCTGTCAAGACGGTCAAGCTGGACGACCTCTATGACTATGATGATATCGACAGCTGGGCTGAATTTAGTGAGGGGGAGTTGGCTGACCTGGACCCGGAAGAAGAACTTGAGGCTGAACTGGAAGGCTTCCGTGGTGCAAGCTGGGCACGTCGGGCTATGACCTGGGTGAAAGCCGGAACGGTGCCGCCCGTAGTGGTTGTAGAGGCCCAGGAAGCAGTGGGCATTGGGGATGGGCGAGGGCGAATCACACTCGCCCTCGGTATGGGCTGGAGTCAGGTACCAATGGTCAAGTTGACTGAGAAGACCCACAAGCAAGCCGTCATTCGCGGGGTTCTTCGCACTTTGCTTCAGAAGGCCGACCAGATCAGCGCTGTGTTCGATTGGGGCGTGGCTGAGATGAACGGTGTGACAAGCGATCCAGATGACAAGCTTGGTGGTGGTGTCCTGGGTTACGTGTACCGGGTCGGTCGGAACTGGTTCAGCGTCAAGCCTGGGGACCGTAGCCCCTCACACAGGCAGAGCTTGAGAGATGGTGTCGCTAGCATCCGTCGTGAGGCATGGCGGTCTGTCGGGGTCAACCAGGACAGCGTGAGCAGGGTTGCTTCGCGTTACCTTCAGCAGTGGGGGTACCCAGGGTGAAGCGGAACCTTTCCGTCAATCGGGTAGCTCAACTGTGGCTTCAACGTGTTGCCACCAAATCCGACTATGAGAAGGAGGACGAGGAGGTCCGTCGACTCCAACGCCCCCCGCCCAAGAAAAAGCCGCCACGTCATGATCTGCGTCGTGAGACCATCAAGGAGGATGACAAGGATACACGCACCCAAGGGGCGGACGAGGACAGGGACTTGTCTCTGAACTACAAGCGCATTGCCTCCATCGACAACCTCACCATCCGCTACCTCTTCGCACTGGATGACCGGGCGGCAAAGGCAACTCGCAAGCAGAAGGTCGATAAACTGGCACCGGGCAAGTACGACAACAAGACCAGCACCGGGAAGTGGCGCTCAAAGAATCAGGACGGCACCCAGAAGTACTTTGAGACCAAGGACGAGGCCGAAAAGTACGCTGAAACCAACGACCCCTCTAAGGAAGATAAGCCCGGCGGTGAGACCAAGGATCCCGACAAGCCTGCACCCGAGGAGAAGGGGGACAGCAAGCCTGAGAAGGAGGAACCTGAAGCCGATGACAAAGAGGAGGAACCTGAAGCTCCAGCCAAGCCTAAATCGAAGTCCCCACGACAACAACATCGGGAGGAACGTCAGAAGGGCTTAGATGACATGCGGGGGCAAATGAAATCCCTCTTCGGAGCCTTTGAGACCCCCGAGGAAAAGAAGCTCAAGGCAGAGAAGGCCACCCTCGACAAGCAAGCCGAAGTGGACAAGGCCACCAAGGAGAAGCTGGAGAACAAGCTCAAGCCCATCAAGGACTTGCACGCTCAAATCAAGAAGCTCGACGAGGAGATCAAGCTCAAGGACGACGACAAGTACAACGACCCCTACCGGAGCCGGGGTTACGGCGGTGGCAGTGGCGGTGATAGCCTCTCCGATATCTTTGATTCTGACGAGTATCAGGATGAGGCTATTGAGCCCGATGCGGACGAGAAGGACGCCGAACTCAAGAAGTTGATGATTGAGAAGGCGGACCTGGTTGCCACCATGAAGGAGGAGCTGCAAAAAGCTTCCAAGGAGCAAGAGGAACTCAAAGAGGTTGAAGCCCGGATGCAGATTAGCAAGGACCGGGGCTATGAGGTGGACGATAAGCTCCGTGACATGGGCGGTGGCTACAGCTACGGACGGGATGAGGATGAGTCCGCCACCTTCACGCTCAAGCAAGACGAGGCAGCGACACACGCCCGCAAAAGCTTTGAGTCAATGAGCGAGGCAGACCAGGTTGCAGCGGCGGCAGCTTATCGGGATGCCATCAAGACCATGACGGACGATTGGTCCGACAGCGGTCTCTCCGATGCCCATGTAAGCATGGCGGTGAAGGCCCTGAAGAAGCCTTTCGCCGGGGTGTCAAAAGCAAGCCCCGAAGAGCGTGGGCGGATGATGGCTGAGTATGCCTTCGCTCGTCGCTTCGTGTTGGACCCCGCTGTCGTGAGTGGTCATCCCGTATCCGACCAGGAAGAGTCCAGGGAGCAGATGGAGGCACGGGCGATAGCCTCTATGAAGGTCTACGACCGCATGACCCCGGAGCTTCGTGGTGAAGCTGCTGAAATGGTGTCCAAGCAGCTGGCTCAAGCAGACCCGGACAGTCCTGAATACTCTCAGTTAATGGCAGTGGCACACGGGCTGTACGTCGCTGCCTTGATGGTGGTGGATGAGGATGGTCGCCCGGAGTCCCTGGACATCAAAGATTCCAAGGGGGAGCGACTCTTCCCGGTACCTTCAGAGAAGGCGAGCGCCCTTGCTCGTACCTTGAAGAAGAATGGGGACGTGGGCCTGATGTTCGCCCCTCCTGGAAAGTTCTTCGAACCAGAAGGACGTGAGGCGGTTGGACGTGCCCTGGATTCCCTCAATGACAATCAGCTGAAGGATGCCGTATCTGATGACTGGAAGGAGATTCTGGACCTCCTCACCAGTGTGGATGAATACGGTTTGCCCGTGGTCAGTTCCGAGATCAGGAACTTCGTTCGGGGGTTTTTGAAGTCGGAAGCCATCAACGACATGACCACGGTGCAGGGGTTTGTGGAAGCTACCTGCAAGGCCAATGGCATCGACGACGTGAAGGCTATTTTTGAAGAGGGTCGCAAGATGCGGGGCGCTCTCAAGAACAATAAGGATCTGAAGGCTGACCGTGAAGCACTGCAGAAGTGTATCATGGAAGCTGGGGCGGACCAGGATAGCATTGATGCCTGCCACGAACAGGCCAAGGAACGTCAGGTCAAAGCCCTACAAGCGGTTCAGGATCACGTGGAAAAAACCTACGACAAACATCCTGACCCGACCGACCCTTCCGTGGCCAGAGCACGAGCTGCAGTGAAGAACAAAGATCCAGAAGCTCTAGATCTGAAACTCCAAGAGCCCGAAAAAGGGGCTGAATGAATCTCGTTTGGGTCTCTTTTTCGTTTGCCGTCCTATACACACTCCCATGTCTGGTAGAGGGCCAGTGCGCCCCTCCATGAACACCGCGTGGAACCCACGGAGGAAACAATGTCCCGTATGACGAAGAAAGGCGCGCTGGCAGTCACCGCTGACCTCGACAAACTCGCTACCCTGTTCCAAACCCATTGGGCTGCCATGGGCATCCCACAGCGAATCGCTTCGGATTTCGCATACCGCTGTGATCTCCTGTCAGACCAGGTTGACAAGTTCGCTGGCATCCAGCGTCAAGCCCTCACGGGCGACGATGTGATGAAGGAGCCCGGCTTTGACCCCGAAGAGATTGGGGAAGAGAAGAGAGGCCCCGAAGAGCAGGAAGGGGATGAGGGTTACATGGATCAGCACTTCTCCCAACAGGAGAATCGAGAGCTGACCGAGGCCCAGGTGGACGGTGAGCTTGGTCCTGACACGACCAAGGACGACCGACAGGTGCCACAGGCTGGTATCCAGGCGAGTGCGGTTCTTGCTGACCGTGCCGCCAAGGTGACCCGTGCCGCTGCTCTTGCTGCCAAGTCTGGAGACCCTGCCATCCAGTCGCTGGGCCAACCTCTTGCTCGTTTTGCAAGTGCGCTCTCCGCTCTGCAAACCAAGGCATTGAGTGGTGCCAAGGTGAATGGTGCAGCTACACGGGCGGTGCAGGCAGCAGATCATCTTCTGCCTGCATTGACTACGGTCAGCGCATCCTCCGTTCCGAAGATCACTGAGATGGCTTCACTTGCAACGCGCGTTGCAAGTGGCGAGGGTGCCAAGGTCAACCTTCTCGGTTGACCGGAGGTCGCTCCTTATGGGTTCAGGTTCAGCTCGTCAATCCTATGTCGATTACCAACAGAGAGCTTCGGAGTTCTCTGTTGGTGACTCCGTGTACTACTCGATGGATGGTCAAAACCACATCGGGGGTGTCACAGCCGTGTACCCGGCCATAGGTATGATTGACGTGGAGTACCCTGATGGTAGTGTTCGTCTTCCGGTAGAGGACGTGACCCGCTACGAGTCCAAGGACGTTATCCCTCCCGCACTTGAGCACGACAACGTACCGGGTGGGGCAGGGACCGTTCGGGTGCCCGGTGGACCCGTTCCCAGGGCAGCACGGGCCGAACTTGAAAGGCATGCCAACCGGGTAGCCCAAGCCTGGGTGAAGAAGTCACTCTATTGGGCAGGCAAGGACCGCAAGTACAAGGCAACCTCAGCCGAGATCGCAAGTGGGAGGTTCTCCTGTCCCAAGTGCAAGAATCACGTGGATGAGGATGAGCCTGTGTACCTTCGCCCCGCCAACTACAAGCGGAGCGAGGGTGTGAGTGAGCGCCTACTGGGTTGCCCAGAGTGCCTGTTCCTCATCAAGCGTTGTGACATCATCGGGCATCCAGAGTTTGTAGACCCGGATGCCCCCATGGATCCGTTGGCCCGACACCGTGTAGCTTCGGGGGTGCCCTGATGGCTTTCATGAAGTATGCACGGGCTTCCGTGGTGCACCCCCACATCGGGAAGACCGAATGGGCGAAGGTTCGGGTAGCTGCCAAGACCTCCAACGGAGATCTGAATGACAACCTGGTTGCCAGGGCGTCTGAGCTGTTAGGTAAGCCCTTCAACCCCAAGGACTTCTTGCTGACCCATGCGACCATCGTCGCTTCGGTCGACACGTTTGAGCCCACAGGGATCAAGACGGGTTCGGTCCTTGAAGGTGGCTTCCGGGTGAACAGGAAGTACGGTAACTTCCGAATCAAGGCGTCCTGCGACAAGTTCATAAACAACAACTTGGATTCCTGGGACCGGGACGTGCTCCTCAAGAGCTACCGCACCTTCGTCGGGGGTCATAACTTCTGCTTTGCACCGGGGACGCAGGTGCGTTTGGCAGATGGGTCATACAAACCCATTGAGGATGTGATTGTGGGGGATCTGGTGCTCACCCATATGGGTAGAGCCCGTAAGGTCACCAGGTTGTTCAAGCGTCTCTATGAGGGGGACATTCAGGCTGTTCAGATTGGGCGATTCAAGGATCCAATTCTGGCGACAGGCAATCACCCCTTCCGAGCGTTGAGTGTTGAGGCTCCTCCCCTAGGTCGGTACAAGTCCGGGAAAGCGAAGTCGGCGCTACGTTACCGGAAAGATCAGATAGTCAAAGCTCTCCGTGGAGAGCAGGCAACCTTTGGCTCTAGCACCCCTGCTTTGCGGAAGGTCGTGGATGCCATGGGGTCTGGCCCAATGACGAGGGCCGAAGTGTCCTCTTTGTTGGGTTGCGGGGATGCCGGTAGCTTGCTCAGGCAATACCCCAGGTATTTCGGTGTCAGGCCACTAGCCCAAGATGAGAGGCCCAAGTTGCGGGGGCGTTCCCGACCCCGCAAGATGTGGTTCCTCAAAGACACTGCTCCTGAGATCCCCTCGCAAGAGGTGAGGATCATCCCTGAGTGGGTCAATGCAGGAGACCTGGGCACCACATCCTGGGTTCGGGGGCCGAATTGCAATACTGGATCAGTATCCTCTCTGAAGCGAGCCTCACTACTGGGCTACTATGCCGCAGAGGGGTGTCTCGCATGGGAGGGTAATGAGAACCCGGTTGCTGTTATTTTGAGTTTCGGTCCTCACGAACGAACTCTTGCCGAAGATGCTCAAAAGTTGGCGGAGGACGTGTGGCCTGAAGCTACCGTAAAGATCCATCCGACGCAGACGTCTCTGCGGACAACAATCCGATCAAAGGCTGCAGCTGCCTGGTTCCAGAAGATGTGTGGTCATCTGGCCCACCTCAAGACGTTGCACCCTTCCGTACACGACTGGGACAGGGAAACTCAGCTTCAGTTGTTGGCTGCTTGGATGACTGGGGATGGGAACCTACACAAAGGTACCCTCCGACTCCGTGGAGCTTCTGTCTCACGGAAGCTGTCTGACCAGATGCAGTTGGTGGCCGAGCAGTGTGGTTTGAAGTCCTTCACGGTATTTGAGAAGCGCAACATCGGTGAGGTTGGCAGCCAAGTGCAGATGGTGGTCGGTGGAGAACCCCGAATTTTCGATGTGATCTCCCGCCACCACTGTTGGACGACCTACGTGTCTCGTTCGGATTGTACCGAAATTGTGTCTCGGTCGAAGCGGTGGGGGCCAGTTGTACCGGTATCCAACAAGAGCCAGGATCTGGCTTGGTGGGAGGGGGCTAGGCTATATCAGGTCACCAGCAACACAAGCATCCCCTATTCAGGTTATGTCCACAACATCGAGGTCGAGGAGGATCACTCCTACGTTGTCGACCACGGGGTCTGTGTCCATAACTGCGAGCATGTTCAGGTAGAAGAACTGTCCAAGGGTCGCATCATAGACTCTGTAGCCCGCGACATTGGTGACAGTGTTTACACGGACATTCTCATTGCTACCGACCGGAAGCACAGAGATCTCGTCACCGCCATTGTGAATGGCAAGATGAGCACCCTGTCCATGGGGTGCAGCGTTGACGGCACTCAATGTACGAAGTGCGGGCACTGGGCTGCGGATGAGACAGAGATGTGCAACTGCGTTAAATACGCAAAGGGCAACATCTTCTTCGACGAGAACGGCAACAAGCATCGGGTCGCGGAGCTTTGTGGTCACAAGAGCATAGGCCCGACTGGAGGGGTTCAGTTCATTGAGGCTAGTTGGGTTGCAACCCCGGCTTTCACGGGTGCGGTGCTCAGGAACATCCTGGAGCCTACCGAAAGTCAGTTTCGGCAGGTTCAGGCTATCCTGAACACCCCACCACCTCAGTGGTCATCTGACACTCAGATGAAGGCTGCTTTCCTCACGGACTCCAGCTCTGCTTTTGGCTTCTCCTCTGGAAATGACCTCCTGGCTGAGTCCAGTGATTTCTTTGCTGGGTGGCAGGATTCCGAAGAGCCTGCGGAAGATGCTGAGGCAAAACCCGCAGAGGAGCCTAACCCCTTCAAGGATATTGAAGAGGAGATGGTCACCTTCGTGTCCGACCGGGTGAAGAAGCGTCTGCAAGAGCAGATGAAGGGTGACGAAGCCGAGAAGGTTCTCAACCCTGAGACCCCAACCTCGACTAACGAGACTCTCGTCAAGGAAGGGTCAATTCTTCGCACTGCAACGGATGTCCTCATCCGTACGGCGACAACCAGAGCAGCCCTCGTGGATGGCATTGCTCAGTTGGCGCAGGCTGGTGGTATCAACATCCCTATCCGGGTCTATCGGGTAGCGGTGAAGATGGGATCTGCGGACTTTGCAGATCCCACTCGTTTTCAGGCTTGTCTAGCTTCACTGGGTCAGCCCTCTTCTGCTGAGATTCGGGTACTCCGTAAGCTTGGCAAGCTCATCGCACATTGGGAACGCCAGACCCAAGGTGCGAGTCATACTTTTCAATCTGGTAGTCGCCACAAGGAGACGCAATGAGCGCACATCGTCAGCGAATGACATGGGCAGCACGCCAGGCGGCTGCCCCTGCCGCGATCCCCGGTTATGGGGTCGAGGATCAGGATCACCCGGCTCACCAGCCCGATCCCTCACATGAAGACTACGCCAAGGGTGACCCCTCAGCGTGGGCTGAAGATCCGCATCCTGCGCCGTATGGCGACAGTGGACCCCCGGCTCTTCCGGGTTACGGTGTTGAGGACCAGGACCACCCTGCACATGGCGGGCAGGTTGGTCGTCAGGCTGGCCTCAAGGAGGCAGTGCGTCGGCGTGCAGCCAAGTGTCTCGTGATCGCACGGCACACCCTGGGCAAGACTGCCAGCACGGCGTCTATCGAGGAGCGAGCTTTCGGGCTGATGGACCTCTCGGACGCGAAGATCGAATCAGCCCTTCAGCGTATCGCTGGTCAGCGCAAGCAGGCTGGTGGGTTCTTCGCTGATGACCTCGACCTGATGGGCGAGGAGGATGACCTCTTCTCCGAAGACATGGACGACGACCTTCTCGGCTTTGACGATGAAGGTGACCTCTTTTCTGAGGATCTCCTCGGATGTGGGGACGACATGTACGGGGAGGAGGACGACGAAGCTCTTCTTGCTCGTTTTGCACGTCTGGAGCGAAAGGTTGCCCGGCTTCGTCGACAGGCAGACCAGAACGACCCTGACGGTGAGACCCTCACTCCTGATGCCAAGTCGGAGGACGAGGAGAAGGGCGAGGAGGCCAAGGCCAACAAGGCAGCATCGGTGTCCAAGGAGGCAGCATGGTTTGCTATCTCCGATGGCGACCGTGATGGTTTCGTGACCGCCCGTGAATGGCGTGGTTCCCGGAAGGCCTTTCTTGCCATGGACAAGGATCGCGACGGCATCCTCTCCTTCAGCGACATCCGACTGGCTGCCGATGAGGAAGCGGACGACGAGGAAGAAGAGACCGCCAGCAAGAAGGCATACGGTCACTTCTCTGATCTGGACGACGAGGAGATGGACATGCTCAGCGCGATGGGCGATGACATCTCCGCCTGTGGCGAGCCGATGGGCAGCATCTACGCATCCAAGAAGTCCGAGGACGAGGATGATGCCGACGCCGACGAGGGCGATGCCGACGAGGGCGACGAGGACGAGGATTCCGACGAGGATGCCAGCAAGGAGGCGAGCTTCTTCGCTGGTCACGGTGACCCGATGGGTCTGTCTGAGGAGTCGGTCCTGACTGCCGCTGACGAAGCAGCCTTCGCCAACGTGTTCGGGCGCAACGCTTCGGATGATGAGGACGAGGACGAGGACGAGGAGGTCGCCAGCAAGAAGGCGAGCAAGAAGTCTGAGGACGAAGAGGCTGATGAGGACGAGGAAGAGGAGGTGGCAAGCAAGAAGGCCAGCCGCACCGCTTCTCGTCGCCCGCAGCCTCGCAAGAAGGCCGCTGGGGTTCGCACCTTGGGTAGCCTGTCCGGTGGTGGAAGCACCAAGGGTAGTGAGGTCGATGAGCTGTCCAAGCTCTGGGCGAGCGCCCCGGACGTGTCCGACGCCTTCTAGACCAAACACTTCCGATTGAAGGAGCCCCTCAAATACCATTGAGGGGCTCCTTCTCTTTGGTTCGACAGATCAAGCTCAATAGTTAGCTGATACCAACCCCCCTTACAGATGATGCTGCTCCTTATGTCGAGGGGTGGTTTAACCAACGGCAACCAAGCCAGTAAACAGGGAGAAGGCGCATGGCAACCCTTCTTGGACAGGCAAGCGGTGGCTGGACGGAGTCTTCGTCGGCTCTTGAGGTGCTCCACGCGGGCATTTTCAATTCGACGGGAGTCCTGACGGACGACAGCTTCACTCAGAACAACCCTCCGCTGATTTCAGTGGGGATCACCAACCAGGTCGATCAAACGCTCAACGGCGTTCTGAGCGGCTCGGTCGCCTTCGCTCGCGGTGACGCAGGTGGCGGTGCGAACTTCATCGGTGGCCCGATTGCACCAGCCGTCACGGCTCGTCCTATCGGGGTCTTCCTCAACAACGCGAACGGCAACGCTTTCGAGAACACGCCGGGCACCGCGAGCGGGAAGAACACCTACATGAGCAGCCAGGGCACGTATGCCAACCGGCTGTTCGAAGACAAGAACATCGCCACTGCGGCGATTCTGACCTACGCATGTGCGGATTTCTTGTTTGCGAGCCGCAATGGCTACCTGACCAACGTGGTTGCTGACAACAACCGCATGGAGCAGATCGCCACCGGCATCACGACTATCGGCCTCCTCAAGATGCCGCCTGACTCAACCCAGAACTTCCTGGTCTACGACCAGCGCATCTGACGGAGGAATCAATGAACAACGTCACGAACGCGGTCAAGCAGAAGATCATCGGAGAGTACGTCAAGACCCCCCAGGGTCGCGCCAAGCTCGCCGCTTCCATGACCCAGCCGCTCCGTACGCGGCGAGACTACGCCGCCGTTGGCCGCAAGACCTTCTTGGTTGAGCAGCTCCCGGACGGTGCCCTTCCGATCTACGACAAGGATCCCGATGTGACGGCCTACGTGGTTGGTGAGGAGGGTCAGAACATCCTGGCCATCACCAAGCCCAGGCGCGTCATCTTCCCCCTCTTTGAGATCGCGTCCAACCCCGAGATCCCGCTCACGCAGATCAAGGAGCGACGGTTCGACCTCATCGAGCGCAGTCAGGATCTGGGCCGTGCTCAGATTCAGGCTGCAGAGGACGAGCGTGTCTTCGCGGTTCTCGATTCAGTGGCGACCTCTGGCTTCGACAGCCTTCCGGGTCAGTTGAACCCTGACATCCCGGTCATCGCCCCCATTTCGGGTGCGGTCATCGCGGATGCCTTTGCGCTCATTGAGCGGCACGACCTCCGGGTCGCCCGCATCTACATGAACGCACGGGACTACGCGGATATCCGCAAGTTCGGGCGCGACATCCTCGACATCGAGTCCCAGGCCACCCTGCTCAAGACCGGACTCCAGGGCGTCATCTACGGCGCTCAGGTGGTCACGAGCCGACTGGTCCCCGTGGGCACGGTCTACCTGGCCTGTGAGCCCGAAATGTTCGGACGTATCCCCGTACGCACCGAGCTGACCGTCTTGTCCGCAGATGATCCCCGACGTCGTATGATCGGGTTCTCGATCTTCGAGAACCTCGGCATCGGCGCATACAACCCTCGCGGACTTGCACGACTCACTGTTACCCGGTAAACCCGCGTAACAACTAGGTTTTCACGAACCTAGCTGAGTAAAAAGGGGCCTTCTGGAGCAATTCAGGAGGCCCCTTTCTCTTGGAAGATTAAAGCGCCAAACCCTTGCTTTTAGCGATGGGCTCGTTCATATCCTCTGGGCATGAAAGCCGTCCCTTGTCCGGTCTCGCCTGAAGAACTTCGCTACCTCGTCCACGACGAGAAACTCACCGACAAAGACATTGCCACTAAGTTGGGTGGCACCATTAAGCGGGTGCAGGCGTGGCGGCGTCAATTTGGGATTGAAGCCCTGCCACGGTGGAAGCGCAACGAGGTGGCCCCGATTGAAGGCTCCCTGCGGTCCCTGTTGGTTGGCTCCATGTTGGGGGACGGTCGCATCGTCAGGCAAAAGACGGCCTCGTACTACATGGAGAGCCACTGTGGGGCACAGCGAGCCTACCTGGAGTGGAAGGCAGCCTTGTGGGCAGGGTGGGAGCACACGATTAATGAGGTACCTGACAAGCGTGGTTACACGCAGGCACGTCTCCGCACCAGGGCGCATGGCTCACTGAACCCATGGCAGGAGATGTTCTATGGAGACCATAAGCGGGGGTGGAAGCGCCTGCTCCCGAAGGTGGTGGACATGGTGGACGAACTCGCACTGGCTGTCTGGTACATGGACGATGGACACGCAGGGTGGTGGCCCGGTATCTCCTTCGGCATGGGTGGGTCAAGTTGGGAAGTGGCTTTGGCCATCTTCGATAAGTTCGATCTCAACCCTCGCTGGCAGCTTCACAAGGGCAAGACGGGCACCTTCCATTTGGAGCGAGAGGATACGGCGGAACGGTTCCTTGAGCTTATCCGTCCTCACGTCCCTGTGTGCATGGCTGCCAAATTGGGGCCTTTCGGGTTCCAGGGTCCACACTATCAGGTGCGTCAACGGGTGACTGAGGAGGTTCTTCGGGACGGGGCCGCAAAGGGCATCCCCATTGCTCAAATGGGGCGGGAACTAGGGGTCGGTGCGTCCACTGTCCGTCGCAGGCTTCGTTCACTGGGGATTGACTACACTCCTCCCAAGGGACGCCCCACAAAGGCTACCCCTTGGCTTGGTGACACCCAACCACTGGTCCGTGAACGATCCCTTCTACTGGATGGGGAGGCTGACAGGATGCACACCATGCTTCAGGGTGGTCTAACTGGGCAGGAGGTGGCTGACCTCTATGGTGTCCACAGGACAACGGTGTACCGAAGGCTTCGGGGACACCCCCCACTCAAGACTGGTCCCCGGACTAGTCTCACAAAGGAAGTAGCTACCATCCTCCTGAAGAGCAGGTACCCTGACACCTCCTTGTGGAAAGGCTTGGACCCGGACAGTCAGGAGGCTTGGGTTCAGGATGTCCTGGGTGTCCTTCAACAGGTGAAGTTCCCATACCCGGAGCAAGTCTCAGATGCTGTGAGGGACAAGACCCACCAGGGTCTTGTCGCCAAGGATACCACCTTGGGTCACTCTTCTATGGGCTTGAAGCTTTGCTACTCCTTCTTCCCCAACCGCTACCGGGCTAGATACAGGGGGAGGCAATCGGCTTTTGAAGCATGGCACGATGCAGAGGCATTGAGGCGGGCTGTTCTATGGCAGTTTCGCGTTGGTGACCCGGTAACGCCTGCCAGGGTTCTAAAAGCCGTGTGTGCCAACGCCCGCACTCCAACCATCTTCAGACCCACCGTAGCAGCAGCCTTGTACAGGAGGTACTGCAAGCCTGGGGACACCGTTTGGGATCCATGTGCAGGTTTCGGGGGTCGCTTGTTGGGGGCGGTGGTTGCTGGGGTTCACTATATTGGGACGGATGTAGCCCCGGAGACCGTCGAGGGCAACATACGGCTGGCAGAGTGGTTAGGTGCTCCGGTGGATGTTCATTTGTCACCTGCGGAGTCTTTCAAACCCCCCCAGGTTCAAATGGTGATGACCTCACCACCCTACTTCCACCAGGAACAGTATGCCGGTGGGGACCAGTCCTGGTCAGTTTTCGACACCTTCCAAAGTTGGCAGGAGGGGTTCCTGACTCCGATGATCCAACGTGGTGCGGAGGCTCTCACGCAGGGTGGTCATTGGGTGATGAACATCGCGGACGTGTCGTACAAGAGGGCGACCTATCCGTTGGTAGAGTCAGCCAGGGTGGCTTTGAAGGAAGCGGGGTTGGTTGAGGTGGAGACTTTGGCGATGCCTCTTTCCAACCTGAATCGTCGGTCTAAAGGCGAGCCGCTATTGGTGTGGCGGAAGAAGTGAGTGTGGGAGCGGTGCCACTCATCATAGAGCCATCTCTTCATTTCCGCCTGCTTCTCGGGGGAGCATCCCACAAAAGGGTTCCTCTCTCGCTCGTTATCTACAAGCCTCTGACATCGTGGACAGGTAGCCAGGTGTTCCCGATGTTCCTTGGGAGTTTCATCCGGTGTGAAGATGGCCACTCGCAACTGGTCCAGATCTAGATGCTTCATGTCCTTGCCTCCATTCAAGAGACGGTGACCATGCACCCAATCTAAACAACAAGGCGGTTTACACCTGTTAGGCAGTTCACTTTGGTTCCAAAAGGAGTAGGTAGGGTCGGACACTCACCTGAAGGAGGCCCCTGTGTCGGACACGAAAGAGGACTTTGTGAATGTAGGCATCGTCTCCATGGAGCCTTTCCTCGCAAGGGGCGAGGGCTTTTCGGAGGCTCTTCAAGCTCTCAAGGAGCTGGCTGAGCACACCGGCAACCCCTTCCTGACTGCAATCATAAATGGCCTGCGGGTTCGACCCTGGCGAGTGCCAACCAAGGAACTCCTTCCAAAGAAGGATGTTGTAGCGCCTTCAGGCTACTCTCTGCACAAGGGTGCCAAACGGTTTGACACCCCCGATCAGGTCAAGTCAGGGAAGTTCCCGGTGGAGGTAAACCTGACGGCGGCAGATACGACCCCACCTTCGGGAGCCGTGACCGTAGCCAGAGTCCCGAAAGCGGAGTCCCGGACCCAACTTGACCATCCCATGTTCCATCAGCGGACTTCGATCAGTGACTCGAGTGCGAAGATTGCCGCCAAGGAAGGCAAGGAGGGCAAGGCAACGTCTTTGGGTGATGCCGTGGACCAGTCGGTAAACGTCTTCCTGAGCAAGGAGAGGCCGCGTTCCGTGGAAGGTCGAGCGCGGGCGTTGGCCAAACTACGCCACAAGGTAAAGGAGGATCCCTCCCATGGGTGAACCAGCACGTGATGGTGCAAGGGTACAAGCCCCTGCCCCCCAGGAAGGCGCTGTTCCCGAAGAGGGGATGAAAGCTCCCAAATCGGGCATGGCCAAGCTTCAAGGGGACCAGTTGACGCAATTCCTTGAGGAGCAACAGAAGGCCCAGCGAAGGTCCAAAGCTCTGGAGGCTGTTGTAGGCTTTCAAGGCCAATACAACTCCATCGCGGAAGAGGTGGAGAATCTCGCTGGCTTCTGCACGGAACAGAATGTCCTGTGGTCTGCCTTCGGGCGGCACGCAGGCAATGCCTTTCAGGACGGGTATCGGAAACACGCCCTGACATGTGCGGCACAGGACGAGAATGCCGCCGACTGGGCTCTCTTCTCCACCGTAGTAGGCGGGGCAATGGTGTCCGTGCTCGCGGACCTGTCCAAGCACATGTACAAGCGCCTTGGGGAAACAGGGCAGATCCCTGGTTCCTTCAGCACCGCCCTTCAGCTTGGTACAGGGGGTGTCTCAAGCATCGCCAAGGACGGGGTCAAGGAAGCGGTCAAGGGAGATCAGGCCAAGAAGAAAATTGGTCCAGTCCGCCCTGGGGCTGAGGGGGATAAGGCCCAGCAGTTGGCAGGACCGGCACAGGATCAATTCCTGGATAGGATGGATGCCTCCTTCGTGGGCACCAGCCAAAGCCTACGTCATGCGGAGGGCATGATTCGGAGGAAGGCCCAGGGGGTGTTTCAAAGCACCTTGTCAGGACTGGAGGCTGCTGAAGGTACGGGTGGGGCTGAGGAGTGGTTGAAGACCACCATGGCTGAACTTCAAAGCCAGGTAGAGTCCGCCAAGCAGATCCTGACTACCTGCAAAGCCTTGGTGAAGGAGTCCGAACTTGGCAAGAGCCCCCCTGCTCTTGATGCCGAGGCTTACTCCGCACGTACCGAAGAGGAATGCTGGTGGATGTGGCTGCGTAGTCTGCGACGTAGCAAAGCTATGCAAAACATGGGGCCAGGGCTTGCCGAATTCAAAAAGGTGGGAGGAGCTTGCCCCTTTGGGGCGGGAGCCGTGGAACAACGGTTGATTCAACTGGGGATACTAGGCCCTGATGGTTGGGGTTGGGTCACAACACAAGAGGATCTCTCGGAGATCGTCGGGAGGGCGGATGCTCATGTTCCGAAGCCTTATTTTGGTGAGTAGCCTCACCCTTCTTGTGGGGTGTGGCAAAGCCCCAGACCCATTGGAGGTAATGATCTTTCTGGTCCTGGCTTGTCTCGGGCTCATGGGGGGCCTTTCAGTCAACAGCAAGGAGGACCGCTTGGTGAAAGCCTTGTACCATCTGGGCATGCTGCTCTGTGTGCTCACCATGGCATTCCTTGTTGCGGCACAAGGGATCATCCAGCAGCTTTTCTTCATTGCAGGGGGTGGGCGGTAGGGCTGCTTGGTTTTTTTCGCGTGACCCTCATTTTTGTGTTGACCTCCCTGAAGGCTTGAGTTACAACCCTCCTCGCTTCAAGGGGAAACCCAATGGAGACAACCTTTACGGTGAGGCTCATGGCGGGCACATATCCGGGGGGTTGGAAGGAAGTTAGCCACTTCCTTCAAATGTCAGGGTCTCCACTTGGAAGGAGGCTGGGGTAAGGAGCCAAGTACCTTGTCCTGACTGGTGAAACACCCGGTCGAACCCGCAGACGAGAAGAAGGATCTGACACCTTCACTAGACTCGTCACTGGACCTCACTGCGCTGAGAGGTGCTAGTGAGGAAAGGGTCCACGCTTTTTAAGCGTCAAGTGGACAATGGGGCACAAAGGACGACTGCACTTCACCGTGAAGAGGCCCTTGTGCAAAGCGTAAAGCCACCGTCCTACCTTCGGGTAGCGGTGGCTTTCGCCGTTCGTGGGTATTCTTCCCACATGGAAACTGAAGTCTTCATCGTCACTGCCTCTGGCCCCAATCCACATAAAGCATCCGGCGATGGGATGTACTTCCTGGAAGAGGAAGCTCAGGAAGAGGCCGACCGACGCAATCTTGAAGGCCCAGGCGTCTTCACTGTCTACCGCATGTTGATCCGTCCTGCTCCCCTCTCCGCGCCTCATGGCTGCGGCCTTGTCGGACACTCACGAAATTGAATCCCCAAGGAGTAGACACCGGGTATGGCTGGGCATGGCTCGTGTCCACCTTGTTGAAGACAGCATTGACATTTCTGAAGAACTCCTCCTGGGTGAGTTCTCCAATGCTTTTCGCGTGCTTCCTTCCACACGGGGGGAGTGCTATCTGGACTTCATCCTGTATTCAGAAGGTGCCCGAAAGGCGGTTGTGATCCAGCGTGTCCGGGTTCGGCAGGAGTTCCTTGCGCATGTCACGAGCCTTATGAGTGAAGTCCTTCAAGACAATCAGGCTCTTGGGTCGTTCTTTGAGTTTCAACGGTAAGATGCAGAGATAGATGGAGAAACACATGGCAGACATTCAATTTGAGAGGGGCACCTTCTATCGCTTTCGGGCGTTGGAGAAGATCCACCTTGGTCAGTACCGGCTCGATATCATGCAGGGCGACCTCTTTGATTTCGATGGGTGGGAGCTGGTCTATGGTGGTCAGAGCTTCAATGCGGCCCCTTTGAAGGTCAAGTTGGGTCCAAAGGGATGGTTCGTTCCCTTTGAGGACACCTCATCCACCTATGAACCCCAGCCTGCAGGGGTTCAGGTACGTCCTGCGGAGACTGTTGGTAATGAGCGGGGCGCTCCTGTGGCGATGGGCTCAGCCTCAGCTGAGGAGGGCGTGGCGGGAACTGTTGCCGATTCCATGGAACGACGGATCGCCACTCAGGACTCAACGGTCAAGCAACACATCCAACCAGACCATGTGCGGGTTGTGAAAACACCAACATCGCCTGCACTTCAGACACCACAGACTGTAGCTCCTCCTACCCATCAACCGGTGGTTCCTCAGCGTCGTCAAGCAGCGACCCCGACCGGAACGGTGGATGGTGCTGACTCATTGAGTGATGAGGATCGTGCACGGGTAGCAGCGGCAAATGCGGAGAATGCACGTCGCATCGCTGCAATCGCCACACAGCCAGTGAAGAAGTCCACGGTCACCAGTTACAGTCTCCAGAGTGATGTTGACGAGGCACCGCGTTCGGCTGGCCCTGGTGGCAAGTACGCTGTGATCGCCGCAGATGGTCAGGAGGGTGTGCAGGTCAAGACCTTTGGGAGCGCTGGTGGTGCAGCCGTGGGCCGCACGGACGAAGCCATAGGTCAAGCAACCGGCATGGACGTGACCAAGGTCACGACAAATCAGATAGAGGCCCGTCTGAAACCGATGGGTGCTCCTGCACGCACCGGGGCAGCGGTGGACACCACCCCAATGCCGGTGGCTCAGGCTGCACGTCACGTCTCATCAACTCAGATTCCCGCAGAGGGTAACGAGGCCATTGATGCCATCATGCCGAATGGTGGCACCGGGGATGTAGATGAGGCTCGGTCTGGGGAGAATCTTGCTGACCTGCTTCCTAACGCGGAGTATGCAGGGCGTCGAACCGCTGCCGTTGCGGATCCATTGGCGGAGATCCTCGATGGTTGGGATATGAAGCGGCATTGGAAGCATCGTGTTGAGGAGGCCGTGGACTTCTATGCACACGACGCGGCTGTCTTGAAGGCCATCTTTGCAGTGGAGTCCCCTGGTGTGATCAAGAACATCAGCGCAGCACTGACGGCGCAAGGCATCGATCCCCCGACCTCGTGATTCGCTAGTCTTCCGATAACCCTCCTCAAGCAGACGGAGGCTCTATCGTGCAGAAGACAGCAAGCAGTCAAGCAGCCTGGGCACTCATCATGGAGGGTGTCACTCAGGCCCGCCTTGAATCCCATCGCCTCCGACATTTGGTTAACCGCACCCTGTCCCTGGTGGAGTCCTCCAAACAGAAGGAACACCTCTATCAGGTAGCCGGAGACGTGATTGTTGGTTGTCCTTCCAGGCTTGACGGTCTTGATCTTGCCCTGGATCGAACCGCACTCGCCCTTGCCAAGATGGGGGAAACCTACCTTGAGGCACGGCTTCCTTTCAGCGAGAAACAGCTCGTTGAAGATGCCGTGGACGCAGCATTTGGTGGTGGTATGACCCGTGAGTCCGTCGTAGATCGATTGGCTCGCAGGTGGCTTCACAAGCGGGCAGGCAACTTGGAACACCTCAGTCGACGACGGTGACCACCCGTGAGTGATCGATTCTCAGACCTGAAGCCTCAACTCGGCTGGCCCGGTGGTGTTTGCCACACGGTTCAGCGTATCGAGGACAAGGTTCGCAGTCCGCAACTGCGAGAGAAGCTTGTCGACAAGGTCGAGGATGGGGATAAGCTCACCAACCCGGAGGCCCAGTCTGTCTACAGGTTGGAAGTTGAGAAGGGCACCAAAGCCAAACTCATTCAGACCATCCGCATTGTCCCACATGCCCAATACCGGATGGACCAGAGATCCATAACGGTCCTTGACCTCCGACTCTCCCTGGGTGAGTTCGTCACGGCATTCTACAATGCCAAGAGCCAAGGCGACTATCAGTTCAAGGACTGGGAAGAGGCTCTCAAACGTGGGGAACCTATCCGATGGGTTTCTTCGGCCTCTACTGGTCGACTGGTCGTGGTGTTCGCTTCCCAGGGACAGGGTGCAGTCAATATCATCAGCACCTTCTGGGATGGGGAGCCAGACCCACGCCCCCAGGATTGTGAAGTTCCACGTCAAGCAGGATATCGCGGTGACCCACAGGGCTATCGGACCTTCGTAAAAGACCCTCACCCTCAGAAGTCAGACACCGATTCGGGAGCTTATAAGCTTCAGGGCCTACCTGCCCCGTGGAGCCGTTCTAAGCCGGTAACGAGCCCGACTACCTTCAACGGCCCAGGACCGTCAGGAACGGCTCCTGGTGGCCGTAGTGTCCACAAGGACATGGCTCGCACCAAAGGGGTGCCCGGTCAGAAACATCCTGACACTCCTGCACGACGCACCCCTGTTCGTCGTCCTGGTCTGGAAGCCTCAGATGAGGTTTTCTCCGACGAGGAGCTTGAAGGCATCCTTGCAGAGATGTTCAAGATCAGTGGGATGTACCCACCTGCCTACCCGACGGGGGCAAAGCGTCAGAGGGCTCAAAGGGGTCAGGCCAAGAGGTACTTCAGGAAGCAGTATCGTCGTACACGTGGCAAATCCCTGATGAGGGCCAAGCGACGTTACAAGCGGTTGAAGAACAACGGCAGGTTCAGGGCTGACCGTAAACGCCGTCGAAAGTCACCAGAGCGCTTCACACGTAAACCCGGTGGTGGTGCCCTGAGTGTAGCTGATCGTAGCAAGAAGTACCGGGAGAAGCAGAAGCGACAAGCCTCAGCACTCTTGAGCCCCATCCCCTTCGTGTTCATGCCCACTGAGGAGGAGGGCGAAGTTCGCTCCGTGTCCCCGGATGGGATGGTGACCTTCACCTTGGCAGGACGCTTTGAGCAACTCCCCTTCGACACCTTCATGGATGAAGCATTCATCTACGACGAAGCCGACCTGGAGGAGTTCTTTGCCTACCTGGACGATCTGGTTGGCTTCGACCTCGATGGGGCAATGGATGCTCTTGAGGAAGGTGAAGGTGAAGAAGACGACGAGGACGACAATGACCCGTACTTTGATGCCTGGAATGAGGAGGGCATTGGTAAGGTCGCCATCAGCGTACAGTTCAGGGCACGCCCCAAGAAGCGTCAGCGTCGGCAGCGGGGTCAAGCCAAGGTCAAGCAGAAACAGTACTACCGCAAGAACAAGGCACGGGCGAAGTTGCGATCCCGGATGAGATACAAGCGGGTCAAGACCAACCCCGCTTTCAAGCGTCAGCAGAAGCACCGCAGGCGAAACAAGAACCTCTTCAAACGTCGTAACGCTCAAGTCCTGACCGTCCCTGAAATTGCTTTCGTCATCGGACGGACCCTGGATCTAGGAATCGTCCATTCTGTCAGTCCCATGACTGGTTTGGTGACCTATCATCGTCGTTACGAATCCGGGTTGACCGACCGTTTTGAGTCCATGGCTGTTGCCCGCTTCCTTTACAGTGCCGTCTTTCTGACTGATGAGGACACGGACGCATTCTTTGAGCTGGTGGATGCCGAGCTTGACGATGAGGTTTTCCGCGAGGTGGATGCAGAAGCCTTGCGGGGTGGTGCGGACCTGGTTGGGATCGATTGTGATGATCCGGCTTTTCAGGCTCAGTGTGATACTCTGGTGGGGCATCACGACCTTGAAGCTATGACCCCTACGGAACTCGACCTGATAGACTCCCGACTCATCACCCGGTTTACCTATGGGACGGTCGACGATCTGCCTCATGATGATGAGATTCGGGAGGAGGAAGAGGCAGACCCTTACCTGCTTGACCCGACGGATGACGACCTCTTCTATGGCAAGGTCTGGCTTGAAGAAGAATACGAGAACGTGAGGTCAGCTTCCTACGACCCTGCGTCCTGGTACTACAGTGGGGAACCCGGACTGACACTCCAAACGATCATGGAGCGTTGGCAGGAGAACAGCCCCCGTCAGAAGTTGCTGGATGATGCCCAGCCCATATTTTTGACCGTGCGAGAGCTATGGCCCTTGCGGGAGTTCACCTGGACCAGGGACAAGGCACGGAATGGGTTCGCTCGCGTGCAGGGCAAGAACATCTGGTTGCCTGGGCCTGAGAAGTGGGATGTCCTCAAGGAGAACCTTAGAGAGTCAGGATGGGATGCCGACGAGCCCTTGTACCTGGAGATTGGTTCTGAGGGCGGGATCAAAGTAGGGGAGGGGAACCACCGACTTGCTTTGGCTAAGGAGCTGGGCCTGAGCAAGATCCCCGTGCAGATCTACTACAGGACGGGCAAGGTCACTAAGAGCCCCATGCCCTCAAGAGATCCCATTGAGGAGGTGTCCCAAAGAGCGGTCACCAAGGCCATTGATCCCGTGAAACTCCAGGAGAAGCTCTCACCAGAGGCAGAGCAGGATCTCCAGGATTTGCTCAAGCTCCTCAAGTTCGGATTCTTCTATGAGAAACGTCCCCCGGAGATGGACCCTGAGAATGTGTACGACCGTGCTCAGGACCGCAAGACTCATCCCGGTAGGGATCCTCGTCGTCCTTCGGAAGCACCCAACAACAATGGTGTAGTGGAACGATCCAACCCAGGGTCCAGGGTCTTGCCCGGTGAGGGTGGACATGTGGACATGGGGCGTTGGAAGGTTGCCACCCTGATCCGTGACATCCAGAATGGTTGCGGTTCGGATCTTCTGAAGCGCTCCAAGAACTTGACTGTAAAGATCAGACGGGTCGACACGAAGAATGCGATGTGGCACTTCGCGGTGCCAGGTTCCAAGGAGACTCACTTTGTTCGCGTTCAAGCTCTTCGCAGGAGCCCTCTGCAGGACATGAGCAAGGCCCACGTGAAGGTGTCCTGCTCATGCCCATTCTGGCAGTGGCAGGGACCGGAGCACTGGGCCAAGAACGGCGACTACCTCTATGGGCGACCACAGGGCACTGCAACGAAGCCAAGTGCAAAGGATCCCAATGGTCAGCACAAGGCGTGCAAGCACGTACTTGCAGTGCTTGACCGGGTCATTTCTCGCAAGTGGATCATCCCGGAACCCCTACGCCGTAAAGCGGGCCTTCGGTATCTGGCCGATAGTCTTACAAGGGACGAGGTGTTCGCGGTGTTCAATAAGCCTATGACCAGTGCAGAACGAGTGGCTGAACGGTATCTTCAAAGCAGGAGGTACCGAAATGCCTGAGTACTCATTTGCCTGTGTGACGTGCGGTCACCGCTTCGACAAGACCCTTCCCATCTCACAACACGCGGAACCACAAGCTTGTCCTGAATGTGTCACCGGCTCTGTAGAGCAGTTGATTGGGGACGGGGTGGGGATGGTCCTCAAAGGGGATGTGTGGCCTGGGAAGAACATCCGTATCCGCAATCAGATGGCGGATCGACGGGCCGCAGTGGGGCGACGGGAGCTTCAATTGAAGATGGATGGACCCGGTATTCGATTGGTCCCCAATGTAGGCGGTGAACGGGTGGACTCCTGGGATGAGGCACAACGCCTGGCTGCATCCAAGGGCAAGAACACGGCGACCTACGGTGAACAGAAGCGTAATGAGGTCTCCCGGAAGCAAGGTAAGACATGAGCACTCCTGTATTGACAGCCCCAGGACTCGTGGCCCGCTACACGAATCAGATTGACCTCCAGTTCAGGAACGATCCCGATGTGTTGGCCTATCAGGTGTGGGGTCATCGCACGGTGAACGGTGCCTATGGTGACCCAACGGGCAGTGGAGTCGGTGGTGCCGGGATCATTGCACTGTTCACTGTCAATCGTGGTCAGGTGTTCGTTTCCCCAACGGCAAGACGTCGTGGGGCAGGCACACACGGTGAGAGTACTCGCGGAACTTCGCGAGCCATCTTTGACATCGATGACTTCGTTGTACCTGCTAACCCTTTGCCTATCCTGCCACAGGATGACCAGTGGCTTTTCCTGCGGGTTCAACAGCACAGGGTGTCCACTGGTGCTCTGCTGGTTGTCCCTGATGGGGATGACGATGCGGGAGACCCTATCCTGGGTCCGATCTATCCGGTTCCACCAGCGACGTTCTTCGGAATGGCTCAACCGGCTTTCACCATGAACGGCATCGCCCCTTCAGGCACCAATTGTACGCTGGGCAATTCCCCGTCGTTCAGTCAGGACGGGGTGGACCCTGGTCCCCTGCACATTGTCTTCCCTCGTGCATTGGCGGCACTTCGGTTGCAGAACACAGCGGTGGCCGGGAATCTGCTATTCAGTCATGGTTCTGGTCAGTCTATGCAGACACTTGCACCCGGCGAAGAGACTCTGGTGTTCAAGGGGAACGTCAAGGAATTGCTGTTGGCACGAGAGGCCGATGCAGGTGGCGTCACCTTCAATCTGCTAGGAACAATGTTGCTGGGTCAATAGCTCCCCTATACATCAGGGGAAATAGACAGAGCCCTCACCTCGCGGGGGTCAACGGAGTGGAAAGATGCCATTCATTTGCCTTGCCAATGCCAACGTCCCTGATGGGTCACTCCAGGTCACCGACCTGTGGCCCAACATTTCTCAGCAGAATGGCAGCATCGACCCTCCGGGTCAGACTCGCTACGTCAACCGGGTGTTGAATGACCGCTGTCAGGTTGATAGTACATCGGGTCTGGTAACGGGCTTCGGTCAGGTTGCCGACCCTGCTTTTGTGGAAGGGCTTCAAGCCTACCTTATCGACCGGGTTGAGCCAGGTAGTCTTGAACAGGCGACAGCAGCCATTGAGTTGGCTGACCAGCCTGCGGTTAGCGACCGTATCGTGATCGATGGGGTATTCTTCTTTGAGTTCTCTGCCGGTGCAAACGACGCAACGACGGCGGGAACGACGGGTGACCCGTTCAACGTGAAGATCGGGGCCAACACGGACGCAACGATGGTGAACTTCATCGCTGTGATGAACGACGCCGCTGCCAAGGTCACCATGCGTGCCTTGAATGCAGACCTTTACCCCGCAGCGGTTGCTGCTGATGTGCCCGACCATACCTGCACTCTTACCGCTCAGGTGGATGACGGTGGTGGTGAGGAGGACCGGTTGGGCAACGTGGGTGACATGCCCATCACTCTCCCGGTGGTCGGGTCCGATGCCCGCATCACAATCCCCGCATCTGGTCGGATGAGTCGTGTCAACGATGCCTGGTCTGAGGTGACCCTCGCGGCTGCTGCAGCGGCAATCATCAATCTGGTAGACACCGGAGTGGATTGCACACTGGCAGCAGTCAACGCCCTGCTGGCCTTGGAAGCCAATGGTGGGGGTGACCTGGATGGTACCGCCTCATTCTCAACGGGCACACTGGCCGACCTGCTCAGTCTCCTGGCTGGTCGCTCTTACCGTGTTGCGAAGAATGCTTCGAAGTTCACGGCAGAGGTTGACCCGGACTCAATCCACATCTGGAGTGCTATCATTCGGGGATCTTTCACCACAGCGCACCAGGTGTTCGACACTGTCATGTCAGGTGGCGTGATTGCTCCGAGCGTCCCATGGGTCAAACATGGTTCCGCTGATGCCATTGGCGGGGACACAGAGAACCGTGAGATCAAAGGCGTGCGGAACACCTACGATGGCACGGACTTTCAGGCTTCACTGGACGGAGGCCAATTGGCCGGTTTCGCTTCAGGGGTGATTACACTCTTCCCTGACAGTGACGTCCTCCCCCATATCCCCACTACCTACCAGAAGGCTGGCAACATCCAGAACCCACTCATCAATCAGCGATTGGTGACGGTCTATGATGATGACGGCACCGCGCTGGTCTAGGAGGACTACTGATGGCACGTGCATTTATCTGTCTCGCCCGAAATGACATCCCCGAGGGGGTGCTTCAGATCCTTGACCTGAAGCCCAACAGCTCACTTTCAGCCCGTGAGGGCAGTGGCAAGCCTGGGCAGACGGGTTACATGGCTCACCTTCCTCAGACGGCGGATACAGCAGCGGACACTCCGGGGGATGTGCTCACCGTGGTTGACAACCCTGAGTATGGGTTGGCTGCGTACCTGATGGACAACGTTGAGAACCAGACCGGTGATGTGGCCTTGAGCGTGGCGGTTTCCAACGCGACCAAGGATGCCATCATGGCTTTGGTTGCAGCGGGTTCCCCGGTCACGGTGGCCGCAGTCAACAACGCACTGGTTGCCAATGGTGTGGCCAATGCGGGTGCTTTGACGGAACTGATCGGTGCGGGTGCTTCGAACTCTACCGGGACGCTGGAGGATGTTCTTCGCATCCTGTCCGGTGAGGTCTACCGCGTTCCGGTGGGTGCCGTCTCGGATGCCGATCAAGCCTTCAAGGTAGCACGCTCCGGTGCTTTCGTGACACGCGCCAATGTGGTCTCACCCTTCAGTGTGAGTGGGGTTCAGAGTGGCGGCAGTGTTCGGGGGCGTAGTGCTTTCAGCACGCCGGTCGTCCCCAATACTGTCCCAACGCAGTCGGGTCTTCAGGACACTGCCTTCCGCGACATTCGACGAGTCCTGGATACCGGCGACCTGCATCGCAGCGCTGGTACAGGGGCGCTGGATTCCTTGAACCAGGCTACTTTCACCTGGCAGAATGCAGCCTTCACCTATGGTGGTGGGGCAACTCCTGCTCAGGACGTGGCCGGGAACGACATCCCCACAACATTCCAGGGTCGAGCCGTGGTGGTCTATGCCGCCGACGGTTCCGTCATCTGATAGGGAGCTGACCAATGGCCAATCGCGTTTATACCATCGCCAAACGTTCTGACGTGAACGGGATGGGCATCCAGTTTGATGATCTGGCTCCCAACACGTCGCAGAAGAGCAGCACCTACGACGGTGTCGGACAGCGCTTCTCTACCACGGTTGGTGGGCTCACTTCGGTGGTCCACAGCGCGGAGGGTGCAAGTCACTACTTGCGTCACTTCAGCAAGGACGCGGCAAGTCACACGGCAGCACTGGTCAATCTAGGCGGGGGTACCGGCGCTCCTGTTGTGGATGACACCACGGGCGGCGGGGACGACTGCACACGCATGACAGTGGCTACCCTGGGGCTCCTTGGCTACCTGCGGGAGCGGGTCCATGTGAACCCCACGGGTGACAACGACTTCATGCTTGCGGCTGAAGCACTCAACGTCGCCAATGACATCTACGCAAGAGTGATTGCGGGATCGTCCCTTCTGCTGGCAGACATCAACACCATCCTCAATGCCCTGCAAAACCAAGGGGCAGATACGGACCTGGATGGTGCCGGGGCCAATAGCACGAGCTTCGGTACGGTGGATGACATCCTCCGTATCCTGGCTGGTGAGGTCTATACAACACCGGTCAATACCATCGTCGCAGATGAGGCTGGCAACTGGCTAGGTCTCACGGCCAGGGGTGTTCTGGTTGACGCCGCTACTGAGTTTACCGCAGTGAGCCAGGGCTCCTTTGACCTCACGGCTCGACAGATCTCAACCCTGACACGCAACACCTCGGTGAACATCAGCGCAGGTGAAGGCAAACTGAGCAAGGTTGCCGCAGCGACCTTCGGCTTCATCAACCCGAGCTTTGCATACACGGCAGGAGCTGTCACGGCTATCAAACCCCGTGCAGTTTTGTTGGATGCCGACAACGTCGCAGCGAACGGCATCGGTTCGCCGTTGGGCGTGTATGACAGCACTGGTGCTGTGCTAGCCTGATCGTTTGCTTGCCTATAACTGACCCCCTACTGATTGCCGCCCTCTGTTAAGAGGGCTGGATAGATAGGGAGCTGGGATGGGCAACACTCCAAACGACGGGAAGTTCCGTACGTCAGATCTTTACTTCGCGGCCTACCTCAAGGTCGCGGATGTCCCCTTCGAAACCACTGAGATGGATGGAGACCGTACGGTCTTCATCTTCTCACGTGTAGAAGGGATGCGGGATCTACGAGACCAATACTACCGGCGTACCTCTCAAGTTCCAGCTTTGAGCTATGCAGATGAGATCCAGGCCCTCAAGGCACTGGTTCATATGAGGTAGCGGTGGCTCAGGGGATTATAGGTACCACCTTCACCTTTCAGGTGTTGTTTGTCGATGGACAGAACGTCCCCATCGCAGTTGACTCCCCTACAATCCAAGTCTTCAAGTTTTCCAGTGGGGGTGTAAAGCAGGTTCTTGTCGACAGTGTTGCTATGACGGCGGTGCCTGACGACACGGGGCGTTACACTTACCCCTTCCTAATCAGTACCTTGCTCCCTGACGGGGACATTCTCTACGCGGAGATGTCAGGCGTAGATCCCGGAACAGAGGTTCGTTTGCTTGCGGAGCAAGAGGTTACAGTCATTGTCACGGGAGGCAGTGGTGGTAGCGGTGGAATGACATCCCGCTTTGTGAAAGGCGGGTGATGTTGAAACTCATTGACTTCAGGATGGCAGGGTTTCTTGTCGCCCGAGATGTGACTTTGAAGGGTACAGAACAGAATGACAAAGGGGAGGTTGTTTTTCTGTTTGATGCGAGTGCCAACGCGGTCCTCCATGAGTATCCCGGCTCTCCCGAACAACGATATGATGCGGCGTGCAGGACCATGCATGATTTTGTACGCATGCGCAGAGCAAACTCTGGATGCTAGAAACCAACCCCCTGATAGGAGAAGATAGACATGAGTCGTGCCAATGATCTAGCCGCTGCGGACCACCGCCTCGCAATTCTACAAGCCACTGCTACCCAGGCCCAGACCAAGTTCGCTGAGTACAGTGATCAGGTCACGGAACTGATCTCCGAGACCTTGAAGACCGCAGGTGTCTTCGACGAGGTTCACGAACTGGAGCAGGAGCGCAATCGTGCTCGTCAGGAATTGACGAACCGCCTTCAGGTTCTTCAACGTGAAGCGGACGGACTGGCTCAGGCCAAGCGTTTCTTGCTTGAGCGTGAAGTTGAAGAGCAGGCCACGAAGCCCAAGCTGGTCAAGCTCGAAGAGGAGACTGAAGAGGAG
>CALEMP010000022.1 GCA_937910685.1 uncultured bacterium
ACGCACGGCCACCAACTCGGTGATCTTCGCCGGCTCGGCGGCCCTCTTCCGGCGCACTGCCCTCAAGGATGTGGGCTACATCGCGACCGAGACCATTACCGAGGATATGCACACGGGAATCCGTATGGCTGCCCGAGGTTGGAAATCGATCTTCGTGCCCGAGCGCCTGATCGCAGGGCAGGGAGCCGCCGATGTGACCACGTTCCATACCCAGCGTCTGCGCTGGGCCGAAGGAAACCTGAGCATCCTGGCCTACGACAATCCCTTGACCATGAAGGGGCTGACCCTTGTTCAGCGCCTGACCTACTTTGGGTCCATCATCCACTGGGCAGGAGGACTGCCCCGCCTGTTCCTGTACCTGACTCCGATCCTGATGCTGCTCACAGGCGTGTCCCCGGTCAGGGAGTTCACTCCGACCCTGGCTGTGGTCTTCGTGACCTACCTGGTGAGCATGATGGTGGCCCTCAAGGCTGTCTATCGCGGCTACATGAACTACGACCTGGTCGAGTTCTTCAACATGGCCAACTTCTGGACCCAGATCCGAGCCACAGTGCGAGCGCTGATCTACCGTAAGAAGTCCAAGTTCGTTGTGACCAACAAGCGTGGTGGCCGTCAGGGTTCGATCCTGCCCCACGTCGTCCCCCAGATCGTGTTGCTGGCCCTATGTCAGTTCTCCCTGATCTACGGTTGGGCCCGGCACCTCCTGTTTGATCCTCAGCTTGAACTGTTGGGCTTGGGCATCGCGACCTTCTTGATCTTGCACCACGCCCGCTACGCCATTGCGTACCTGCGGACCGCAATGACCCCCTCTTCCAAGCGCGAGGCCTACCGTCACCGCTTGAACATGCCGCTCAAGTACAGCTTCACCGACCAGGAAGGCCGGACTATCGAAGGCATGGGTGTCTCCACCGATCTCAACGAGGAAGGCCTGGGCTTTGTGGCCTACAACAGCCTCCCGATCAATGAGCGCGGCACGGTCAAACTGATCGTTAGTAACGACAACCTAGAGACCCAAGGCATCATCCGCTACGCCGCCCACAAACAGGGTGAAGGCGTGGATGGAGCATCTATCTATCGCTACGGCGTTGAGTTCGTCGACACGCCTCCCGAGGCCATCGACGCAGCCAGTCGCCTGGTACAGCGTTTCGTGGTGGCTCCTTGGTACCAGGTCTTCGACCGCCACCGCACGAGTCCACGGAGCAACAGCTTGTTCTCCAAGCGCGAAATCGGCCGAGCTCCCTTCAAGATGCCTGTACGCCTCGAAACCGATGGCGACGATATCTACTGCAGCACCCGCGACATTTCTACTCGCGCCATGCGCTGCCTCTTGGCTTCGGAAGTGGCCGAAGGAGACAAGATGCGGGCAGAGATCTACACGCCCCTCGGTTCGGTGTTTGCCATGATCTCGGTCACGGAAACCCGCGAGGTCACAGGACCTCCCCACCGCATCCGCGAGTACGTCCTGACCTTTGATATTTTTGAAGAGCAAGGCCGAAGCACCCTCCAGTCCCTCTTGGAACTCAGCGAAGAGCCCAAGATGCGCCAGGACTTGGCCGTCGAGCACACTGAGCAACGCAAGCCTATGGTGCGCCCCGTGGCAGCCGCTAGCATTGCTGTGCTTGCCTTGGCCCCGGTGGCCGTGGGAGTCTTCCAGCGAGTGCACAACGATGACCTCCTGTTGGTGCGTTCCATGGACAGCGGCCAGATAGACCTTTCCCTCCTCGAGGGCAAAGACTTGGATCGCATCCTGGTCGAGACCCTGGCCGATGAGTACCCGGACCAGCAGCGCCTGATTCTGCTCAAGGAAGCACTTGAGTTGCGCGGCCGCACCGATGAACTGGTGAGGGTCTGCCGTATTCTGACCACCTACACTCCGGAAGATCCGGACATGGGCAAGGCCCTAGTGGCCGCTCTTACAGGAGCCAGCCGCTTCGATGAAGCTGCCGATCTGGCCTCCCGCTGGATTGCTGTCCTCGATGCCAAGGGTCAAGCCGCCCACTACGAAGAATTCGAGAAGCTTTCAGCACGGAACATCCTGCGCTCCGGCGACGAGTACGGCGCCATGGATGCCTTCCGACGCATCGTGGCAGCCCACCCCGAGGACCAGAATGTCCGACGCGAATACGCTGGTATCCTCCTGCAATCTGGACTTGCCGCAGAAGCCCTGCGCCAGTACTCGGTGCTGCCCCAGAACGAAGAGACCCTGCGACAGCTGGTGGCCATCCACAGTGCCCTGGGCGACTTCGCTCGGTCCGAAGCAACCCTGCGTAGTATTCTGCGGGACAATCCCGCGGACATCGGTCTGCAGGTTGACCTGGCCAATGTATTGACCTGGCAAGGGAACTTTGATGGTGCCGTACGGATCTTCCGTGAACTGCACACCACCGATCCTGGGAACGTGGACGTGGCTTTGGCCATGGGCGAAGCCCTCACCTGGTCCGGCAAGGGCGACGAAGCCTTGGTGCTGTTCAGCCGCCTTCTGGACCGCGGCCTGGACGGATCACGCCTGACCGCAGGATTCCTCGATGCCTACCTGGGAGCCACTGCTCCCTCGGGCAGCGATGCACACCGCCTGCACTGGATGCTGCAACGGCACCACGCAGGAGCAACCCTCGACAGTGACCTTGCCGGTCGCCTAGCCATGTGCTTAGTGCGAGCCCAAGCCCCTGAAAAGGCCATCATATTGCTGGAGGACATCGTGGGTGCAAACCCCGAGGATCGGGACACGCGCCTGCGTCTGGCGGATGCCCTTGTGGCAGCCGGTGAGAATAAACGGGCCCACCACCACTACCGGGCCCTGCTAGCGGGCGCCCAGGGTCGTTGATCGGCTCCTAGGCACATCAGAAGGCCGGTTTCGGCCCAACGCGAGCACCCCCGAGCCTTCCCAGGCTCGGGGGTGCTTGTCATTTTGGCGGATTCTATGGGCGTAGTCCTCAAGCTGAGACAGTCCCCACGCCGATCATTCTTATCTATGGACCCAGTCCACCGCAAAACTGTGCGCGGGTTGCACACCTCCCTCAACCCGAAAAACACGCTGGCTCGCCCGCGTGCCTTGAGCTCCGTACCCGAGAGCGCACCGCTCCCCCGTTGGATCAGCGTTGCGGGCCTTGAGTTCGGCGTCCAACTCCCCGGTTTCTGCAACGACTTCCCCGGTCAATTGGGCCGGGACTTTTTCCTCAACACCCGCGCGACCTATGAGCGCTTGAGCGATGCGGGCTTCACCACCTTCCGCATTCCGTTCCGTTGGGAACGTGTCCAACCGAACCTGGGTGGCCCCTTAGATCCGGATGGGGTGCAACACCTGCGCCTGCAGATGAATCTCGCCCACCGTGTGGGCGCAAGCGTGCTTTTCGACCTGCACAATTATGGCCGCTACACGCGCCATGTGGATGGGGAACCAATTGCCTGCGGATTGGATGAAGAGTTCGATGGTCAGGTCTTGGTGGGCCCCGATCACCTGGCCGACTTCTGGGCCCGCATGGCCCACGCCTTCAGCGGCCAGCCCGGAATCATCGGCTATGGCCTGATGAACGAGCCCCACGACCTTCCCGATAAGGCCTGGGTCCACGCCTCCCAAGCAGCAGCGGAATCCATCCGCGGTGAGGGGGATAAGACGCGCCTCTATGTGGCTGGCGATCGATGGTCGAGCTCCCCCCACTGGGATCTGGTCAACCCTTCAAGCCCCTGGATTCAAGATCCTGAAAACAAGGTGACCTACGAAGCTCACTGCTATCTCGATCAAGATGGATCGGGCGAATACCACAAGTCCTATGAAGAGGAACTAGAGTTCGACCCGGATCTTCGCACGCGCGCCGTGGAGCGCTTGGAGCCCTTCCTAAAGTGGCTCGAAACCAACAACGCCGATGGGCTATTGGGTGAATTCGCCGTGCCCGTGGATGATCATCGTTGGGCCGCTCTGCTGCCCAACATGTTGAAATCCCTCGATCAAGCCGGAGTCCAAACCGCCTGGTGGGCAGCCGGGGACAAATGGGGCAATTACCCCCTATCCCTCCAAGTGGGCCGCGACGCGAGCCGGCTGCGACCCGCCGAGGTCGAGCTCTTCCGTGGATTCGAAGGCAGCTAGGCCCTAGGCAAGCGCACTGCGCAAGCCCGCGAGGCAGAGTTCCACATGGGCCCGGGTGGCCCCCGCCCCCATCAAGCCGATGCGCCAGGTGTTGCCCTTCATGGGACCCAGGCCCCCGCCTATTTCCAGGTCGAAATTCTGCAATAGAGCCCCACGCACCAACGCGTCGTCGGCCCCAGCGGGTACGGCAACAGCAGTCAAAGGAGCCAACCGTTCCGGACCCGGAACGCGTAAATCCAAACCCATTTCCGTGAGCCCTTCATACAGGTGCTGACTCACCGCTCGGTGCCGGGCCCAGCGGGTTTCAAGCCCTTCCTCCAGCGCAACCCGCACGGCCTCATGGAGCCCATAAAGCCCGTTGATCGGAGCCGTATGGTGGTAGACGCGCTCTTGTCCCCAGTAGGACCCGATCAAGGTCAGATCCAGATACCACGACGCCACCTTGGTCTTACGCTTAGCCAGCACTTCCTGGGCCCGCGCGCTGAATGTGATGGGCGACAAACCGGGCGGACAGGAGAGGCATTTTTGGGTGCCCGAGTAAGCCGCATCCACCCCCCATTTGTCGATTTCCACGGGCACACCGGCCAGGGAAGTGACGCAGTCCATGATCAACAGGGCCCCCAACTCGTCAGCGATCCCGCGCATCTCTTCCATGGGCTGCAAGACCCCCGTACTGGTTTCCCCATGCACGACGCAAAGGGCCTTGAACGAACCACCGGCCCCCGCCTTGCGCAGAGCATCAGGATCCAGGGCTCGACCCCACTCCCCTTCGACCTTGACCACTTCTGCCCCCGCACGAAAGGCCACTTCGGCCATGCGTTGACCGAACACTCCGCAGATTCCCACCAGCACACGATCACCGGGCTCGATCAAGTTGACCAACACGGTCTCCATGCCGGCGGATCCGGTGCCGCTCATGGGCATGGTCAGTTCATTGTTCGTGCGAAAGGCCAGGCGCAACATGACCCGCAACTCATCCATGATCTGGAGGAAGGCAGGATCCAGGTGCCCTAGGGTCGGCCGTCCCATGGCGTTCAAGACGCTCGGTTCCATGACCGAGGGGCCGGGACCCATCAGGATTCGAGTGGGCGGGTGAATCGTGGGGAAAGGGGCGTTGGACATAAGCACAGCCTAGCCCCGTGGATCGCGGAAGCAATACTTGAAACCCCAGGGTCAGCGCTAATCGTCGGCTTTGGGTAGGTGTTTGGCCATGGCCCACTCTGCCTGATTCGCCTGCCACCACTTTTGCCACCCCCGAGCGCCCCGCTTTTTGCCATCGGTCAACTTAGAGAGCGCGCTACGCACGGCGGGGGCTTCCATCACGGCGCTTTGGCCGGAGGAAAGCACGCGCACATCCAGCACGACCCCTTCGGTGACGGGCACGATTTGAGGGTCGGCGATCGATGCGCCCGCGGCCACTTCCACATCAAAGTCGAAGAGCACCGCCCGCTGGGTCAGGATCGAAATGTTCGAGCGCGGTCCGGCTCCCCCACCGATAGCCGCGAGCCGCGCGATCAGCGGCTCAACCGCAGCCGAGTACCCCATCACTCCCATGGCCTGGGCCGCGTTCCGGCGCACGGCGGGATGCTTGGAGCCCATGGCGGCAACTGCGGGGCCGATCACCCGCGCGTCTCCAAAGAGTTTCATGCCAAGGGCCGCCTCGCTGCGCACCCTTTCGGAAGGATCGAGCAACGCCACCCGTGAAAACGCCCGCCATGATTCTCCGCCTGATCGCCGCCTCTCCAGGAAGAGCGCGAATCGGCGCACATTGGAATTAGCCTCGCGCCGCAACGACTTGAGAAAAGCATCAAAACCAGGACGGGCTCTCATGGTCATCAATGCCTGGGCGGCCAATTCCCGTTGGAGAGCATCCCCCCGCGCACCCTCCTGAACCGCGGCTCGCTGCCAAGCAACACTGCCAGGGACGAGGGTTTCCTTCAATGACAACTCCAGCCCCATGCTGTGGATGAGCTTGAGCAGTCGGGCCTCGTCAGGATCCTCCTCAAGAGCGCGCGCCAATTCCTTCCGCGCCTCTAACACCAAACCTTGGCGATCCAACCAAGAGAGATACTCCACTCGGCGCAAGTCCGCCGCGGGGATTCCCTTCAAGGAGCGCTCGAGGGCCCGGGCTTCCAAGAGGGCGTCCGCTTCGAGGCGCTGGCGAATGACCGAAGGCTCAACTCGCTGCCAACCCTCTTTGCCATGGAGCTCCCAGTTTCCCCCCTGACATCGGGTGCGACCGCGCAGGGTGGTGCCGTCGTCCAGGACCAAAATACGCTCGCGCGAAGGATGTTCCCGTCCGGTGCTGACTTGCTGGGTATCCACGGGGTGCGCCGGGAGGTCCTGGCCCAGGGCCACCGGGAACAAGCCAAGCAACAGGCAAACGGCAGTGCTGGAAAGAGTCATCATTCCTCAATCGTGCAAATATCGGGCCGCAGAAAGCACCCCCACCCGGAGCGTCTGGGACCTCGATTCTCCCCCGCGCTCTGGGGGCCTGTCCTCCCAGAGGGACTCCCCGGGGTAGGTCAGGGCCCGCAGATCGAGCCCGCCACGCCCCTAGTCATCGCTGGATTCCGGGCCTCCAAATTGGGCCTCAAATGCCTGCTCAGATTCCCGGGCCTCGTCCCCATCGACGGGCGGCGCGAGGTGTTCCTGGATCAGGTCCCAGGTGATTTGCCTCGCGTGTCTGGTCCGCGCGAGGCCGCTGATGCCGTGCCGCGAGTTCGCATAGACCATCATGCTCCAGTTTGTTTTTCCGGCCTGCTGCAATGCATCGGTGAGGTGAAACAGCTGCTGCACATGCACGTTGTCATCCATCAGGCCGTGGGAGAGGTGCAGAAAGCCACGTAGGTTTTTGGCTTGGGGTAAGCACGAGGTCTCTTGATACCCCTCCGGGTTCAGCTGGGGAGTACTCATGTAGCGCTCGGTGTAAATCGTGTCGTACATGCGCCAGTCATACACACCACTGCCCGCTACCCCCAAACGAAAGCGGTCACTGGTCAACATACAGCGGGCGGTCATGAATCCACCATAACTGTGACCGCTGATTCCCACACGCCCTTGGTCCGCCCAGGGGTTTTGGCAGAGCCAGTCCACGGCGTCTTCCATGTCGCGCACCTCCAGCACTCCCATCCGCTTGTAGGCCTGCCCCACAACTGCGCGGCCCGCATGGCTGGCACTGCGCACATTGACTTGCATGACGATCACACCGTGCTGGGCCAAGAACTGATACCAGGCGGAACTATTCCATCGCTCGCGGACGCTCGGGGACCGCGGTCCAGAATAGGTCGGGATCCAAACCGGATAGCGCTGATCGCTATCAAAGGGAACGGGTTTCAACAGGGACCCATCGAGGGTAATGCCATCCCGTGTGGGGATCGTGATCCGCTCCCAGCGGCTCATCCCATAGTCCCTTGCGGCGGGCACGGATCCTCGGCCTAAGACCTGCAGGATCGCCCCATCCGAACTGCGGCACAAACGTACCTCGGTGGGTTCAATGAGACTTCCGAGGTGGTCCAAGAACAGGCTTCGATCTCCGTTGAACGATAAGCGGTGGCTGCCCCTATCCTGGGTGATGCGCCGGGGTTCCGAACCGTCTAGATGTACGACCAAAAATTGGTTCCCCGGGGCGTAGCCCATGTTGGTCTCGAGCAGCACTTCCCCGGTCTGTTCGTCCACGTGCTCGATCGAGCGAACCTCCCACTCGCCCTTGGAAATCTGCACGACTTTCCCATCCGGCTGCCGGCGATAAAGGTGCCACCAACTGTCCCGTTCACTGAGGAACAGGAAGCTGCCGTCCGCCAACCAATGGGGTGCCCTAGGGCGCGCGACCCAAGTGTCGCTTTCCTCTTGCAGCCAAACCTCGCCCTCGGCGCTGTTGGGATCGAGGGCTACCACAGCGAGTTCATTTTGGATTCTGTTTTGGACTGTCGCGAGGCAGTGGGCTCCATCGGGAGTCCAATCCACCCGCACGATCAGCGCTTCATCCTGTTGGAACTTCTCCAAGTCCATCCAAGCCACGGTGCTCTCTTGGATCTGGCACACCCCAAGGGAAACGATGGGATTGGGATCTCCCGCCTTGGGGTAGTTGGTCACTTCCGTCTCCACCCTGAAGTGGTCTTCCACCAGGTGATCCACCACGGTGAAGCTGTGAACCGGGGATTCGTCCAGGGACAAGAACGCAAGGTGGGTGGAGCTTGGGCTCCACCAAAATCCCCGAAAGCGGCCGCGCCCATAGAGCTCTTCCTGATAGACCCAGTCGAGCTTGCCATTGAATCGCTCGGCACTGCCGTTGCTCGTGATGCGCCAGGTCTCGCCCGTGCCCAAGTGCAACACATAGAGATCGTTCCCCAGCACATAGGCCAGACGCATTCCGTCCGGAGCCAGCTGCCCCAACTCCGCGTCCAAGACCACGCCGGCGCCTCCTACCCCATCGGTGCGCATCCAAGCCAAGCCCTTGTCATGCTGAAACAAGTGCCCCTTTTCCTTCGCCCAGTGGCGTCCCGTGGCCCACTCCTCAGCGGCCGCCCTTTCCATCCCCGCTGCCTCCAAAGCTGCGGCCCCATCGAACACGATCGCCGGCATCTCCAAACGCGCCACCGGCTGCACCTCGCTCAAGTCGATGGGATCAATCCAAAGATCCTCGCCGTTTTTCTTGGTGGCCAAGTGCTCCTGGTCATGGGCCCAGGCCCAAGCAGGAACCTTCTCCCGAAACGAAACCCGCCCCTGCTGAGCATACAAGTCCGCAAAAGCCAAACTCTTGGTCCCCTGGCTCAAGCCTAGGGACGCAAACAACAGGGAACCAACCAGCAAAGATGAAATCAGGCGCAACATAGATCAATTGGGGTCAAGGAACTCCCCAGTCTAGTGCTTCCCCCACACCCCACCCAGACCTTACGCATTTCATCCATGCATTCCCCGAGAAGGAAAGGCTCTGGGGGGTGACTGCTCCCCCATCATCGGTCAAGGCCCCCACATGACCCATGTGGCTGGAGCGATACCAGTACAGTTTTGGATCAGGGCCGGGCTGGGTGTAGTCGATCAGCACCAAGTGCTCGTCGATGCCACCG
>CALEMP010000023.1 GCA_937910685.1 uncultured bacterium
CGGCGTATGCATGGGGGAGTCCTGTTTGGCTCGGGTGTGATCGCAGGCGAGTCTTTGACTGCAGTGATCCTTGCCCTGCTGGCGGTGAACGAGCTTGGAGGGATCAAGTTGGGTCTCTCGCCCACGATGGTCACAGGCCTGACCTTGGTGGCGGCTCTTGTCACCCTGGGTGCTTTCTGGCGTGTGACCATGAAGGTTTCTCGATCAGCGTGATGCACATGAAAACCGTAGTCATCCTGCTGGGCCTGGCCCTGTGTCCTCTGGTTCAGGCCCAAGAGGTGCCGGCCCAAAGGCCCAACATCGTGCTGATCATGGCCGATGATTTGGGCTGGGGGGATGCGGGCTGCATGAACCCCGCATCGAAAATCCCCACGCCGAACATAGATCGCGTGGCAGCAGAGGGCATGCGCTTCACCGATGCCCACTCCCCTTCAGCCGTTTGCACCCCGACTCGCTATGGGTTGCTGACTGGCCGTTATGCGTGGCGTACACACCTCAAAGCCTGGGTCTTGGGGGGAGAATCTCCCGCGTTGATCGAAGAGGGCCGTAGCACGCTTGCCTCCATGCTGTCGGGTGCGGGCTATCACACCTTTGGCGTGGGCAAGTGGCATCTGGGTTTGGGCTCAGCCAAGTCCACCGACTTCAGTATGCCCCTGCGACCGGGTCCCATCAGCTGTGGCTTCGACACTTACTTTGGCATTCCCGCGTCCTTGGACATGGCTCCCTACGTTTGGATTCTGGACGAGGGAATTGTGCAGCAGCCCAGTGCAGCGCTACCTGGAGAAAAGCACCGGCGTCAAAAAGGCGCCGGGTTCTATCGCAAGGGCGCGGCCGCCCCGGACTTTCGTATGCACGAGGTCTTGCCCCGGGTGGAATCGCAAGCCGTTGAATGGATTGAACGCGCCGCCCGGGACAACCCCGAGCGCCCCTTCTTCTGCTACATGCCCCTGCCCGCGCCCCACACCCCCTGGGTTCCGGTTGCACCGCACCTCGGATCTAGCGCGGCGGGTTGGTACGGGGACTTTGTGCATCAAGTGGACTCCGTCATTGGCTCTGTTCTCGATGCCCTTGACCGCACGGGCATGGCCAGCAACACCCTGCTGATTGTGACCAGCGACAATGGCTCCCATTGGCTGCAAGCGGACGAGAAGCACTTTGAGCACCTGGCCAACGGAGACTGGCGTGGCCAAAAAGCGGACATCCACGAAGGCGGCCACCGGGTGCCCTTCCTCGTGCGTTGGCCGGGGAAAGCTCCAGCCGGAGTGGTGCGTGCGGACCTGGTTTGCTTAACCGATCTGTTCGCCACCTTTGCCGAGTTGACAGAGCAGCCCATTGCAGAAGGGGAAGCAGAGGATTCGTTCTCCATGCTGCCTGTTCTGCACGGCCAAGAAGCCGGCCCCTCCGCCCGCAGCGAAGTGGTTCACCATTCCGGCGCAGGTGTCTTTGCCGTGCGTTCAGGTCCTTGGAAACTGATCCTTGGATTGGGCTCCGGGGGTTTCACCAATCCTAAGCAAGTCAAGGCCATTGCGGGAGGGCCCAAGGGGCAGCTCTATAACCTAGAACTGGATCCTTCTGAGTCGGACAACCTCTGGTCCGAACAACCGGAAATCGTCACGCGCCTCACCGTGAACCTCAACGCCTGGCGTGAAGCTGGGCGCACGCGCTAAACAAACAAGCGCTGCATGGACGGCTCTTCATCGCCCATGTCCATGGCTGCTTGATAGGCCAAGAGTGTGTCCTTGGCGCAGTTCTTCCAGCTGAAATCCCGGGAACGTTTCAGTCCTAGGGCTGTGTATTCAGCGTGCAAGTCGGGCTCTGTCAACAGGCGCCGGGCGCCCTCAAAGATGCGCTCTTCATCGGTGGGCTCCACCAGGAACGCGGCCGGGCCACAGATTTCGGGCATGGCCGTGACCAGGCTGGTGAGCACCGGAGTGCCGCAGGCCATCGCTTCCAAGGGTGGTAGGCCAAAGCCCTCGTTCAGGCTGGCCCAAAGCAGCAAAGACGCCTGGGAGTAAAGACGCACGAGCTCCTCCTCATTGACCTTTCGACGCCAATGGACCCGGTGGGCGGCGGGGGAGTTGGCGAGGGCCTTGGAGAATAGCTCGTGTCCGTGACCAATTGCGCCGGCGATGACCCAGTCATGGGGCAGGCCTTCTCGCACAAGTGCTTCAAAGGCGCGCAGCATGCGGAAGTGGTTCTTACGGGCGTCCACCCGGGCCACGGTCAAGATATAGGGTTTTGCGGGTGGCCCGAACCCGCCTGGGGGGAGGTGTTCCAGCACATGGTCGCAGCCCAGGGGTGTGACCCGCACGCGGGCGGGGGAAACGCCCAGGTTGACCACAACTTCGGCACCCACGAATTCGCAGGGCACCAGCACGATACGCGCTCGCTGGACCAAGTCGGTGATGGCGCTTTTCATGCGCCTTGCGTCTTCCACACCCAGGTACCCCGGTCCTTCCGGGCCTTCCGCATCATGGGACCAAATGCAGTCGAAGACCGTGACGACCTCTATTGCATCGCGCACGGGCAGGGCATTGGGTTGGGTGTGGTGATACACATCGCAGCCGCCCACCAGATCGTCTACTCCCTTGCCGGTCCACTTGAGCAGGTTTGGCACCCAGCGTGAGGGTAGGCGCAAGCGGCAGAGCTCTGCGTTTGAGTCTGCCAAGCCCAGTTCCTTGCGGTTGAACTTGGACCCTTTTGCGGTGTAACCGAAGAGGCCCAAGTTGCCGCCGAAGCCATGCCCAACAAGAGCGCGCACCAGCTCGCGGCTGGTGCGGCCAATACCCTCTGCATTCACAAGGGCTGAGCGGTAATCAATTCCGACACGCATGGGCGGCTAGGATACTGGGTGAGGGGCGGTCTAGCGCCGCGCTCTTAGGATCAAACTAAGCGCAGCTCCCACCGCGATCCAACCCTCGGTGATCAGGGTTGCCCGGGCCGCGCCTACGAGGCCTTCGGTGGGGACCCAAAGGGAGTTGAGTCCCAAGTTGATCAGCAGAGCGCTGAGGGTCAGGGCCAAGATCGCTGGGGTTCGGCCCGCCGCCACCAGGGCCGTGGTCAGAGGCGCGCCCGCGTGAACGCAGATCACCGCCAGCAACAACAGCTGCAGGGCGCCTTCGGCTGCTCGGAATGGCTCGCCGAAGAGGGCTAGCAGATCCCCGGCGAAGGGCCAGAGGAGCGCCACGGCCAGGGACGCACCCAAGGTCAAGGGCAGGGTCAAGCGCATGGCCGCTGGTACCAATTCTCCGCGCTTGTGGGCGCGACTCAACCAGGGCAGAGCCGCCGCCGCAGCATAGACCGCTAAGCTCAGGGACCAGGACATGATGCGCACCGCCACGTTGTAGGTACCCACGCTGGCCTCGCCCCAATGGGCGCGCACGAACAGGTTGTCCACGTAAAAGTACAACTGCTGGGCCAGGGCCGCGATTCCCAGGGGCAGTGCCAGGCGCAAGAACGGTCCCATGGGAACGGCTTGAAAGGTTCCACGGGGAAGGAGTGGCTTGCCTACCCGGTGGAGCAAAATGTTTCCCATGGTGCTGGCCGAGGCAATCAAGACCAATATGACTCCCGCCCGGGTTTCTCCCATGAGAATGGCCCCAGTCACAAGGGCAAGACGCAGGCCAGAGGCAATCGAACGCATGGCCACCTGGGGTTTCCACTGGATTCGGTTGCGCAGGGCGACGGTGGAGAGCTCCAGGGTATGGTTCAGGGGATACAACCCTGCCAGGGCAATCCAACCCGCATCCGGTTCGTTCATCAGGAACGCTCCAAGGGCCAAGGTCGCCGCAGCCCCAAGGCCCACCACCAACCGGGTGCGCCGGGCGCGCACCAACAGGGAGCCCAAGAGATCTGGATCTCGGGATGAAAGTTGCACCGTTGCTTGCCCCGTGCCCAAGTCCACCAGGGCATCGAGTACCCCAAAGAGCGCCAGGTAAAACGTCAGTCGCCCGAAGGCTGAGAGCTCTAAATTTTGAGCGCACAACCAAAGCACAGCGAGGGTGCAAACCGAACTCCACAGGCGCCCCGCAACCATCCATCCGGTGCTGCCCCAGACACGGCGGGGGACCGAAGCGTTTTCGGAGGGGGAAAAGGCGCTCATGGGGCGCGTACAGTACCCGAGTCCGCGTGGGGCGACCTCCCCCAAAAAGAAGGGGGCCCCCAATGGCCAGGGGAGACCAGTGGGGGCCATCGAGGCCTTCATGGGGATGGGTAGGCCTCGGGGGAGGTTTGTCGGCATGGCGGGGGATTAGGTCCGCCGGTTGTCGCGTCCCAGGTAACGGGACGATCCTCCTTTTCTTACTTCGTATCAGCGCGTACCAGGGGAATGGTGCGCACTAAGAGAGGTATCGGGATAGATGAAAGAGTCCCTGAATGAGAACGGTGGTTTATTGGGGTAAACCATGAGAAATCTTTTCCACCAGGGCACTGGGCGTCCGTGATGAGGGGTGTGGGCCCTATCAGGTGGTCTGAAGGGAGCTCAGTAGCCTGCGTTTGACCTCTTGGGTGAACTCCGAACAGGAGAGACTTCCGCCGATGTCCGCGGTGGTGGCCCCTTCACCGATGGCGCCCATGACCGCCGCACGCAGGGCGCGGGAGGTATCGACTTCGCCCAGGTGCCGCAACATGTTGCACAGGGCAAGGATCGCGGCGGTGGGGTTGGCCTTGTCCTGGCCGGCGATGTCTGGTGCGGTGCCGCCGGAGGGGTCGAACATGGCGGTCTCCACCTTGCCCGAGTCGTCGAAGGAGTAGGAAGCGCTGTCCCCAAGTCCCACCGACCCGATCAGACCGCAGGCGGAGTCCGAAAGGAAGTCGCCGTACTCATTGGGGCAGACGATGATCGAGTAGTCCTGTGGGTGCATGATGATGCCCGCCAAGAGGGCATCGAAGAGTTCGCGGCGGTAGGCGGTGCCGGGGTAGTCCTCGGCCACCTGGCCCACGGTCTCCTCGAAGAGCCCGTCCGTGGCCTGTTGGATCGTGTACTTGCTGGTGGAAACCACGCCCCTACCGCGCAATTGGGCCAAACGGAAGGCAAAGCGCGCTGCGTGCCGGGCCGGGCCACGCTCGATCACCCGCAGGGAGACTGCCGTGTCCCGGCCAATGCGTCGACCGGGATCTTCGTAGGTGCCGCCTGTGGCGATGCGCACTACATCGATGTCGATGGATTTTGCGAAGTTCGTCTGGATGCCCGGGATCGTGCACACCGGGCGATGGATCACCGAGAATTGCAATCGGCTGCGTAGCACCCGGTTGGGGGATTCGTCGGTGGTGGCGGTGGGGTACTTGAGCCCCACGCCCAGGTCGCGCATGGCGGTTTCGGCCAGGTCATAGACCACGGGGCCGTTCTTCTCGCGTGCCTCGTCCGACAGGTCGACGGGCAGGAAATCCAAGTTGAAGGGCAGGGTCTCGGCAAGGCTGTGGATGCTCTGGGAGAGCTCGGTGCTGATCCCGTCTCCCAGGAGTTCGACGATGCGGTAGGTGTTCATAAGTTCGGGTAGATGCAGTATTTGGGGAGCAAAAGTAGCCCCAGGGAGCGTCTCGGGTGCTCAAACGCCTCATTACAGCCCCCGCATTGTAACACAGGCGGGGAGGGTTGTGGGCGGAATCGTGAGCTGCTCGCACCGGTTCTCGTCGACCTGATGACCCTTGCGCTTGTGTCTCAGAATGAAACCCCTACGCTCTTAAAATAATGTTGGCCACTTGGATGATTGTTGGGCTCGGAATGGGGACTGGGATTCCCCGGCAGGACTTGCGCTCCGAAGCTTTTAACCTGCTGCTTAACTCCGCACCTGCGCATGTTGAGGAGGGCCAACCGAGCGCACCTTTTTGGCGTGTGACCGAGGCAGGCCTCGAACAACCAATCGCGGCCTTTGGATCTCTTGTGGACGGCATCGTGGTGCGCGGACGGGTTTCGGAACCTGCGACCGTGATCGTGCGCGACAGTTCAGGGCGAGAATTTAGGCGCGAGGTCCAGGGAGACTTTTCTTGGGCAGTGGGCGCGGACGCGGCAGCCACGGGCGTGCCCCTTGAGCCGCGCTTGACTCTGGTGTTGCCGGTGGCCTCGGTGGAGTGGAGCGGGCTCGCAGTGGATGTCCCGCTTCCCGCGCCGGACCAAGCCACTCTGGCCAAGCTCATTCGTGCGGAGCTCTCAAAGATTCTGGGCTGGTGGACGACCCTCGGGGCAGACCCTTCCGGCGGCACCCATTTCGCTGCGCGTACTTGGAATGTGGATACCGGCGCGCCCTTGAACAACATGCCCGGTTGGTATCACGTCTATGCGGAAGTGCTCTTGGGGGCGGCCCAGTTTGACCCGGCTTGGCATTCCCAGGCCGAGGGCCTGATGGACGATCTCTTGCACTTGGCCAGCCATCCAAAGACAGGTCTGCCGCGCAAGGTATTTTGGGACCGAGACGGTGCGGAGCGTTATTCCGACGGGCCCTTGGAGGTTTCCCGGCAGTTGGCCTTCTTCAGTGCGGTGGCCGACGGAGAACTCCATGCGCGGCCTGACCAGCGCAAGTTGGCGGCGGAGGTTTTGGAACGGGCCATGGCCACCCTGTTGGTCAGCGCACCCCAGCCCGATGGGTCTCTCGCCGCAAAATTCACCCCCTCCAGCGGAGAAGCCCATCCCGGCGCAAGCGAGTTGCGCAAGCTCGACTTGGCCGCAGGTTTCGCCTCATGGTCACGGCGCACGGGCAATCAGGCAGCGCGCGGGGTGCTGGAGGATTGCTTGGCGGAATTCCTCTACGCTCACACCTGGGCCGGGGACTGGCAGCACATTGACCCGGGCTTTGATGACCTGTTTGGGCACTATGGGGCGCGAGGCTTGGATCTCTGGCGCGCTTTCCCCGACGACCTGCTCTTTTCACGCATCACCCGCAGCGGCGTTGAGTACTTTTTGCCCGTATGGCACGAGTGCTTAGCCCGGGGCGGAAATGTGGCCGCCGATCAGGTGCGTTGCTGGGACTTGATGGGGGATGCGGCGGAGTTGGATCCGGATCTGCTTCAGCGCGTCGCACCTGTGCTGCGTGTGGCGGCGCGCGCGCACTTTCAGGGCGAGCAACTGGACGGCGGCGTCTGGTCGGATGTGACGGTGATCGGTTTCGACCCCAAACCTCAGGTGCAGGACGGCACGGTGGGGGGCTTGCCCCAGAACTTGATCATTGGGTTGGCGCGCTTGCACGATCCCCAGTTGGCGAGGGCCGGTGGGATGCCTCTTGCTGAGGTGCGCGCCCTGTTCAGCGCAGTCTTGTTGAACACTCGCGAACACTATGCCGGACCCTACGGATACCGCACGCCGGGTAGCTTGAATTCAGGTGCATCCCTGCGTTTGGCCGCGGGCCTAGTGGAAATGTTGGGACGGCTGCAACCGTAAGATCCGGCCGGATGCGTTCCGGAAATCGAGATCAGTTTCTGATCAGCAAAATCTCGTTGGAGAAATTACAGCCGATGACCAGGGTCGCGTCTGTTGTTCCGTCAGGACTCGGGATGAAGGTCACATCCAATGGGCCACGCCCCGCTCCCAGATCTGGCAGCCTCGTCAAGGTACCTTCCTGGTTCCAACTGAACAGGTTCACATGGTGTGAGTTCTGGGCGCTGATCACTACTTCCTGGCGTCCGTCTCCATTCATATCTCCAAGGGCCAGGGCGTGGGGTCGAAGGCCAACCGCTTGCTCTTGGGCCATGGCGTAGGTGCCACTTGGGTCGGGCATTAGGCGCACCAATTTGCCGGGGGAATTGTCCCGTGCCCCTTGCAGCAATGCGAGGATTTGAACTGGACCACTGGGGTCTAATTGGGACGCAGCAACGCCGAGTACTTTTCCGGGAAGGGCGAGGAATGTTTCCTCTTGCAAGGCACCATTGAGCACCACGAGGCCCGTGCGCGCTCCTGCAACGCCCACCAGGATTCGCCCGTCGTCCAAGTTCGTCAAGGCCGTGCAGGGATCCGCGAGGGGCGTGAGTTGGGGCTCCTCGCCCGGGGCCAGCAGATACAAACCAGCGGACCCCGCGGCCAACAGATTCCCGGCTCCTGCCAGGAGGGGGCCTGTCCCAGGGACTGAAATCGAAACGGGGCTGGACAGCTTTCCTTCACCATTCCCGGTCTGCACGCGCACTTCTCCCGTTGCTCGGGTGACCAAATCCAGGGCCCCATCCCCGTTGAAGTCCGAGGCTATTCCTGCGGTGATCCCGCGTCCGGGTGAGGGTTGCTCCATGGGAATAAAATCACCATCTTGATTGCGGAAGAAGCTCAGGCCATCCGTGCTGGCATCCACGGTCAACAGATCCGACTGTCCGGAACCGCTGAAATCCGCCGCAACCAGGACCAGAGGTGCGATTCCCGTGGGCAAGGACCGCGGCCTTCGCCAAGAACCCTGGGCGCTGGAAAACAAAACGCTGACCCTCTCGGCCCCGCGATTCGCCAATACCAAATCGGTCAAGCCGTCCCCATCGAGGTCACCCCCCGCTATGTCCCAGGTGTCTTGGCCTCCGTAGAAAGCCTGCTCCAGGCCCTGCATGCCAAAGACCCTCACGCTTAGATCCCCCGAGACACTGGCGAAGCGCTCTCCCCCAAGTCCCAACAATCGCAGGGGGGCACGGCCGGCCTCGAACAGATCATTCCATGTGGAACCATTGTGATTCCAGATGTTCTGGTCTCCACCGGCCAGCAGTTCGGCCGCCGGGGTCAACAGCCAGTCCCGGGGAATGCCCGCGAGGGTCTCCGGCTCGCCGGGGGCCAAAGTGTTGGGTCCGCTGACCATGTAGCGACGCAGGGAATCACCACCCTCAGCGCCGGCGCCCATGGAGCCGACCAATACCATGGAGGCTTCCAAGGCCAAGAAGCTCGTAAGAGTTTCCTGCAAGGGCACAGTGAGAGGCGCTTCAAGGGGCGCGCTTGGATCGTTCTTGACCGGGAACACAAGCAAGTCTCCCGTGCGGGTTGCTATGGCTAGGGTGGCCATGTGGCTGGCGGGGTTGGCGGGGCTTTGGAACAGATAAGGTCCCGCGGCCATGGCGAGTGGGCGGCCGCTGAGTTTCATGCGCTGGATGAGTTGTTCTCCAGCGGGCCTCGTGAGATCAAAGATCAAGACCTCTTGACTGCTGCGCGAAGCCACCGCAATGGGCGCAAAGTTTCCCCCGGCCGAGCTTCCCATGGCCACCGGAGCAAGGGGCCAATCCGGCACGGAAACCGTGACCTCAATTTCTAGATTCGCCCCAAAAGAGCGCAGCGCCGCACCTCCCCCGCTGCCAGCTCGGCAGGTGGCGAGGATTTCGAGCTCTCCGTCCTGGTCCCCATCGGCGATGATCACCCCTTCGGTTCGGCCGGGCATGGTCAACTCGAAGCGGGCGGAGAGGCCTCGCGGCCAAGGGGGCTCGGGCTGGCCCTGAGGCTGCCCCGAGGGCCCGTCCATGACCACGCTGACCTCTTCTGGCGGATTTTCCGATCCGCACGAAGAGAATGCCCCGCCGATCGTCCCAAGGACAATGATTCTGGTCCACACCTTTGCCCGGAAATACATGCCCCTAGATTGAGCTTTAGGCGTCACTGGTGCAACTTGTTCCTGTGGGGCGTGTACTGCTGAACGGCGAAGCGCCCAGGGGTTACCATGCACCCCGTCCCATGCCCCGTCCCCTCATTCTGCTTTTGGTCCTGATGTCCCTCCTGGCGGGAGGTCTGTGGTTCCTGTTGGGCGGCGAGCCCGAACGCAGCATTCCGATTCTGGAGGGCGGGTCCCACGGGCCCGTGGAAGAGGTCCCCCAGATGCCCCAGGGTGACTCGGACGTGCAGGAGCGGATTGCGGCGCCGCAGGGGGCCACCCTTTTGCCCCATCCATTGCTGGTGGAGTTGACCCAGCTGATCGACGGGAGCTTGCCCCTTGATGAGAGCCTCCCCACACCGCGCTCGGGAGCCCGGTCGCGATTCAGCGGTCAGCTGCAGGATGCGGGCGGCCGCCCCACGGTGGGCAAGATTTCATTTCAGCACGGAACGAACAAGGGGCGCGAGATCGATACCGACGCGTCCGGGCGCTTTGGTGCCAGTGATCTTTGGCCCGGACTTGCGGTGGTACATGTTTCGACCATCGGCGGCTTGGTGGCCGAGAGGGAGGTGATCCTGCGTAACCTCGCCGAAGCAAAACTCTCGATTTCTTGGGGCGGGACCGCCCTGGTGAATGGGCGCGTCACTGACTTGTTTGGCGAGGGTATTTCTGCGGCCGAAGTCTCGGTGGATGGGAATCGGTGCATCAGTGATGTGGATGGGCGCTTCATGTTGCCTCGGGTCGCACCAGGTAAGCGCATTCTGGCCTTGGCCCGGGCGCCAGGACGCGCCACCCATCGGGAGATTCTGGCGATCGGTCGCCGCTCGGTAGTGGACGAGGAACGTTTGATTTTCAGGCTCAAGCAGGGGGCGACTCTCGATGTGATGATCGCCGAGTCCCTTGGCGCCCAAGAGCCCGTGCAGGTGCACCTCTTTCCTGCCGGCGGCGTGGCGGGCTCCCAGCGCCAGTTTCCCTGGGAAGAGTACAGCCCGGTATCCGTGTTGCCCGGAGGGCGGGTGCGCATTGAAAACCTGCCCCCGGACACCATCACCCTGGTTCCATTCCATAGTGGCGCTGTGGCGGTGCCCTCCCAGGTCAACATTAAGCTGGTACATAAGCGTCTGAATGCCATCACTCTGCACATGCGACCTGGCCCGGTGATTCGCGGCAAGGTGATGCTTGACGGCCAACCAGTACCCGGGGCGCTGGTGACCTTGGACGCGCCTGATCCCTCCGTGGCCACAACCAAAGCACTCGGGCGTTCACCCACCTATCATCAACAGGCAATTTTCTCCCATGTGCATGCTGGCCACCAAGAGGTTCGCAGCAACAGCCGCGGGCAGTTTGTGCTCAGTGTCTACCCGCGGATTTCCGAGCGCTGGTATCTGCGCGGCGAGAGTTACGATGGTTCTCTTGTGGCCCAAAAAATTGTGAAAGGCGGTGCCGAAGACATCGTGCTGGAACTCAGCAAGCCCAACCTGGAACCGGGGAGTTTGGCCCTGGATTTGCCACCCCATCTGCGTAGTTTTGAGATGGATGTCCAGGTGCAGGGAGCTCCCCGGGACCGAATCGTGGTGCGTCCCGGCGACGAGCACAGCATCGAGGGCTTGCCCTCGGGCCTTTGGGCCATGAATGTGCGCTACCGGGGGGAACGGCTCATGCAGGGCAGTCAGATCCAGATCAAGGCCGATGAGGCCGCGCAAATATCCCTGCCCTTGCCCGCTATCGCGAGTCAGCCGGCCCCATCCAAGTCCCAGGACGATCGGCGCACGGGGCCTCCTCCCTTAGAGCGAGAAGAACGCTAGACTCTTCCTTGTGAAGAATCTGACTCTTGGCGAAAAGCCCCTTACCCTTGCGCAATTGTCCCCGGTGGCCGAGGGACACCGTCTCAAGTTGCGCGTGTCCGCGAAAACCTATGCTCAACTCAAGCCCTCGCGCCAGATGGTGGAGGACGCGGTGGGTCGCGGTGAAGTGGTTTATGGCTTAACCACGGGCTTTGGCAAGCTCAAAAATATCGCGGTGTCCCCCAAGGACCTGCACGATTTGCAACGCAACCTAGTGCTCTCCCATTGCGTGGGTTCGGGTCCCGACATGCCCTTGCATGAGGCGCGCCTTGTGGTGCTGCTGCGGATCGCTTCGGTATTGCGTGGAGTCAGCGGTGTGCGCCCCAGTTTAGTTCGACGGTTGGTGGAGTTCTTCAACAGCGATTTGATTCCGGCAATTCCCCAACAGGGATCGGTTGGAGCCAGCGGGGATCTCGCGCCCCTGTCCCACATGGCTGCCGCCTGGATGGGTCATGGGCATGTGTACTTGGAAGGCAAACGCATGGGCGCGCGGGCCGGCTTGCGTAAATTAGGCTTGGAGCCGTTGGTCTTGGAAGCCAAGGAAGGCTTGGCCTTGATCAATGGAACTGAAGTGATGAAGTCCTTGGCGGTTTGCCAGGTGACCCGCGCCATGAACCTCTCCCGGGCGGCGGATATCATCGCTGCCACAAGCTTGGAGGCCCTGATGGGATCTCCACGACCCTTTGGCAAGCGCCTGGCAGAGCTCAAGCAAAACGAAGGGCAGGATCGAACAGCCGCCAATGTGCGCCGCATGTTGAAGGGTAGTCAAGTGGTCAAGAGCCACGACGATTGTGACCGGGTGCAAGACCCCTACAGTTTGCGTTGTGTGCCCCAGATTCACGGGGCGGTCAAGACCGCCTTGCAACATGTTGTGGACGTGCTAAGTGGCGAGCTCGGCGCTGTGACCGACAACCCGATTGTGGATCCCGTGACCAAAGAGGTCTTTAGCGCGGGGCTCTTCCATGGCCAGCCCCTGTCGATGATCTTGGACTACCTAGGCCTTTCCGTTTGCACCCTGGCTAACGTTAGCGAGCGCCGCATCGAGCAGATGGTCAATCCTGATTTGTCCGGTTTGCCCGCGTTCCTGACCCCTAACCCGGGTTTGCACTCGGGCCTAATGATCGCCCAGTACGCCGCTGCTGCGCTTGCCAGTGAGAACAAAGTTTACGCTCACCCCGCCAGCGTGGACAGCGTGCCCACCAGCGCTAATCAGGAAGACCATGTGTCCATGGGCGTCACCGCCGGCCGCAAAGCCCGCACGATTTTGGACAACACCCAGCGGGTGCTGGCCATCGAATGGGTCTGCGCGGTACAGGCCCGTGAGTTCCGCTCGGAGATCAAAGCCGGCAAGGGTGTTGAAGCCGGTGCCGCGTTGTTGCGCACCAAGGTTAAGGCCCTCAAGGATGATCGATACCTGAAGCCCGACTTGGATGCGGCCGAAGATCTGCTTGCCTCTGGCGCGTTGGTTGCGGCGGTGGAAAAAGCAGTGGGCAGTTTGAGCCACTAGTCCTTGTCATTCGCTGGCAACCAAAGGTCTGCCAGCACCATAACCCCCGCGAGGCCAATGCCCAGCGCGTGGGCCGTGCCTCCCAGAAGGATGCCGTTGACCCAAATGGCCGAGTCTCGCGCAAGCCACCAAGACACGAGGTCCAGTAGGAGCCCTACGCTGATTGCCAGGCTGACTGCGCTGACCCATGAACGTCGGAAGCGCGTCAGGCAGAGCAACAACACCGCAGCCAAGGCGATCACGAAGAGCGACAGGGCGTGGGCGTGGGTGGATGCCAACAGGATCGCTTCATCGGTGGGGGAGACGTTGTTGTCGAAAGCCAACACGCGTATATCGTCGAGGTACTCAAGGGGAGGCTCGATGGGATTGGTGGCACCGCGCCCGTGACAGGCCATGCAGTTGGCATCGAGCAAGTCGGCGGGCACCATTTCGCCCAAGTCGAAATTGTCCCAGTCCTCGATCACGCGGCCTGAATTGAGCCAGGCCAAGAGTGCTTCCCGTTCTGCAGCGGGAACCTGGACCGCTCCTTCCAAATCATCTGGGTGTCCGGCCTCTAAAGCGGAGCGCAGGGGCGAGGGGCTTTGCACCCCGTGGTAAACCCCGGTGATGTCATCCCCGGTCAGGCCTTCCTGGCCATCCCGCGGCCCATGGTGCTCGGCCATGTGCAATCCCGAGGCGGCATAGCCACCCAGCAGGACGAGGATCAAGGCGGAGAGGGATATGCGCAGCCCCAGGGGCATTTTTCTTAAGAGGAGAGAGTCCATGGATTCACTTGGAGGCGAGGTCAGCTTCGGAGATGTCTTGGGCTTGGCCCGTGGTCAGTGCGGTTTGCACTTTGATGGCAATGGCTGTGGCCCGTAGGCCCTCTTCGGCCGAGCAGACCACGTCCTTTTCCTGGGTGATGCTCTGGAAGAATGTTTCTAGTCCGTAGTACAGCCCCGGGTGAGGTAGCCCGACGCCTTTCTTGAGCTTGCCCTGTGATGCCAATTTGGTGGCGTCGGCGATCAGGGTGATGCCCTCGTCGTTGTGAAACTGCTGGCGGTTGGCGTAGACCTCCCACCCTTGAGTGGGGGCATCGGACTCCTTGAACAACCAGCCATGGGACCATGCCAGGCGCACGGTTCCCATGGTGCCCATGAGAATCTCTTGTGTGCCGTTGTAGGTGTTGCCTAGGGTTGCGTTCCAGGAGAGTTGCGACCCATCTTTGTAGGTCAGTCGCGCCTGAACCGTGTCCGCCACCTCGCGTCCATCGTGCCAAGCCAAGATTCCGCCCGATGCTTCCACACGCACGGGGTACTTGCTGGTGAACCAGTGCAGAACATCGAATTGCTGGGCGCCGAGCTCTCCCGCAAGGCCCAAGGTCACCTCGGGATCGAGTCGCCAATTGAGGGCCTTATCCCGGACAGGGTCCGATGCGGGGGTGCGCCAGGAGTTCTTCTGGTTGCTTTGGGCGGACATGCTCAGCACATCGCGGATCGCGCCTGAGCGCACGAAGGAGCGCGCTAGCTTGTAGACCGGGTTCGCGCGACCTTGGTAGCCCGTTTGAAAGACCTTGCCCGCGCTTGCGGCCGCAGCCGTGATGGCGCGGCAGTCCTCGATGGAGTGGGCGAGGGGGGATTCGCAGTAGATGTGCTTTGCTGCGGCTAAGCCACCTTCACAGGGGGCCCGGTGCAGGTGAGTGGGGGTGGCAATCAGTAATGCATCCAGGTTTGGGTGCGCAGCCAGCATGGCGTCTTGGGTTGCATAGCCTTTTGCCCCCTTGGCGCGGCGGGCGGCGGACCCCAGTCGGCGTTCGTCCGTGTCACAGTAGGCCACCAGGGTGACTTCGTCGAACTTGCCGAGCTCCGCCAGTATGGCTCGGCCTTGGCGGCCAACGCCCACGAGTCCCACGCGTAGGTCAGCGCCCAGGTGGGGTCTCGCGGCGAGAAAGTCCGGCAGAATCTGGGTTGCAGCGCCGCCGGCACCGGCCATCAGAACGGTGCGGCGGTCAGGGGAGGAGTGGTTGTCGTGCATGGTTCAATGTGAAAACAAGAGGGCCGCCCGGGGGCAAGCAGCCAGGAATCAGAGGTTGTTTGGGTCAAGAGGCCGAGGCCTTGGGGTGGGTCACTCGGGAGGCAGCCGGCCACCAGGGCAGTGCTCCAGGCGTCCGCGGTTGCGGCGCTGGGGGCCACCACCGCAGCGGCCTGGAGGTGCCGTGTACCCCTGGATCGGTGAGGGTCGAGAATATGACTGTGATCGCCCCGGGGCAAGCTGCCCCGGCGGGAGTTGGCGGCGGACACGCTCAGAGCGGAGTGGGCCAGGTGCGCCCGGGGCGCGTGCTTTTCCGGCCCAATGACCACTTGCCAAGCGTCCTTGCCGGGGGGCGGGTCGAGGGCCAGGGCGGTTGAGGTTCCCCCGTGCAAGAGGGCGCAGGTTACGCCCTCATCCACCAGAACCCTTGCGGCCAAATCCAAAGCCGCGCCCTTGGCAATGGCACCTAGGTCAAGCTGCATGCCGGGCCGGGTCAGTTGTGCGCTGTGACCCTTGGGATCTAGAACGAGCCCTCTGACATCAAGCAAAGTGCCCAGGTCTTCTGCGGGATCCAGCTTGGTCTCATCCCGAAGGCCGAGCTTGTGCAGCAGCGGCCCGAGCAGTGGGTTGAAGAATCCGCGACTTTGCTTTGCGACTCGAACACAGGTTTGCAGCAAATCAAAAGTCTCTGGATCCAATGTTACTGGCGGTCCGCCAGCGCAACGGGCCAGGTGGCTGAGGACCGAGTCGTTGGCAAACGCGTTCCAGCGCCCGTGGGCGATCTGGATTTCTTCCAGGGCCAACTCGCCTACAGCGCGCAGTTGGTCTTCACTTTGCCCCGCGAGGACCAGCTCGAAGCGGGTCCCCATGGCCTGACAAGCGAGGCGTAGGGGCATGGTCAAACAGGAACGGGTTAGGGTCCTAGAGGGCCTTGGCTTTTCCCGTGGCCGGATCAAAGCCCCAAGCACTGCCGGTCCACATGGAGCGCGTGGCGAGGTCCACGACGATCATCACCTGGGCGGCAAGTTCCACCTGGCTGATGTTCTCTTCGCGGGTGCGTACACACTTCAGCCAGTTCAAGCGCAGAGCTTCCTGGGGTGAAATCCGCGCACATTCGTGACGCTCGGGATCCACATCGTCCGCGAAAATGCGCTCCGGGCGCAGCTCGCAGTCATTGGAACCCAGGTACAGGTTTGCTTCATGGCCTCGGATCAGGACCTCAAGGCCTTGTTCGTTGCAGGTGGATCCCGCCACGATCATGGTGTGTTCTTTCTCGAACTCCACCGTCAGCATGACCTGGTCGTGGTTCTCCATGGCCTTATCCGAGTAGTGCCCGCCGGAAGCGGAAACGCGTACGGGCCAGCCGCGATCTAGGGAGTACATGAGGGGCGTCATCATGTGAACGAGCAGGTCGCCGATGATTCCCGTGGACCAGTGGCGGTAGCGACGCCAGCGGTGGTAGACCTCTGTGTCAAATTCAGCCAAACCATTCGGGCCACACCAGCGTTCCCAGTTCAGGGTTTCACCCGGCTTGACCTTGGGGTCGATGCCATAGAGCCACTCGCCATTCTTGGAGTTGCGGCAGTAGCTGGTTTGGGAAAGGGTCGGCTGCCCGATGCGGCCTTCGCTAACCCACTTGCGCGCGACTTGGTACTTCTCGTACATCATGTATTGCGTGCCCACCTGCAAGCGCATGTGCGGGTTGGCGTCCATGGTGTCGCGCATCCAAAGGGCCTCTTCAATCGAGAGGGTCATGGGCTTTTCGCAGTAGACATCTTTGCCCGCAGCGATGGCGTCCACCGCCATGGTTGCATGCCAGTGTTCCGGCGAGGCGATCAACACGCAGTCGATGTCCTTTTGTGCCAAGAGGTCACGGTGGTCCTCATAGGCCACGACGGTGACTCCCTCTTGACGTTCGGTGGCGGTCTTCTGGGCCTGGTCCAAGCGGATTTGGTTCACATCGCAAACCGCGACCACATCAAAGGCCTCTTTGTTTGCTTCACGCTGGCCCATCATCGAGCCCAAGTGCCCGCTGCCCATGCCGCCACAGCCGATGAGGCCCACGCGAATGCGCTCGCCTTCAGCCTTGGGGCTCTTTTTGGGGGCGCTAGGGATTGGGAACTTTGCGTCTTGGCTTGCGAGGCCACTGTTGATTGCGAGGGCGCCGGCGGCTCCGCTAGAGAGGACGAGGCGACGTGAGGGGCTTTTTAAGTTCATGGTTGATGGGGGTGGAGGAGCTCGTGATTCTATCCGCAAGCAGCCCATCGTGAGGGTTGCAGCTTGGGGCTTCTCTTGAGATGATCTCACCTATGCCCTATTTGCTGATCAGTGCCCTTGTTGCCTCTCTCTTGCTTCCTGCCCCCGTCTCCCCTGATGGCTGGCATTCTCTTTTCGACGGCGAGACCCTCGCTGGCTGGACTACCACCGGTGGCCGTTACGACGGCAAGGCGGTTTGGGGGGTGGAAGACGGTGCCATCACCGGCCGTGAGGGCCCGGGTCGTGCGGGTGGCCTGATCTACACCGAGACCACCTGGTCGGACTTTGAAATGAGTTTCGACGCGTGGGTGGACTATCCCTTTGATTCCGGAGTGTTCGTGCGCATGCGTCCCGACCAAGATGGGATGCAGTTTACTTTGGACAACCGTCCAGGCGGCGAGACCGGAGCGCTTTATTCAGGGGGTTACTTCCTGCACAACCCAGAGGGAGAAAGTCATTGGAACCAGGAAGCTTGGAACCAGGTACGCGTGCGCGTGGCGGGTAACCCCATGCACCTTGAAATGTGGGTGAATGGAACCAAGACCACGGACTATCGTTTGCCCGATGGAACGCGGCCCCTGGCCAGCGAAGGCTTGATCGGATTGCAGGTTCATGGTGGGGGCAACGCAGTGGAAGGGGCGCGCGCAGCTTTCCGCAACATTCAACTCAAGCCTCTGCCCGCAGGCAGTGGCGAGTATTGGTCCCAGGACAAGGCCGGCGGCATGCGCTTGACCGCCGCGGGCGCGCGGGCGGGCTGGGAGAGTCTGTTCAATGGCAAGGATCTCACCGGCTGGCAAGGTGCGGGTGAGGGCAGTGGCTATGAAGTCCGCGAAGGGGTTCTTGCGTTCTTGGTGGATGGCTCATCGCCGCATCTATTCACCGCTAAAGACCACAAGAACTTCCAGCTGCGTCTCGACTTCAAGATTGCCCGCGGGGCCAACAGCGGTCTCTTCTTGCGCGCTGACAGGAACTCCGGCAATCCCGCCTACAGTGGCCGCGAGGTGCAGATTCTCGATGACCACCACTGGGAAGAGGACACCAAGTCCGAGCTCAAGCCCTGGCAATTCAGCGGTTCGATCTATGGATCTTTGGCTCCTGCCAAGAAAAACTCCCTGCGTCCGAATGGCGATTGGAACACGATGGTGGTGACTCTCAAGGGCCCGCGCATGATCACGGTCCTGAACGGAACCATCCTCTACGACGTGAACACCGAGGAGCTAAAACCCATGCAGGGTCCGCCCTTCGCTGAGCGCGCCGCCACCGGCTTCATCGGCCTCCAGCGCCACGCGCCTGGATCCGTGGATGGGGATGCCTATGCTTGGTTCCGCAATTTGTATCTGCGCGAGATGCCCTGAGAACCATCCGGCGCGGTCCCTATGGAAACATAGGCCGCCAATCGAGTGCCTCTCGGTGGGCTACTGAAAGCCAATGGTCAGCGCGTCGGAGAAGTTCGATGTGGGGGTTGGCGTGGCATCGCGGTACCAGAGTTGGAAGGTCCAGCTGTCGCCGGGTTGGACCGAGGTGCCGGAGCCAACGGGTAGTTGGAGGATATCCACCAAGATTGCGATGTGACCTGCTGCGCCGGTGCTAGCCACTTGGCCCGTGAAGCGTCCAATTTGACCTCCGAGGCACAACACTCCCATGCTGCCTCCGGGGCCTGGAACATTGGCCGTGGTCTGGGAACATAGGTAGTAGCCAAACTGTTGATTGGGCAACTGGATGGTTGCCAGTTGCAGGTCCTGGTCGGAAACCGTTGCACTGCCCGTGGCGTACAAAATCGCGGGTGCACCCGTGGAGTTGATCACGGCGGGAGAGCAGGAGCGCAGTCCGAGCCCGCCTGGATCACTTGGCACAAGACTCAAGTCATCGAGAGCAGCTTCGACGATGGACCCGCTGCCCGTGTCCGAGGCCTTGAAACGTAGGCGCACGTTGTTGGTCATGGCCAGGTGCGATTCCAGAGGAATGGAGTGTTGGTTCCAGCCGCCGTTCGCGCCGGTGGGACCAACGGTGGCCAGGTTGGTCCAAGTGCTGCCGCCATCGTCCGAGCCTTCGATCAGAAACACGTCTTGGTCAGGGGAACCGCCGGTGCTGTTGGAGTACCAGAGCCAAAAGTTCAATTCGACGGCGGTTTGGCCGCTGAGGTTGAAGGCGGGGGAGGACAAAGTCGTCGTACCACCGTCCACATCATTGGCCCCAAGGGAACCTCCCGGAGCGCCCTGGCCAGTGAACCAGCAGGTGTTGCCTCCGGCTGTGTGATCGTCTTCCGGTTGGGCCGCTGTTCCGTTGGGATCGCCTCGCTCCCAGGTGCCGGTGGATGCATCGTTGGGTGCGGACAGAGCCCAGCCTTGATCTGAGGCTCCTTCAAAATCGAAGACCGCCAAGGGAGCCCCGGCTCCCGCCAAGAATGCATCGGGGTTGCTGAATGTGTGTCCATCCCAAGTGAACTCTAGGGAATACTCGATCAGCGTTCCCGGAGGAACGCCGGGCAAGAGATCCAGCATCTGGGTTTGGTGCAGGTCGGTGAAAGAGCTCACATCCGCCGCGCCGCCGGGGCCTGTGGTGACCACGGCCCAGGGACTTAGGCTGGTCAAGGTGACGGTCACCGGTCCGGTGGGGGCTAGGCCTGAATTGCGCAGGACCAAATCGAACAGCACACTCTCGCCGCCTTCGAAGATCCCGTCTCCATCACCCGCGTCCATCAAGTTGTGGGATGCGAGTCGAAGCCATGCACCTGCTGCCAAGGCTGTGCGCGCCAGCGCCAAGCGGTTTTCCTCCGCCAAGGGTTCGATGCGATCGGTGGGGGGCCAAAAACCATCCGAGGAGTTTCCGATCTCGGGCGTCCAAGCCATGGTCCCGTGGGTGCCATGATCCTGGTCAAAAGTGACACCGTTTGCGGCGTACAACAGGAGCGACGCCGGGTCATGGGGGTAACCGTTGAATTCGGTGGCCAGGGATCCAATCTCGTCATAGGCGGTCCAGTTTGCCGGATAGAGCTGATCGTAGCCCCAGGGTGCGAGCCACAGGTTTGAGTAGGTGTGCAGAGAGAGCGCGGTCTTGAAATCACGGCTGGCCATGAATGCCACCATGCCCGTGACCTCTGGTTCACTGCTTGCGGCGGTACCGCGGTAAATCTCGCTGCTGGTATTGGAGGAAGATCCCGAGTCGTCATAGAACCACTCGTAGGGATAGTTCCGGTTGAGGTCGACTCCCATGGAGCCGTCGCCGTTGTCACGCCGGTTCTTGCGCCACATTCCACCGCCCCCTGGGGCGATCGATTGGTTGTAGACGTAGCCATCGGGATTGATCACCGGCAGGATCCAGGTCTCGCGGCGGTTGACCAGATAGGTTGCAAGAGGGTCAGTGCCATGGCTCTCGCACAACCAAAGCAGATACCAAAGGGCGGTCTGCATGGACTCGGGCTCGCGTGCGTGGTGCATGGCATCGAAGCGCACTTCGGGCTCGTTCTCGTCCACACCGGGTTGATCGGAAATTTTGACTGCCCAGAGGTTGCGGCCCTCGATGGTCTGACCCACCGAAAACTTGGGGGTTACGAACTGGGGATAGGCCGTTGAAATCTGGTCCAGCACCGAAGCGACCTCGTCGAAGGTGTAGTACCCGCCCATGCTTCCCTGACCAAAGGCCGGCTGCAGCCAGCTGCCGAGGCCCGTGCCAGCGGGTGGTGTCGAACCGGTGGCCAGGCGCTGGGCGTAATACCCGGCGATGTCCTCGATCAGAATCGTGGTCTCAAGACCCTGCCCCTTGAGAAACGCCAACTGACCATCGTCCGCCACAAGATCAAAGCGGCCCATGGGGAGGTTGCGCTCGACCAGGTCCACCCCAAGCCGTTGCAGTTTGGCGAGGGTGCGCAGGTTGCCGTCAATACGAACGAGGTGCGCGTCGCCCTGGGGTGCGGGCAGGCCGCCTTGCAGGGCGAGCATCAGAAAGAGAGGTGTCAGCATGGTCGTGGTTATGGGGTCAGGGGAGAGATCCTTGAAGGATACCCTGCGGCCCGCAAGGCGAGGGGGCCAACTTGTGTCTGGAGCGCCACTTCACCGGGGTTCTCGGATACCCTACCCCGGTGATTGACACTCCTTTCCCGCGCCTTCTGGGCGTTGATGAACCAGCCGAGGTTTGGATGGATGGGGAGATGAATGCGGAATGGGTCTTGCTGGCCTACTCGCGGGGCTTTTTCCCCTGGCCCGTGGATGATCAGTTGGCCTGGTGGTGTCCCCACGAGCGGTTGGTTTTCGAGGATCGGGCACCCCGGATATCTGCCAGTACCCGCCGCTCCTTGCGCCGGGGTGGTTGGAGGGTTTCTCTGGATGAGGCGACGCCCCGTGTGATTGCCGCCTGCCGCGATGCGCGCGGACCCGATCGGGACGGAACTTGGATTACCGAGGAGATTGCCGCGACTTATGGTCACTTGGCCGCGGAAGGTCTCGTCCATTCCTGTGAAGTTTGGCATGGAAATGATTTGATCGGCGGGGTCTATGGCTTGTCCTTGGGGACGGCATTCTTTGGTGAGTCCATGTTCTCTGACCAGAGCGATGCTTCCAAGGTGGCTTTCGGCGTGCTCTGCGCCTGGCTCCGACTTCAGGGATTCACTTTAATTGACGGACAAGTGGAAAACTCGCACCTGATGTCCTTGGGGGGAACTCTTGTGACCCGCGATGCTTACCTCGGGCACCTCGAACAAGCCTTGAGCAAGGTCACCTTGCTGGGACCGTGGCGCTTGGAGCAAGATCCCAGCGCCCTTTTGCTCACTGCACGGTCTTGAGGACCTTGGGGAGGGTTTTCCCATCCTCGGCACAACACGTTTTGCGTGAATAATGCTATCGTCAAGGCATGTTCGAACCTCTCAAGGTCCCTTCCGTCTCGACGAATCCAGGCACGACAACCGTTCTCGAGCCTGAAGTCCGTCAGCGAGTCGCGCCCTTGACCCGAGTGGTCTGCCACGACGATCCCCGCACGACCATGGAGTTCGTTGTGGGAGTCATGACCAGCATCTTCCGCTTGCCCGCTGGGCGTGCGCAAGAAGTCATGCTCGAGGTGCACCAAAAAGGCGCGGGCGTCGTTGGGCTCTATCCCCTGACGGTGGCTGAACGCAAAGTGCGGCGAGCAACTGCTCAAGCCCGGGCGAATGCGTTCCCCCTGACGTTTTCTATCGAAGAGGACTAGGGTTCTTCTAGGTAAGAGGACTGGGGTTCTTCCTGGAATAAGTGATGGGCTTCCATCGGGCGAGTGAGCAGCCTCCCCCAATCAACATACAGACCCCGCCACGCTCGCTCTTGAGCCCCGAAAATTCAGCGTGGGAGCAAATCTTCTTCGTCGATTTCGATCTGTTCCCCGGGGCCTCTTCGTAGCCCCCAGAGAATTCCCGCCATGGTGGTGCCCCAGGCGAGGAGTTCACATATCCAAGCCCAAAGGGGATTGTGCAGTAACTCTTCGCCGCCGCGCATCAGGCGTACGGCGAGCAAAGCCAGGATCATTCCCAGTCCCGAAATTGCGAGGCGCTTGGGGCCATCCATGCGGCGATCGAGCCGCGCGAGCAAAAAGATCCCGATGAATCCCGCCAACCCCGCGGCTCCCAGCAACACCATGCGCGTTCCCTGATGGGATCCGCTGCTGGTGCTCTCGGGATCCACTGCTCTTGCTAGGGCCCGGGCGAAACTCATGCCAGGCCCTTGCAGGTCAAAGGCCTTGTCCAGGGTGATCACGGCGGCTGCGCTGGATACCAAGCACCAGGCAAGCTTCGTGCGAGGAACCGCACGGCACGCGGCTCGCCCCGCAAGGGCGGCGGGGGTGCCCCAAAGGATGACTTCGAGGGCCAGTTGAGCGCCGTGGGTATCAGCCATAGGGATCTTCCACCTTTGTTTTGGAGCGCGTGACCAACAGAACAGTCAGGCACGCCCACACCATTTCGATGCCGTAGCGCATTGCCGGGTGCCCAAAGGCTCGGGGCAAAACATCGTCGAGGAACGCGGTCCAGGCCAAGAGCCAAACAAGCCAGGCCGCAACCCCGAGGACTCCACGACGCAGGCCGCAACCCGCTGGCCAGCGCCGGATGCGGCGTAGGAAGAACCAACCGGCTCCCATAAGCCCAGCGCCGATCGCTAACTTCAAAAGTGCCCGGGCGGAGTACACATCTTCTTCCTTGAGCCAGCCGCGCGTCCCTTGGCGCAGCATTTCATGCCAGCGGGCAAGGTCCGCCCCAATGGCCAAGAGGCAGAGGCCAATGGCTAGGGCCCTCCCTGAGGAAGACGCTTCGGGGGACTTCTTGACCACGGCCAAGAGCACCAAGAGCCACAGGCTGGCGCAGACTAGACGGAGTTCGAGCACGCTACGATTGTCGCGTCCCGACCGCAATAGAGCAAGAGTCTTGGGAGCCCTGCCCTTAAGGCACCTGCTATCCTCTGGTCTGAAATCCCAGCCGGACCCCTCCCATGACCAGCACCGAAGCCAGTTCCTACCTCGATCCCGCAAGCCTCAAGCCCGGAGCCCAATTGGCCCCTCGCGGCGCCACGAAATCCTGCAAGACCTGGGCCGCCGAGGGAGCCATGCGTATGTTGCTCAACAACCTCGATGCGGAAGTGGCCGAGGCGCCCGAAGACTTGGTGGTCTATGGGGGCACAGGCAAGGCTGCGCGGAACATGGATTGTTTGCGCTCGATCGTTGGCACCCTGCAGCGACTGGAGGCAGATGAAACTCTGCTGGTTCAATCGGGCAAACCCGTCGGTGTGTTTCGCACCCACGCCAGGGCACCCCGTGTCCTGATCGCGAACTCAAACCTCGTGGGGCACTGGGCCAACTGGGAGCACTTTCGTGAGCTCGAGAAACAGGGCCTGATGATGTACGGCCAGATGACCGCTGGTTCTTGGATTTACATCGGCACCCAGGGGATTTTGCAGGGCACCTACGAAACCTTTGCTGCTTCCGGTGAGCGTCATTTTGGCGGTACTCTCGCCGGACGCTTGGTTGTCACCGCCGGCCTCGGTGGAATGGGCGGCGCGCAACCCTTGGCCGCCACCATGAACGGCGGCACCTGCCTTGTGGCCGAGGTGGACGAGGCACGCATCGACTTTCGTTTGCGCACGCGCTATGTGGATGAAAAGATCACGGACATCGACGCGGCAATTGACCGTGCCCTTGAACTCAAGGCCGCATCCCAAGGGATCTCTATCGGCGTGCTCTGCAATGCCACCGACCTGTTGCAACGCCTGATCGATCGCAACATCACTCCAGACATCCTGACCGACCAAACCAGCGCCCATGACCCCCTCGCTGGCTATGTCCCCGATGGCATGGACCTGGACGCCGCCGTCGCCCTGCGCGAGAGCAACCCGGACGAATACGAGACCGAGTCTTTCCGGACCATGGTGCGCCATTGCGAGCAAATGATCCTGCTCCAGTCCCGCGGCGCCGACACCTTTGACTACGGCAACAACCTGCGCGGTCATGCCCAACAGGCCGGGCTCAAGAACGCCTTTGATTTCGAAGGCTTTGTCCCCAAGTACATTCGCCCTCTCTTCTGCGAAGGCAAGGGCCCCTTCCGTTGGGCCGCACTCTCAGGAGACCCCGCCGACATCGCCGTCACCGACCAGATCATCCTTGACCTCTTCCCCGAGGACAAAGCCCTCGCCCGTTGGATCAAGCTGGCCGGCGAGCGCGTCGCGTTCCAGGGCTTGCCCGCCCGCATTTGCTGGCTGGGTTACACCGAGCGCGACAAGGCAGGCCGGGCTTTCAACGAAGCCGTGCGTGATGGTCGCATCAAAGCACCCCTGGTCATCGGCCGCGACCACCTCGACTGTGGTTCGGTCGCTTCGCCCAACCGGGAAACCGAAGGCATGATGGACGGCACCGATGCCGTGGCCGATTGGCCCCTGCTCAACTGCATGCTCAACGTAGCCAGCGGCGCCTCCTGGGTCTCCTTCCACCACGGCGGCGGAGTAGGCATCGGCTATTCCCTGCACTCCGGCCAAGTCACCGTCGCCGACGGAACCCCCGAAGCCGACGAAGCCCTCAAAGCCGTCCTCACCAACGACCCCGGCACCGGCGTCATGCGCCACGCCGACGCGGGCTACCCCGAAGCAATCGCATGCGCCAAGGAACGCGGCGTGGATTTGCCGATGGGGTGATGCATCCTGCGGGGATGAAGGCCGGGCCTTAAGGGACCCGGTTGAAATCGACAGGAGGCCGTCGGCCAGCAGTTCTATTCGAACTTTGCTGCTGCGGTGAAGGATACGGATCCACCCGAGTTGCAGGTGGTCCAAGTCGTGGGTGAGGCCTCGCCACCTTCGGATCTACGCGGTGTCGGATATGGAATTTGAATCGCCATAGCCGGCGTCGTGCACGTCTCGTACGGCGCGGCCGCTGGGGTCGGCTTGGCCTTCGAAGGAGGCGTCCCAGGCGATGGCGGCGGGGGTTGAGCAGGCGACGCTTTTTCCACCGGGGACCAGTTTGGCGGCTTCGTCTCCGGGGTAGAGTTCGGCGAAGATGGCGCGGTAGGCGTAGGCCTCTTTGGTCTGGGGCGTATTGATTGGGAAGCGGAAGCTGGCTTCGGAGAATTGGCGATCGCTGATGGAATTTTCCGCCGCTGCCTTGAGGGAGTCGATCCAGCTGTAGCCCACCCCATCGGAGAACTGTTCCTTTTGGCGCCAGAGGATTTCTTTGGGCAACATGCCTTCGAAAGCCTCCCGCAGGATGTGTTTTTCGATGCGGCCATTGCCGCACATCTTGCTCTTGGCATCGATGGACATGGCCAAATCCAAGAATTCCAGATCCAAGAACGGCACTCGGGCTTCCACGCCCCAGGCGGCCATGGACTTGTTGGCTCGCAGGCAATCGAAGAGGTGCAGCTGATCCAGTTTGCGCACGTTCTCCTCGTGGAACTCGCGCGCATTGGGCGCCTTGTGGAAGTAAAGGTAACCCCCAAAGATTTCATCCGCGCCTTCCCCAGATAGGACCATCTTGATCCCCATGGCTTTGATGCGCCGTGCCAAGAGGTACATGGGTGTCGAGGCCCGAATCGTGGTCACGTCATAGGTTTCCGTGTGCCGCACCACTTCCCTCAAGGCGTCGAGCCCCTCCTGGATCGTGAAGCAAAAGGTGTGGTGGACCGTTCCCAAAAAGTCCGCCGCGTGTTGCGCCGCTACCAAATCCGGCGAGCCCGGAAGTCCAATGGCAAAGGAGTGCAATCGTGGCCACCAGGCTTGGTCTTGGTCTCCGCTCTCGACGCGTTTGGCAGCAAACTTGGCTGCAATCGCCGCCACCAAGGAACTGTCCAGCCCTCCAGAAAGCAAAACCCCATAGGGCGTGTCGCACATCAGTTGGCGGTGAACCGCGTCCTCTAGCCCCTGCTTGAGATCGCTTGCAGCGACCTCTTTGCCTTGGCAGTGGTCATACTCTCTCCAGGCCGGTGCAAAGTAGGCCCGAGGCGCAGGTTCGCCCCGCACCCAAACGTGCCCCGGGGGAAACTCTTCGATGGAGGTGCAAAGCCCATGCAGAGCTTTCATTTCCGACGCCACCACCAGTACACCTTGTTCATCGCGGCCCCAGTAGAGGGGAATGACTCCCATGGGATCCCGCGCAATGAGCCAGTCGCCGTTTTCCGAATCGTAAGCGACGAAAGCAAAGATGCCATTCAGCTTGTGGACCAGCTCGGCCCCTTCTAGCTTCCAGAGGGGCAAAATGACTTCGCAGTCGGAATGGGTCTGAAACGCATATTCCTCCTTCAGCTCCAGTCGCAGCTCCTGGTGATTGTAGATTTCCCCATTGACCGCCAAGAGCCGTGTCTCATCGGCACTGCGCAGGGGCTGGGCCCCCGAGTCAACCCCGACAATCGCGAGGCGCTCATGGACCAGGACGGCGTGCTGATCCGCATACACCCCACTCCAGTCCGGCCCCCGGTGGCGCAGCAACTGGGACCTCTCCAGGCCTAGGGCGCGCCCTTGCTCCGGATCTCCAACCAATTCCAACAGACAAAAGATTGAACACATGGGAGTGACTCTAGCGAACCGCGGTCCAGCGGACGAGTGTGGTCTTTCGCTTGCGGATCGTGGTAGCCCCTATGCGGGGGCAGGAGCCCCAGTGCGAATCGGCAGCGGCAGGGGAATGAGTCCTGGGCGCCCCGTACTCGGCCCGATAACTGGCAATGCGGGCGCGGTGGTCTGGGCTCAGTTGATGGCCCATGTGTTCCAAGATTCCGTCCAGGGTCAGAATGGCGTGGGTTGGCATGGGAAACTCATCCTTGAGCTCCGCCAGGGCTGCGCGTGGGGTGCTGCAGCGCCAAGCCGGTCAGGAGCAGTCGTCGGGTGGGGGCAGAGAAGCTCATGACCCCGAGTCCAGCGACTGGGCATGGACAAGGGTGATTCCCCTAGGGACTCTCCTCGCTTTCCGCCCCATACTCCGCACGGTAAGCGGCGATACGATCGAGGTCATCGCTACTCAGGCGTTCGCCCAGGTGCTCCAAAATCTCATCCAATGTCACGATGGCGTGGGTGGGCATGGAGAATTCGTCCGCGAGTTGGGCAAGGGCGGTACGCGGGGTGGTGCCGCGTTCTTGGCGGTTGACTGATACGATTAAGCCGGCCAGGGAAATGTTGGCGGCGGCGCGCAGTAAGGGCACGGTCTCGCGGATCGAAGTCCCCGCAGTGGTGACATCTTCCACGATCAGCACGCGGTCATCCGCTTGCAACTTGTGACCCACCAATGTGCCTCCTTCCCCGTGGTCTTTGGCTTCTTTGCGGTTGAAGCAAAAAGCTACATCCTGTCCCCGTTCGGCAAAGGCCATGGACACGGCGGCCACGAGGGGAATGCCCTTGTAGGCGGGGCCGAAGAGAACATCGAACCCATCGGGAAAAGCCGCCTCGATTGCGTCCGCGTAGGCTCGCCCGAGGTGTCGCAGTTGGGTCCCGGTGCGGTAGAGCCCCGTGTTCACGAAGTAAGGGGTTTTACGACCGCTCTTGGTGATGAAATCGCCAAAGGTCAGGACCTCGGCTTTGAGCATGAAGTCGATGAAGGAGCGTTGGTAGTCTTGCATGGGCGGAGACAGTCTAGCGTGGGCTCGTTGCACGGGCAAGGGCTGCAGGGCTATGCTGGGTCGTATGGAAATCAGCCTGAAGGAAGTGACCAAGGAAACCCTGATTGAAATTCTGCGCTTGAAAGTGGCGGAGAATCAAGAGAGCTTCGTTGCGAACAACGCAATCTCGATCGCCGAAGCGCACTTTTCACCCGATGCCTGGTTCCGGGGAATCTATGCGGGGGATGAGCCGGTTGGTTTTGTGATGATGTCTTTGAAGCCTCTGAAGCCTGAGTTTTATCTTTGGCGATTCATGATCGACCAGGGGCAGCAGGGCAAAGGCCATGGGTCAAAGGCCTTGGCCTTGATTATTGATCATGTGCGCACCAAGCCCGAGGCCAAGGAACTTCTGCTGCACGTGGTGGACGTGGAGAATGGAGCGCGGCCCCTCTACGAGAAGTTCGGTTTTGTGTCCACCGGTCGTATTGAGGATGGCGAATTGCTCATGAGTCTTCAGCTTTGACGCGGGACCTGTTTTAAAGCCACCACCATCGGCCGAATCAATGAAACAGGATCTCGATCGCGCCGGAGAAATTCGAAGTCGGTCCTGGATTTTGGTCCCGGTACCAGAGCTGGAAGATCCAGGTGTCGCCGGGGTTGAATGCGGCTAGGGGCGGAGGTGAGTTGAGGTCCGGTTGGAATTGAACCGTTCCCGTAGTGCCCGAGTTCAGGGCAAATTGGTTGAAGCGGGCGATGGGCGGACCCAGGCAGAGCACGCCTTGGGCGACCGCGACCGATGCTGCATTTTGTGAGCAGAGGAAGTAGCCGAACTGGTTTTGGGGCAAGCCGGTGACTTCAAAGGCCAAACTGTTCGCGCCCACGTCACAGCCGGGTGTAGCACTGAGCATTGCCCCGGGACCCGCACTGTTCGGCTGGGGGAGGCAAATGGTTTGGGGGGAGCAAACACACTCGTCGGGGATACCATCGCCGTTGGCATCGGGCACGGTTCCCGAGGCGACCTCGCAGGGGTCGCTGATGCCATTTCCGTTGCAGTCAATCTGCACCGTGGGAGTCACCCGCAGGATGCGCGCGCCCATGCTGGCGGGACCGCTGCCCCCGGTGTCGAGGTAGAACTCGGTGAAGTAGAGCCCATCGGGTCCGGCTTCTA
>CALEMP010000024.1 GCA_937910685.1 uncultured bacterium
ACAGCCAGGAGCTGTTGACCAGGTTTCGCCTGCGTAGGATCTCGGCAATCGGAAACGCATAGAATCCAACGGTGAAGTGCGCCATCCGGTCGTAGTGGTTACGCTCAAAGCCAAAGGTGTCTGTCACCCAATCAAAAGGCACGAGTTCAAAGGTGTAGTGCCCGCCGATCGTGTGCAGCGCCACCAAGAAAAACATCAGGCCGTAACTGAGAGGGCTGAAATTGTGATGGCGGCCGATGAGCGCGATGGCTCCCACGAGCAGAACAATGGGTAGGTTCTCCACGAACCAGACCGTGCGCTCATGGGGCCCGATTGCGCAAATCGCGAAGAGAATTAGGTAGGTACCAAAGAATAGGATCTGGGAGCGGGTGGCTTTCATGGGGGATGTGGAGTTTGATCCGTGCCCCAGTGGTCTGCAAGGGCCGATTTGGGTCGAGTTGAGATGCGAAGGGGCGAGTTCCCCTAGAATCCACTCGGCCCCTCTATAATGGGGTTCGACCCTTTGCCCCATCATTGATGAAAACCACCTCCACAACAATCTTTCTCGGACTTTGCGCATGGTCTATGACCCTTTCCATCGGCTTGGCCCAGGGATCAGATGACTGCTCCAGTGCCCAACCGATTGCTGGTGAGGGCACCTGGCCTGCGGACACCACCGGGGCCACGACAGACGGAGCCACCGACGCCTGCGGACAAACCAACGGTATCTACAACGATGTATGGTTTCTGTGGACTGCAAACACCACTGGCGATTATGTGATCAACACCTGCTTGGCTGCGGACTTCGACACGACCCTCGCGGTTTATTCCAGCACAGGATGCCCGACCCCCAGCCTCATCATTTGCAACGATGACAGTTGTGCTCTCAAGTCGCAGGTGGTCTTGCCCGCGGTGGCGGGGACGGACTACCTGCTGCGTCTTGGGGGCTGGTCTCCAGCGAACATAGGTACCGCGACCTTAGAAGTCAGCGAGGTCAATGTGCAGACCAATGATGATTGCACTGGTGCGATTGCCCTCGGTGGTTATGGGACGTTCAACACCGATACTACAAGTGCCTTGACGGAAGGGCCCGCAAATGCATGCGGACAAAACAGTCAGATTCACCACGACCTGTGGTTTGCGTGGACCGCACCCCTTACCGAGGACGCCGAGTTGAGCACATGCTCAGCCAGTTGGGACACGACCGTGGCGGTCTATGATGGGTTGACCTGTCCGGTGGGTACGCCGCTTGCTTGCAACGATGACAGCTGCGCGACTCAGACCAGGGTGTCCTTTCCTGCGGTTGCGGGGAACTCATACCTCCTTCGTATCGGTGGCTGGAACCCTGGTTCGATGGGACCATTGAATTTCGACCTCGGAACCAGCACCAACGTCGGTTGCTCTAGCCCGCCCATCGGACCGGATGTCATCATTGGGGATTTGCCCGCAGTCCATAACTATGGGGGGCTCTCCGGCGTGGGAGCTTATTCTCTCGCCACGACAGCCTGCAACGTGGGGGATTCCACCATGAACTGGAACGGTTCCAATGCCTTGCATCCGGTAATTGGATCGAATCTCTATCGGGTGGAAAATGGCCGCATTGAGCAACTGGGTTTGTCGTGGCTCAAGCACGGTTTTGCTTCTGCTATCGGAACCTACTGCTGCACTTGCATCAATCCTGGGTCGAATCAAATCATGGGTATCGGCTGTTCGGATCCCTATGGGGCCACCACCAACGGTTCCCAACCGAGCCTCGGGCCCCGTTCAGAAATCGATCCGTGGACCGGCGTGTTCCCTTATCCGTTCACCAGTCAAGGCCAAGGTGGCGACATCTTGTTCAAGCGTTTGCAGGTGGCCAATACCGAATTGGATCCGAGTGCCCATGGGGGCGCGACCTACCTGTTGGAGGGCCAGTATGTGACCCCCGATGATTCAATCGCGGGCCATCAGGACAACAATGTCTCATGGGCCCCGGCCAATGTCGGCGGCTTTGTGAATGGTTCCTTTGAGTTATCCGTGGGAGGCGCGACCCGCCAAATGCAGCCGGCACTCTTCGCATGGCGGGATATGGATCCTTTGGTGCGCATCGAATCCGCCGCAGCGGCCGGGGACGGTATGTTCCATGTGGCCTCGCGGGCGTACGACAATGGGGACGGCACCTGGCGTTATGAATACGCGGTCTACAACCAGATTTCCGAACGCGCTGCGGGTTCCTTTGCGGTCCCCGTTCAACCGGGAGCAACTGTGACCCTGGCGGGTTTCAAGGATGTGGATCACCATTCCGGTGAGGTTTGGGACGGAACGGACTGGCCCTACGTGAGTTCCCCGGACCGAGTTTCGTGGGAGACCCAGGACTACAGCCTTGCGCCCCTTGCAAACGCCATCCGCTGGGGAACCTTGTACAACTTCACCTTGACTGCGAATGTGGCTCCGGTGGATGGAATGGTCGAGCTGGGCTTGTTTGTGCCTGGCGTCGAGGACGCGCTCTTCATCGATGCTGTGGTCCCGGGCCAATCGGCGTTGGGTGCGCGGACGTGTTCACCGGCAGCCCCGAATTCCGTGGGCCAGAGGGCCATGACCTTTGCCGTGGGCAGCGAAGTGGTCAGCGACAATGACTTGACCCTGATGACCTTTGGCATGGCGCCGAACCAATTCGGCTACTACCTGACCTCTCAGTCGAGAGCATTCATCCCCAATCCAGGAGGGAGCTCGGGCAACCTGTGTCTTGGTAGTCCCATCGCTCGGTTTGTGGCCCAGGTCCAGAATTCAGGTGCTAGTGGTTCCTTTAGCGCGGCGATTGACCTTACCGCGATCCCTTCGACGCCCGTCCATTCGGTTGCTGCTGGCGAGACCTGGCACTTCCAAGTTTGGTATCGCGATTCAGTTCTTGGCATGCCTACATCGAACTTTAGCGACGGGATTCAGATTACTTTTAGGTGAGTTCACGCGGGGAAGGGGTCCCCGTTTGCTTCAAGTGCTATCATTCACCGCGTGAAAGTATGCCTCTTGACGAATCAGGACCTATCATTGGATCCATTTCCACCTGGCGACTGGCCCTGCGACCCGCGGCCCTTTTGGCCGGAAGCCGAATGGACGGTTGGAACCCTGAAGAACAAGCGCACCTCGGTCGCCCAGGTGGAGAAGCTGATTCGCCAGGGCTTTGACCTGTTCTTCAACCTCTGCGACGGAGCCGAGGGGCAATCGACCCCCGGTATCGAGGTGGTCGAGACCCTTGAGCGCCATGGGGTGCCCTTTACGGGGGCCACATCCGATTACTACGAGCCCACCCGCATGGCCATGAAAGAGGCCTGCGCCCGGGTGGGGGTTGCGACCCCCGCCTGTGTACTCGCGAGCACGCCCCTTGATGTGGAGCGCGCGGCGGAAGAGCTGACCTTTCCGCTTTTCGTCAAGCACTACAACAGTTACGCCAGCGTGGACCTGAGCCGTAACTCACGCGTGCTGACCCCATCGGGTTTACGCCGTCAAGCACGCAAGATCATGAAACGTCATGGGGCCGCGTTGATCGAAGAGTACATCGCTGGCACCGAGTGCGCGGTGCTGGTGGCCGAGAATCCCGAGGATCCTGCACACCCGATCACCTACACCCCGGTGCAATACAAGTTCCCCAAGGGCGAAAGTTTCAAACACGCCAAGCTCAAGTGGGAGGACTATGACGGCCTAGAGTCTTTTCCAGTGGAGGACCCCCTGTTGGATGCTCGTCTGCGCAAGGCTTCTGCCGACTTCTTTGTGGCCATAGGCGGCACTAGCTTTGGCCGCTGCGACATCCGCGTGGACGAAAAAGGCACTCCGTATATCCTAGAGATCAACCCAAACTGCGGCGTGTACTACCCACCAACGGATCCAGGTACGGCCGACATTTGCTTGGCACTGGACCCCGCAGGACATGTGGGATTCACGCGCAGTCTGGTTGCCGCCGCATTCGCCCGTCATGCCTCAGCCAAAGGTGCGGAACCCAGCAATGTGGTGTCCGCGCCTGTGCCTACTTTTGCCCCCGCCATTGAGCTGACTCCTGTGGCTCCTCCTGCGGCCACCAACTCTTCACTGCCTCCGCAGGGCCCCCAATAGGTTCGTGGGCCTGGCGTCGTACTAGCGGGCTCCGCGCACGCCGCCCTCGGCGTTCACCAGTCGCTGGAGGTGGGTGGCCATCTTGGCCGCGCGTTCGGGGTTCTTGGCGGCCAGATTCGTTTGCTCGCTGGGGTCAGTGCGCAGGTCATAGAGTTGCGGCTTGCCATTCTTGCCCCGCGGGGGGATGAACTTCCACTGGTGATCCCGGAGGGCCTGGCCGCGGGATTCTTCGATCAGGATCGTGGTGCCGATGGGGTCCTTGCCTAGGAGCGCGGGCATCACATTGCGGCTGTCGATACCTTGGGTCTTGTCGAGCTCGATGTTGACCAAGGCCGCAAAGCTCGCCAAGAAATCGATCTGGTTGATCATAGCTGCGGAAGATCCGGGCTTGACCTTGGCGGGCCAGCGCAGGATTAGGGGCACTCGAGTCCCGCCCTCATAGATTTGATACTTGCCGCCGCGATAAATGCCCGAGGCGTCATGCCCGCGATCCACTTCCTTTGTGGATGTGGGCACCGTGGTGCCGTCTTGATAGCCATCATCGTAGACCGGCCCATTGTCGCTGGTGAAAATCACGATGGTGTTCTCAGCAAGTCCCTCGGCCTCGAGGGCTTCAAGAATTGAGCCCACTGCCGCGTCCAACTGCACCATGGCATCCCCGCGAAAACTCAGGCTGGACTTGCCCCGGTAGCGAGGATGGGGCGCGCGGGGAACATGGATGTCCTGGGACGAAAAGAACAGGAAAAATGGCTGGTCTTTGGTTTGGCGCTTGAGAAACGCCTCGGTTTGGGTGACGAATTCATCCGCCATGGTTTCGTCATTCCAAAGAGCTGCCTTACCACCCCACTGAAAACCGATGCGACCGATACCGTTGATCACTGAATTGTTGTGGCCGTGGGTGATGCCGTAGTAGCTCATGGCCTCGGGAGTCTTCTTTCCGTTTGGATAGACTGTTCCTGTGAATCCATCAGGTTTCTTGCCCACATAAAGAGGATCCTCTGGATCCAAGTTGACCACCGTGTGATTTTCCACATAGACGCAGGGAACCCGGTCGTTCGTGGAGGGCAAGAGGAATGAATAACCAAAGCCCACTTCCAGCGGGCCCGGTGCGACCTTCCCGTTCCAATCCATAGGCGTCCCCTTGTCGCCAAGGCCCAGGTGCCACTTACCGACGATCCCCGTGGTATAGCCCGCCGCCTGGAACATCTGGGGCAAGGTGTACATGTGCGGCATGATCGTCAGGGGCGCATCCGGGCGCAGAACGCGAATGCCATGGCGGAAGCCGTGGATCCCCGTTAGCAGGGAGAATCGCGAAGGCGTGCAGGTAGAAGCAGAACAGTGACCATCGGTGAAGCGCAGGCCTTCCGCTGCCAAGCGATCGATGTTCGGGGTGGGAATCAACTCGGAGCCATAGACACCAACATCCCCATAGCCCACATCGTCCCCATAGATTAGGACCACATTGGGTTGCTGGGCGGCGGCGGAGGCGGCGGCGGTGAGAAAGAGGATGAGGGGCAAGATCTGCATGAAGGGAGTCTAGCGTTCCCGCAGTCCCGGCCTCAACGGGCTGGCTCTGCTGGAGGCTTCCCCTTGGGGGAATCTGCATACAGTTCAGGGCGAGGGGCTATTCTGAGTTGCCCCTTGAGGGGCAGGGGTACTCGGTGGCGGAAAACGAGATCGGAACCGTCCTCTCACTTGCCCTGTATGTTGTCTTTGGACTTCATGCCCCCGCTGATCCCCATCGAGGTCTTTCCTGATGAACGAGGCCTTTCCGTGGCGGAAGGTATTCTGTTGGTGCATGAGGCCAAGGGATGCAGCAGTAAGTTCACGTACGGCAAGACCACCTTCACTTCAAAGGACAGGACGTAGCCCCGCTTGAATCGGCGCGTGAGCGGTCGAGGAACCCATGTCCGAATCGCAGCTTGGCCAGATACTGGTGATCTTTCCGCAGTGACACCGTGCCAAGTGCGCGGCCGGGCAGACCCTCGCCAGGGGTGAATTGGATCGCCGGGAGAAAGAGTTGGTAGGGTACACTGGGCCCAAGAACCCAAAGGCAAGCCTACCCTAGGCGTCCTACCCTTCTTCGCAAAGCGAACCATGACCGAACCTCTCTTGAATGGCCTGATCGCCGCGACCTACACACCCATGGCCGCGGATGGCTCCTTGTTGCTCGACGGCATTGAAGCCATGACCGATCAATTGCTCGGGGAAGGGGTTGCGGGTTTCTATGTGTGCGGGAGCACCGGTGAAGGGGTTTCCCTGAGCACTTCAGAGCGCAAGGCGGTGACCGCAGCCTTTGTCAAATCGAGTGCTGGTCGCGGGCCCGTGGTGGTGCAGGTGGGGCACAACAGCCTGGCCGAGGCCTGCGATTTGGCGCGTCATGCACAAGAGGTGGGGGCCACGGCGGTCTCTGCTGCGGCGACCTCGTATTTCAAGGTGGACTCCACCGCCATGCTGGTTCAGTGCATGGGGCAGATCGCTGGGGCGGCTCCCGACTTGCCCTTTTACTACTATCACATCCCTCTCTTCACGGGAGTCGACGTGGACCTGTTGGAATTCTTGGGTCGCGCGGGGGAAGCCATCCCTAACTTTGCCGGGGTCAAGTACACAACTCCGCGCATCGATGAGTTCCAGGCCTGTTGCGAGCTGGAAAAGGGCCGTTATGAAATGCTCTGGGGCACCGACGAAATGCTGCTGCCCGCCTGGTCCATGGGCATTCACGGCGCAGTGGGCAGCACCTATAACCTGGCTGCTCCGCTCTACACGCGCTTGATTCAAGCCGCTGAAGCCGGGGATCTAGCAGAGGCCAAACGCCTTCAAATGCTGTCGATTGACATGATTCGCACCATCGGGCAGTTCCCCTTCCACCCGGCCATGAAGCGCGTCATGGGGTCGATTGGGATCGAATGCGGACCTTGCCGCTTGCCCCAGCGGCAGCTCACGGATCAGGAGTCCAAGAAGCTGCTCGGCGACCTGGAGCGCATGGGTTTCTATGACTGGGCACGCTCACCTGTGACCCAACCGGGGGTTTGAAGTGAGAGCCCGCGCCCTCAGGCTTTGTGCTGGGTTTGCCATAGGATGTGCGTTGCTCGTAGGCGCGAGTACGGGCCAGGAGTCCACTCCCGCGACTTCTCTCGGGACCAATTCGCTCCTGAGTTTCAGCCCCCTGCCGGAGTTGCCCGATCCCCTAGGGGTTGCCGGTCCCTTTGTTGGCGTGCACCGGGGCGCCTTGATCGTCGCGGGGGGCGCGAACTTTCCAGTGGCCGAAGGGGCAGACCTTTGGACCGTGCCCAAGGTGTGGCACCGGCAAAGTTGGGTGCTGTTGCGGGAATCTGATGGCAGAGCAGAATGGCATGCGGGTGCTCCCTTGGAAAATCCCCGGGCTTATGGGGCTTCGGCCTCGACTCCCGATGGTGTGGTGTGCGTCGGTGGCAGCGATGGGGAGCGCACCTATTCAGATGCGTTTCTCTTGCAGTGGGATCCGTTGCAAGAGGCCCTCACCCAGGTTTCTCTTCCTCCCTTGCCCCAGCCCATGGCCCATGGATCCGCCGCGCTCGTGGGGGACTGGGTCTATGTGACCTCCGGCCAAAGCACTCTCTCATTGGATTCAACAGGCGTCGGGTTTTGGCGCATGGACTTGTCCAATCCAACCGCGTGGGAAGCCCTGCCGGACTTGCCCACCCCAAGCCGCGCCTTTCAACTGTTGATCGCCCAGCACAATGGGTTTGAGGATTGCATCTATCTGTTGGGCGGCCGCAGGCAGAACCCGGAAGTCCCTGGCTTGGGAGGGATCGTTTGCTCAGGGGACCTGCACGAGTTCAGCCCCAGTCGTCATCAAACGCGTCAAGATTCCGATAGCCTTCCCCCCGCCTGGCGCGTGCGCGCTTCGGCTCCCCAGCCGACCATGGCTGGCACGGCCATCGGCGTGGGACAGTCGCACATCTTTGTGTTGGGCGGAGCCAGCGGCGCATTGTTGGCCAAACAGGTCAGCGATCCGGACTTCGTCAAAAGTCACCCGGGCTTTGAACCTCGGGCGCTTGCCTATCACACGATCACTGACACCTGGATTGACGCGGGCGCCACCCCCGTGAATCAGGTGACCACCCATGCGGTGAAGTGGAACGGGGCAATCGTGATCCCCAGCGGAGAAGTCCGGCCCCGGGTGCGCACCAGGGAAGTCTGGCAGGTGAGCCTGAAGGATTCCGAGCGCGGCTTTGGTGCCTTGAACCTGACGGTCTTGGGGGCGTATCTGCTGGCCATGGTGGGGGTGGGCGTGTATTTCATGCGCCGGAACAAGAACACCGATGACTACTTCCGTGGTGGCAAACGCATCGCATGGTGGGCCGCAGGTTGCAGCATTTTCGCCACCATGTTGAGCTCGATCACGTTCATGGCCATTCCCGCCAAGGCCTTTGCGCAGGATTGGGTTTACCTCTTGGGCAACATGATGATCCTGCCGGTGGCTCCCTTGATTGTGTTCTTGGTGCTGCCCTTTTTCCGGCGCATCGACGCGACAAGTGCCTATGAGTACTTGGAATTGCGCTTCAACCGAGCCGTGCGCCAATTTGCCAGTGCGCTCTTCATTCTGTTTCACCTTTTCCGCATGGGCATCGTCATGTCCCTGGCGGGTTTGGCTCTGGCCGCAGCAACGCCCCTCAGCGGCACTCAATGTGTGTGGGTCATGGGATCCCTCAGCATCCTCTATTGCACCATGGGAGGCATCGAGGCGGTGATTTGGACCGACACGATCCAGACCGTGGTGTTGTTGGGCGGAGCACTGGTGTGCTTGGTGCTGATGATCATGCGCTTGGATGGAGGCCTTGGCCAAGCACTGGACACAGCCTTCGCCCATGACAAGTTGCACGGGTTCAACTTCCATCTCGATGCGACCAGTGCAAATCTGGCTGTTTGGGTGGTTGTGATTGGTGCTCTGGGCCAGACCATTTCTAGCTACACCGCCGACCAAGCCGTTGTGCAGAGGTACATGACCACCTCCAGTAAACGCCAAGCGGCCCAGTCGATTTGGATGGCCACGGCCCTGGCCGTTCCCGCATCGGTTTTGTTTTTTGCCTTGGGTACGGGCCTCTTTGTGTTCTACCACGCGCATCCCGAGCGTCTAGATCCCAGCTTCATGACCGATCAGATTTTCCCGCTCTTCATCGTAGAAGAGGTCCCCGTTGGACTGGCGGGCTTGATCGTGGCGGGGATTTTTGCTGCGGCTCAATCCACAGTGTCCACCAGCATGAACTCCACTGCGACCGCGGTGGTGACGGACTTTTTGCGGCCCATGGGGGCATGCAAGTCCGAGGCCGGCTATCTGGGCGCGGCGCGCTGGGTGACCCTTCTGTTGGGAATTGTGGGGACCTTGCTCGGGCTCTTGTTTGTGAGCCCCGAGATCAAAAGCCTCTTCGACCAATTCCTGCGCATCATCGGCATCTTCATGGGCGTGTTGGGTGGCCTCTTTGTCCTGGGTATGTTCACCAAGCGCTGTACAGGCTTGGGGGCCATGGTGGGTGTGACTTCGGGTGCGGCCCTGCTGTTTACCATGCCCCTGGTCTCCGACATTAGTGGCTACCTTTATGCGTCCATTGGAATCGCGACCTGTCTCTTCATCGGGTATGGGGTGAGTCTCTTGACGCGCTCACCCCAGATGGACCTGCGAGGTTTGACTCTGCACACTCTGGTGCCTAAATCGGAGACGGAATGAAGTTGGGAACCATTGAAGGCCCCGAGGCCCAAACCCTCGCGGCGATTGGCGCGGGCTACCAAGACGGTTTGCTGGGTGATGTGCTGCCCTTTTGGATCGAGCATGCCATTGATCACGAGCACGGAGGGTTCCTCACGGCTTTGGATCGCACAGGTGGCGTATTGGATACGGACAAGGGGCTTTGGACCCAGGCGCGTTTCACTTGGCTCTTGGGCAAGTTGTATCGCAGCGTGGAAGCGCGCCCGGAATGGCTGGATCTTTGTCGGCATGGGGTCGAGTTTCTAGATCGGTTTGCATTTGATGAGAGCGATGGCCGCATGTGGTTTTCGGTCACGCGTGATGGCCAGCCCCTTCGCAAGCGGCGTTACGCCTTTAGCGAATCCTTTGCAGCGATCGCGTACGGGGAGTACGCGGCGATTACAGGTAGCGAGGCCCATGCCCAAAAGGCCCGTGATTGTTTCCTACGCTTCGTAAACCACATCCCCGAGCCCAAGCACGAAAACACGCGCCCCACTCGAGGCCTGGGCCCTCCGATGATTGCGATTGTCAGTGCTCAGGAGCTGCGCGCTTCGATTGGGTTTGATCAGGCAGACGAGTGGATTGAGCGCAGCATCGATCAGATCCAGCGCTATCACTGCAAGCCGAGCCTGCGCTGCGTTTTGGAAACTGTCGGTCCCGAGGGGGAGATCCTCGATCACTTTGATGGGCGCATGCTGAACCCCGGTCATGCGATCGAAGGTGCCTGGTTCATTTTGCGCGAAGCCATGCACCGCAAGCGTCCGGATTGGGTGAAGCTCGGTTGTCAAATGCTCGACTGGACCTGGGAACGGGGTTGGGATCAACAAGGTGGGGGCCTGAGCTCTTTCGTGGACTTGAATGGCGGCCCCCCCCAAACCTGGTGGCATCAAATGAAACTTTGGTGGCCCCATAACGAAGCCGTGCTCGCGACCCTTTATGCCTATCGCGCAACCGGTGACCCCAAGTACCTTGAACTGCACCGCCAGGTTCACAGTTGGACCCACGCGCACTTTCCCGATACGGAAGCCGGAGAGTGGTATGGGTATCTCAACGCAGACGGCACGCCAGCTAGTCCGATCAAAGGGGATTTCTGGAAGGGCCCCTTTCATCTGCCGCGTATGCAGCTTTACGGCGCGGCGATGATTGATGAGATCGTCAATGCCCCGCTAATCAGGCAATAATGCACCTGCCGGGGTATGACCGGATTCTCCAGAGGTTAGAATGGCCCATTCCATGCGAGCCCTTCCCCTGCAGTTGCCCCTTGGCCTCTCTTTAGTTCTGTGCGCAAGCACCTTTGGCCAGGATTGGCCGACGTTTCGAGGTGACTTACGGCGCAGTGGTGCGGTGGAGTCAAATATAGAGGCGGATCACTTGGTGCCCGCTTGGACCTGGCGTTCGCCGGAGTTGCCGTCGCCCGCTTGGCCTGGTCCGGCTCGCTGGGATGCTTATGCGGCGCTCAAGAACTTGCGTTCCATGCGCAACTATGACCCGGTGTTTCATCCGATCGCTTTTGGGGACAGCATTGTCTTGGCCTCGAATGTGGATGACAGTGTGCGCTGTTTCGATGCCACGGATGGCGCTCTGCGCTGGACCTATGTGACGGGAGGTCCTGTGCGGATTGCTCCCAGTTTGCATGAGGGCCGGCTTTACTTTGGCAGCGATGATGGGGCGGCCTATTGCATCGATGCCAAGGACGGTCAGTTGGTCTGGCGCTATCACCCCACCGAGGGTGAGCGCATGGTGATTCAGGATGGACGGCTGGTTTCCTTTTGGCCCGTGCGCACGGGCGTAGCTGTGTATAACGGCCGCGCATATTTTGGTGCGTCGCTTTTGCCTTGGAAGAATTCGTTTCTTTGTTCGGTGGATGCCGATACAGGCAAACTCAAGGGGAGTGGCACCTGGAAGCGCGACCTTGGATCCGGGCTGACCCTGGAGGGAGCATTGCTCGCCTCAATGGACAATGTGATCGCTCCTCAGGGTCGGATCCCACCGCTCCTGTTCAACCGCGAGAGTGGTGCGCCGGAAGGAACGCTTGAGGGTGGCGGCGGGTGCTTTGTGCTCTTGACCGAAGATCAGGAGGTCTTGCACGGCCCCGGCAATAAGGATGGCTGGATCACTGGCTCCAAAAGTGCCTCGCGCCAAAAGGTGGCGAGTTATGCCAAGGGAAACGCCATGGTGGTGGAGGGGCAAACCGCATGGCTGCTCAGTGACGACGCCCTAGCGGCCATGGATCGAACCAGTGGAACGGCCCTTTGGACACTGCAGGCCGATGCGCCCTACGAAATCATCAAAGCGGGCCAAACCCTGTTCTGTGGGGGTGAAAACAAGGTTGTGGCCCGTAGCGTGGAGGATGGACACGTTCTTTGGGCGGCCGAAGTGGAGGGCCGCGCTCATGGCCTTGCAGTGGCTCATGGGCGTTTGCTCGTGGCTACGGACCAGGGCGTCCTGCATGTGTTCAGCGAGGGCGGTGCGGCGATTGGCTTGGCTGCCAAGTACACGGAAGTCAGCCGCAAGAAAGTTCTGGGACCGTCGCCTTCCATACCCAAGGTGCCTACCCGTGGCCTAGTGGACCGTTGGGTTTTCCAGAGCAATACGCGCCTACAGCAACCTCTCTCCGACGATGACCCGCGCACCCAGACGGTGTTTGTCAACCAGGTCCGGGGCCGACTCGCGGCACATCCCCTTGGATCCCTTGACCTGCGGCAGGTGGGCTCCTTGCAAGCAGTCGTCTTGGACGGGACAGCAACCGACTTGGCCATCACCTCCGATCTTGCCAAGGCAAAACTACCCACTAAAGCGATTACCGCTGCCGCTTGGGTGCGGGTGGATCAAGCGATTCAGTGGGGCGGCATCATCAGCGCTGCCCAGGACAATGGAGAAGATGAAAAGGGCTGGTTGCTTGGATTTAGTGGCAACAAGTTCTGCTTTGTGGTCACCGGAACCAAGGGCGACACGCGCCTGACTCGGGTTGCCGACCCCAAGCCATTCCAGGTGGGCACGTGGTACCACGTTGTCGGCACCTATGACGGCCGCGTCCAACGCTTGTGGGTGAATGGCGAGATGGTTGCCGAAAGCACCAAGGAGAAGGGGCCGATTCTTGCGCCTGCCACCGGTTGGTATCACATCGGTGCTTACCGGGATAACGATGAGTACTTCCGTCATCCCGGGATGTTGAACGAGATTGCGGTTTGGAGTCGGGCCCTGAAGGACAAGGAAATCCGCGCACTGCATGACCAGAAGGCCGCTGACTTTCCGGGTCCAGTTGTGATCGGAGGGAATCCTTTGGAACCAACGAAGCCAGTTCTCGATTTGGCCTTTGGTCCGATCCTGCGGTTCCCGAAGAGTGGCACAGCCTTTATACGTTGGCAAACTGCGTCCAAGCACAAGGGGGTGCTTGAGTGGCGTGCGGAGGGTGCTCAGGCCCCTGGCCCTTGGGAGCGGGTGGTCTGCGCCGAGGGAACCCAGCACGAGGGGCTGATTCAAAATCTGCCTCGCAATACGGTTCTTAGTTATCGCTTGCGGGCCGGAGTGCACAAGGATGCTCCTGCCACAGGGATCTTTGAATTGGACACGCACTTTGACCTGACTCTTCCGGCCGTGGACCGGGATCAGGCTGGGGCCTGGGCCGAGGGGCAAGCGGGGCTTGCCCTGGTGATTGGTGCGGATGACAGCCCAGATGCGCTGATTGAGTTGGCGCGCAAGAGTCGTTATCGAATTCTGGTTGTGGACGAAGACTCACAGCGCATTGCCGACCTGCGGCGCAAGTTGCACGCCCATTCGGCCTATGGTTCGCGCATCGCTGCCCTGCAAGTGGCTGACCTGGATCATCTGCCCCTGCCCTCGGCCTATGCCGCTTTTGTTACCGGTAGCGATCGTCACCCGGCTCCGAACCGATCCCAGTTGGCCGAGGTCCAACGGGTTCAATCCCCAGGGGGCTTGATCCAATGGGGCGAGCACACGAGCACCCGCGGCCCGCTTCCGGGCGCCCGCAGTTGGGGCCACATGTATGGCAGCGCGGACAACAGCGCTTACAACGGCGAGGAGCTAGGTGGCGTGCGAACCGTGGACCAGCTAGATGTGAATTGGCTCGGGCGACCCGGTGCGCGTTATCAATCCGATCGCCAAAATCGCAAGGCGGCACCCCTGACCTCGAACGGTCGTTTGTTCATGCAGGGCCTGCACAGGGTGATTGCCCTCGATGCCTTTAGCGGTCAAGCCCTGTGGAATGTGGAGCTGCCGAGCATGGCGCGCTTCAACGTGCCCCGGGATTGCGCAAACTCTTGCGCCGAGGGTGAGGAGTACTTCCTGGCCATGCAGGGTTTCCTCTTTGAGTTCGATGGGGAGGAGGGGCACATCAAGCGTCAGATCCCGGTCCAGGCCGGTGCGCGGGATGACTTCGAATGGGATTGGGGTTATGTGGCTGCGACTCCCCGGCGTATCGTCGGCACGCCGGTCAAGGCGGGTGCTCCGTTCACCGCATGGTGGGGAGGTGATGCCTGGTACGACGCTCGTGAGGGCGAGGCGGCCAAGAAGGTCTGCGGCGACGGGATCTTTGGCCTCGACCGGGCCAGCGGTGACCTGGCTTGGCAGCGCAGTGGCAGTCTTGTTTTGCATCCGACCATCACCATCGCCGATGGGGCGGTGAGCTTTCTTGAGTGCCGCAACACCGAGTTACTAGAAGCCGATGCTCGCCGGATCGGATCCAGCAAACTCTGGGAGGACCTGTGGTTGGTGTCCTTGGACTTGCAAACCGGCCAGGTCCTTTGGGAAAGGGAAGCGACTCCGGTCCCCGGCCGCGTGGCGATCTACTTGGCCCAAAGCGATGGGAAACTTGTGATGGTCAGTTCTGCGGGGGGCGAGTTTGCGGTCTATGCCTTTGACGCGGACAACGGCGCCAGTCTCTGGCGACGCAAATTCACCTGGGAGGTCGATCACCACGGCAAGTCCTTGTCTCGTCCCTTGATCGTGAACGGCAAGGTCTACCTGCGTCCAGCTGTGATGGACTTGGAAACGGGAGAGCCCCAAGCTCAACCATTCCCCGAAGGACATCAATGCGGAACCTATGTGGCCTCCAAGAACGCACTCTTCTTGCGCGCAGGTGAACTCGCGGTTTGGGATGTGCTCGAAGGTCGCTCCACACGTTGGAAACGACTGCGACCCGATTGTTGGATCAGCACGATCCCCGCAGAGGGCATGCTGCTGTCCCCCGAGGGCGGTGGCGGTTGCAGTTGCGGAACTTGGATTCAAACCTCGATCGGCTTCATGCCGAAGGATGAGCGTTGAAGGGGTTGCTCTTCTTCGGGGGTCTTATGACCCTGTCGCTTGTGTGCCGCTACACCGTGCGCGACATTGGCTTTGTCAGTCTTGTGGACGCCGAGTGGGTCGTTGAGGCCACCGGGCCGGTGGATTCTCAGTTGGAGTTGCGCGCTCTAGAGGCGTTGCTCAAGGATGCTAATGTGACCGCTCGCGTACAGCCCAGCAATGACCTTGCCACCCGTTGGGCCCTGGTCTCCAAGGACGGCCTGCGGCTTGACTTAGGGCAGTCCACTGGCGAGAGCCAGGACCATGGGCCCGCACGTGTGCGCAGTTTGTCCGAGGTCTTGGACTCTCCTTTGCGGGCGAATCTGAGCGCAAACATGTTGGATGTTTTTGCCACGGTGGTTTTGGTGGCGGGGACGGATCCAGAAGGAGTCCGGCACGCCGAAGAACAGATCGAATCCGCCATCGAACTCCTGCGCGAAATCGAACCCAACTTGCCCCGGCCTTTGGCGGGGGAAGTAGCGGTTCAGGTTCTCCCGGCCAGCGAGCGTGAGACCGAGCGGGTAGCCCTTTGGTCCGCGGGCTTGCTGGACTTGGATCCAGAGCAAACCGCGCTGATTATGTTCTATGGCCGCATGAAACGAGTGGGCGAGCCATTGGTGGGGGAGCGTCTCGTCACTGCCGAGATCTTGAGCGCCCTGGCCCTCATCGGCGAATCCTGTGAGTGCGACACGGATCGGGACTGGGCCGCCGAGCCTCGGCTTCCCCATCGTTTTGGTGCTGAGCAACATGATTTTGCCGCCACGGTCCTTGGCTTCGATCCTGCGAGCCCCTATGTGCTGGCTGAGGTGACGCGTATTCTTTCGCGCGGTTCAGCGGAACGGACGGGCACCCGGGCCGTTGCGGATTTGGGCGAGGTGCTGTTTGGTTATCGCGAGGGTGGCCTGGCCGGGACCGACAGGCCTCCGGTTCCTGAAGAAACCCATGCGGAGGCCAAGGGGATCGACTCCACCGCGGGAGGTACAGGCGACTGGGGTTTTCCCAGTCAGAGTGATCCTGTACAAGATATGGGGCAGGACCAGGGCCCGGGTGAAGACGACTCCGATCAAGTCTCCATGGCCATGGCTCCCTGGGCTCTCGTGATTTTTCTCGTGGTCTGCGTCGGGGTTGCGGCCTTGATTGTTTTCCTGGGGCGCCGCTCATGAGCATCTTACGTCTCGTGACAAAGGAGTTGCTCCTGCGCAGGTGGAGTGCGCTACTGGCGGTGAGTGCCCTTGGAGCCACTGTGGCTGCGGCCTTGTTTTTCTTCCTGCTGGCCCGCTCGAACGAAGGGGAGACCCGGATCCTGCAGCGGGACATGGGCCTCAATGTTCTGATTCTTCCCCCCGGCACTTCACTGGACGCCTACTGGTCCCAGGGCCTGGCACCGGGTTCCATGCCTGTCGAATTCCTGCTCGAACTGGAAGACCAGGGCGTGGCCAACCGGCTTGTGCCCATGATCAAACGCCGACACAATTGGCAAGGTCGCGAGGTCCTGCTGACCGGGATCAGTGGCGAAATATTCAAACAGGGCAAGGCCATGAAGCCGGTCTTTGGGCGCGTTGTGGAACCGGGCAGTTTGGTCTTGGGTGACGAAATTGCGCGACTCTTGAGCCTTGAAGAGGGCGCAAGCGTGGAGCTCTTGGGACGCACTTTTGGTATCTCGCGGGTCTTGGCTCCCGTGGGGGACGAGCAGGATGTGCAGGTTTTCTTGGACCTGGAAGACGCCCAATCCCTGCTCGATCTAGAGGGTCGCATCACCGAAATCGAAGCCCTGGAATGTCATTGCTCGGAAGAGGTTGCGGATCCCTTGGCTGCTCTGCGCGCAGAGCTCGACCCCCTCGTGCCAGGGGCGGTGATTGTGCGACGGGAGGCTCTAGCCGATGCGCGGCGTGATCAACGCCAATTAGCCGGGCGCTTTCTCCAATCCGGCTTCCCCGTGATCGCTGGGCTCTGTGCACTGCTGGTGGGAGCTCTGTGCATGTTGAATGTGCGCGAGCGCCGAGCGGAGATCGGGGTGCTGCGGGCCCTTGGGAAATCTTCGGGCCAAGTGGCGGCTTTGTTCTTGGGCCGTGCGGCCTTCTTGGGTTTGTTCGGCGGAGCAATAGGAGTGTTGCTTGGCGGGTTCTTAGCTTCGGACCTTGGGCGGGTGCTCTTCGAAACCCGCGCGGGTGCGGTGAACCTGGAACTTGACTTGGTCTTGGTGGCCCTATTCGTGACGCCCGCTTTCGCCGCGGTGGCGAGTCTGATCCCGGTGGCCTTGGCCGTCGTCCAAGATCCCGTGCGCGTGTTGGGGGAGACCTCATGAGTGTCTTTCAAGTGGACCGCGCGGGGATGCATTACGATCTGCGGGGTCAAAAGATCATCGCCCTCGCCCCGTCCAGCCTGAGCGCACAGCAAGAGGAGTTCATCGTGGTGCGCGGAAAGAGTGGCGCGGGCAAAACCACCCTCCTTTCCATCCTGGGCGGGATGTTGCGTCCCACCGAGGGCCGGGTCCATTTGGGATCTGTGGAGTTGACCGCTTTGGGCCCCGCGGCTCGGGCCAAGTTGCGGCAGACTTCCATCGGGTTTGTGTTCCAGAGCATGCACCTTCTGCCCTACCTCGACTTGCTCGACAACACGCGCCTTGCCGGGGGAAGCGAAGCCCGGGCGCGAGAGTTGCTGGAGCAACTGGGCTTGGGAGCCCGCATTCATCACCGGCCTGCGGAACTCTCCGCGGGTGAACGCCAGCGTGGCGCAGTTGCCCGTGCCTTGGTCCATGGGCCCGCTCTTGTGCTGGCAGATGAACCTACCGGAAATCTCGATCCCGAGAGCGCGGCTTTGGTCTTGGAGGCTTTCCAGAGTTTCCGCACCAACGGCGGCTGCCTCATGATGGCCACCCATTCGCAGGAGCCGATTCCTGGGAGTCGCACCGTGTACTTGGGCCCCAAGGGATTGCACTCTGCCGACGAAAGATGAAGTCGCTGACTCTATTCCTGGCGCTGATCGCGCTCTTGTGCCTGGCTCTCGTGCGCTTGGGCAATCCCTCCAGTTCTGGGGACGGGGAGCCATTGACGCTTTACTGCGCCGCCGGGATCCGACACGCGGTTGAACCTGCCGTGCGTGCCTTTGAAGAGGAAACCGGCACGACTGTGCACATTCAGTTCGGCGGGTCCGGCAGCTTGTTGGGCCAGCTTCAAGTGGATGGCGGTGCGGCGGACCTTTACCTGCCCGGGGATCAGAGCTTTTTGGAAATGGGGCGCGCCAAAGATCTGATCGCCGAGATCTTGCCCCTTGCCACCATGCGTCCGGTTCTAGCGGTGGCCGAGGGCAACCCCCTGGGTCTTCGAACCATGGAAGACCTGCTGGACAGGGACTTGCCCTTTGCCCTTGGCAGCCCTTCCGCTGCTGCGGTGGGTCGCGTGGTCAAGACGGTCTATAGCGAGTTAGGCCTATGGGCACAGATCGAAGCCCAGGCCAAGGTGTTTCAACCCACGGTCACCGAACTGGCCACCAGCTTGCAGATTGGACAGGTAGATGCGGCCATTGTGTGGGACGCCACCGTGGCCCAGTTCGACGGGCTGGACCTGGTGCGTTTGCCCGAACTGGAGCGGCAGCCTATTCGCGTTTCGGTGGGGGTGCTCCGACAGAGTCCGCGCCCCACGAGTGCTCTGCAGCTTGCTCGTTTCCTGCAGGCCCGCGATCGCGGCAGAGCTTACTTCTTGGCCTCTGGCTTGACTCCTACGGAAGGGGACGTCTGGTCCGCGCGCCCCGAGGTGCTGCTCTATGCCGGTTCCATGTTTCACTCGGCGTTGGAGGAGACGCTTCACTCTTGGTCCCAGCGCGAGGGGGTGGATCTGACTCGGGTCTACAACGGCTGCGGAATCCTTGTGTCCCAGATGGAAAGCGGCGGCAGTCCTGATGTGTTTTTCTCCTGCGACGCGAGTTTCTTGGACGAGGTTCAGGAACGGTTTGACCCGCGCGTGCTACTTTCGAACAATCCTCTGGTGCTCATTTGCGCCCCCAAGAACCCCTTGCAGTTGAAGGGCCTCGCTGACCTTGCACGGCCCGGCCTGCGAGTGGGGCTCGCCCATCCCAAACAATCCGCACTGGGGCGTTTGACCCAAGCCCAGCTGGAGAAGGAAAACCTCGCCGCACCTTTTGCCGCCAGCGGAAATTTGAAACAGGATGCTCCCCAGGGGGATTTCTTGGTCAACGCATTGCTTACCGGCGCCCTCGACGCGGCGGTGGTCTACGCCAGCAACGCTGCCTTGGCCGGGGACAAGCTCTCTTCCGTGGCTCTGACACCCAATGCGATCGCGGAACAACTCTTTGCGGTTCGCCGCAACAACACGCAAGGCTATTTGTTGCAGCGCATGTTCGACGCGGCCACCAGCGACGCATCCAAAGAGCAGTTCAGTAAGTTGGGCTTTGAATGGCGCGTTGGGGAGGGCCCCCGATGAACTCTAGAGTTCGCGGTCAATGGTTCTTGGGCGGTCTAGGCTTCCTGGCGGGACTCTATGCCCTCTTGATCCTCGGCTTGCTTGTGGCCGATGTGGGCTTCACGTCTTGGGACGAGTGTTGGATTGCGCTTCAGTCCGATGCGATCCGTCACTCGATTGCCCTTTCGTTCATCAGTTGCACCCTGGCCGCGCTGCTTTCTCTTGTGGTCGCGGTGCCCGCTGGGTACCTGCTTGCGCGTTTCCGTTTCCGTGGCAGCCGTTTGCTCGACGCGCTCTTTGATATTCCCATCGTGCTGCCGCCCCTGGTGATTGGATTGAGTCTCTTGATTCTGTTCCAAACCGCCGCGGGACAGTTCTTTGAAGAGCACGTGATGGAGATGACCTACGAGCTGCCCGGTGTGGTGCTGGCTCAGTTTGTGGTGGCCTGTGCTTTTGCCGTGCGCACCATGCGTCTTTGCTTTGACAGCATCGATCCGCGTCCCGAGCAGGTGGCGCGCACCCTAGGCTGCACCCGAGCCCAGGCTTTCTTTCGAGTGACCCTCCCCGAGGCGCGGGGCGGAATCATTGCCGCGGGATCCTTGGCATTCGCCCGCGCCCTGGGGGAATTTGGTCCGATCCTGGTGTTCTCAGGGGCAACGCGCATGAAGACTGAGGTCTTGCCCACGACGGTTTTCCTTGAGCTCTCCGTCGGCAACTTGCAGGCAGCCCTCGCGGTTTCCCTGCTGATGGTTCTTGCCGCAATCAGCGTGTTGGTTCTGGCGCGCATGTTCGGCATGCGGGGAGGCCTACTGTGAGCGATCACCCCATGATTGAGTTGCGCCAGGGAACTCTTGGCGCGGGGGATACGCGTATCTCCCAGGTTTCCCTAACCATTCCCAGTGGCGCCTATGCAGTCCTGCTGGGCCCCACCGGTTGCGGTAAGACGACGCTCTTGGAGACGATTGCGGGCCTGCAACCGCTGCACGGGGGCAGCCTCATGATCAACGGCGAGGACATGGCCAGGCGCGATCCCGCCGACCGAGGCATTGGGTATGTTCCCCAAGACGGCGCCCTGTTCCCGACCATGAGCGTGCGGGGGCAATTGGTTTTTGCCCTCCAAATCCGCAAGCACTCCCAGGCCGAGCAAGACCAACGTTTAGATGAGCTGGCCCAGCAACTCAGCCTCACTGACCTGCTCGACCGCCGCCCCCACGAACTTTCCGGTGGCGAACGCCAACGTGTTGCCCTCGGGCGCGCCCTGGCCAACCGACCGAGCCTGCTGCTCCTGGACGAACCCCTCTCATCCCTCGACGATGGCACCCGTGAGGCCATGCAGGATGTGCTGGCTGAAGTGCACCGAGCGAGTTCCTGCACGGTCTTGCATGTGACCCACAGGATTGCGGAAGCCCAAGCCCTAGGGACCCTGCGTCTGGGCTTTGTGGGTAATGGAATTGAGCTCCTGCCCACGACCAGTTAGGGATCCAGGAATTGGTCGCGAGCCGGTGCGCCCTAGTGCCGCGCTCAAGTCGTTCTCGCCCAATCCTCCAGGCTCTGGCGCGGGGGTTCCTGGCGTATTCCCATGGGACCGCCTACCATTCAGTCAGCCATGTACATAGCAACCGCTCTTCTTGCCTTGACCTTGGTCGCTCACGGCGACTCCACAGATCTCTTCAGTGACCTTGAACGCCAGGTGGGTGCGGAGGCGTGGCAAGTTCTGCATCAGCAGCCCGAGGCCCAGGGGTTCTTCGATGCCCTTCGTCAAAACGAGGATTGGTTGCGCGAGGTCTTGGACTCGGGACCTTTGCTTCGCCCAGAAAAGGTCCTGGGTTTTCTTCAACAGGTGTGGAATTCCGAGCGCGACCTGGGCACCCGTCCGGTGGATCGCAGCATGGCCACGGCTTGCGCCCTCACCCTTGGCTTCACCGACCGTCCAGAGGACGCGGTACTCCAACGCTATCACTATTACCGGGACAGTTTCCGTGCGGGCCTGTTGAACTCCTGTTATGGGGGTCTTGCCACTTGGGAGCGACGCTTCCTGGCGCGCGGGGTCCAATGGGGGAACATGGCGGACACCGATTCCCTGGTCTACTTGCGTGATCGCATCTGTTGGCCCCGCCGGGAATATGTGAGCGCCTGCTGGCAAGCTCCCTATCGCTCTTTCAATTGCCTTGACGACAGCGTGCAGCGGCCCACTTACTACATGCCCTTCCAGGGATCCTTTGGGGCTATGCCCGAGATGGTGATCGAAGTGGGCGGTGTGTGCGGCGCGCTTTCCAACCTCGGTGCGTCCGCTGCGATGGCCAATGGGATTCCCGCAGCGACCATGGGCGAGCCAGGCCATTGTGCCTACACGGTTAAAATCAGCGACACCGAGTGGAAACCTGCTTACTCCCTTTCCTGGAAACGCAGTCTGCATACGAATTTCTACGATGGGACTTGGCAGAGCTTGATGTTGACCGAGGCTTGCTTTTCGGATTCCGAGTCCGTCGCGCGCGCGGCGGACCTTGCCCGCGCGGCCCATGCCCTTGAGCAGGAGGGCAAACTCGATAAGGCCAACGACCAGTGGGCCAAGGCTCTCAAGGCTCATGGGCTACATTATGGCTTGTGGATGGCGTGGGCGGACTTTGGTGAACGCACTGCCCAGGACACAGCCTGGTGGGCGCGTTACCAGAATGCGCTGCTCGACGGTTTGCAGGGACACGAAGGACCCGCGTGGGGGATCCTTTCCAAGCGGGTTTATCCCAAGCTGTTTGCCGAGCTAGAGGACGCCGCCAAGTTGCGCACTCTGCTCAAGTGGATTCGGAATCAAGATCGTTGGGGAGCGGGGCGTTGGAATGTGGAGGGCGCTTGGGATTGGGCCTTCAAGCAACTGGATGAAAAAAGCCAGAGCAAGCTGGAGAGCACCCTGTGCAAAACCCTCATTTCGTCACCCGATTTTGGGCCGCCCCTTGTGGCCTGGCTACTTGGGAAACATGACGCGGATTCAGCCGAGGGCAAGGCGACCCTGGCCCGGATCTTGGCGGCTTCTTCGGATGGGGGCGAGGGCGGATCAGCAGTGCTCAAAAAACTCGCCCGCAGTGCTCTGTTGGATGCGGCTGCGCGGGGCGATGTGCCCACCTTTCAAATCATTGGCGCACAGACCGCCAGGCTGTCCGAACCCAAGGACATGTCGGGGATCAAGCCATTCCCCGGAGACCTGGTTTCCGCCGGGGGACTGCTGCAAGTTTCCGGACGCGGCAATCGCTGGGACACTCCGGAAACCCATTGGGGGATTCTCGGGGAGCACGGCGGTCGTTGCCACACGGACAACGGGGCCTCGTTCATTGCTGTGAGGCTTGAGCACCACACGGAGATCACGGGCATCGTGATCCAAAATATAACTGGCGGCCAGGCTGGGCGAGCGGCTGGGAGTCGCGTGGAAATCAGTACCGACGGGGAGACCTGGGAACAGGTAGGGGTCCTGAAGGGAACGAAAAGATTTTATACATTGGATCTGGAAGCTAAGAAGCATCGCGCCCTATGGGTGCGGATGGCAAAGGACACCAACTGCTTGCATGTGACTCGTTTTCTTGTTTGGGGCCATCGCCGGAGTTGAACCATGAGTGCTTTTTTCTTTTGTGTGTTCTTGGGTATCGCTGGGTTCAATTCCCCGGTTGATGAGTCCCATTCCTATTCCGCCGGGCGGACTCTGTGCGCGGAACAGGACGCCATGTTGTTGGTCCTAGTGCATGGATCCGATTGGCATCCCTTTAGCGAGCGCCTGTTCCAGGAGGTCTGGACCCAGGAGGCTTTTATCGGGCAGTTGGGCGCGGGCTTTGTTCTCAGCGATGTGGACATTCTGCAAACCACGGACAAAACCAAGAGAGGCCCCAACACCGAGCGCAACAAGGGCTGGGAAAAGAAAGGCAGCGGTTTGCGCACCTATCCAGCTGTGCTGGCCTACACCCAAACGGGGACGTTGATCGGATCACGTCAGGGTCGCCAGTTGCCTAAGGACTTGGCCGGGGCTCAAAAAACATTGGCCGCATTTTCGGTCACTTGCTTGCGTTGGGGGGAGCTGACCAATGCCATGGACCATGCCCGGGAATCCGGCGAGGGAGCCAAAGAGCTGGCGCTTTTGATCGAGCGTGAGGCCTTGGATCTGGACCCAAGTGCCACACTACTGGCAGACATCAAGCGTCTCGACCCCACCGATACCAGCGGTCACCACGCGCGCTTGTCCTTTCCTAAATGGACCACCTTTGTGCAACAAGCCACCGCCGAAGCCAAGGGCGGTAAGGGGGCAGAGGCTGAACAACGCCTGAAGGCCATGCTTGGGAACTCCGCCTACACCCCGGATCAGCGAGCCGTGATTCAATTGGCCTTGGGCAGTTCCTATCGCCGTTGGGAAGGGCACGACACCCAGGCCGCAGCCTGCTTCCAAGCCGCCTTTGCCGAAGCCCCCGATTCGGTTTCCGGTCAGGCGGGTAGACGGCTTTACTTAAGTTCCTACGCGGGCCCGTCCCTGGAATTTGGGTGGACCAAGCGCCACCTGGTCGCAAAGAACACCACTTGGATCATTGAGGATTTGCCCACAGACCTGGAGGCCGGCAATTACACCCTGCGCCTTAAACTCACCAAGGGTAAGGCCCTAAGGATCGCCAGCGCGCGCCTGATGATTGGCGAGGACATACGAGTCCACATCGCCCAAACGAGCACCCTCAATAAGGGTCAAAGGGAATGCGTCCTGGAGTTCAACCTGCCCGAGGCCCTTGCCGACGCAACCCTGCACCTGCTGCTGGACGGCGGCGCCGCCGGGACCGGGACGATTGCATGGGCGCGGGTGGACTGATCCCGGCGGGTCCGGGACCTAGCTCGTAAGAACTGTCCACCCTGTGCCGGCTGCTGAGACAAGAAGCAGTAGGTTGACCACGATAAACAGTCCCAGGAAAACCTGCAGTACGCGGGTCATCAGGGGACGACCGCCGACAGCAGGCTTCGAGCGCGCCATGTGGATCCAGCAGCGGACCGCCAAGGTTGCGCTGATTGCAAACAGTACGGTCACATAGGGTGCAGCGGTCAACTCATGGGGCCGGTTCGACGTGCTCAAATCCCTCACGGCCAGGGCGGCACCACCGAGGAAAAGGGCAAGGGCCAGGACGATTGTCCAGCCGGCCTTGGGAGTGCCTTTTGGGTCCATGGGTGTTAGTCCAAAATGGGGGTGAGGGTGACCCGTCGGAATTCGATGTAGGCCCCTTCCGATTGCAAGCAGATGGGGCCCGGATTTGCCTCGCATCCAATCGCATCATTTTGCAAGACGCCGTTGATCCAAAGTTCCATCAAAGGACCGTCCATGACGATGCGATAGTGGTTCCACGCCCCAAGGGCTTTTTCCGCTGAAGCGTGGGCCTTTTTTGTGCGCCGGCCGTTGGTGCGTTCGGGGTCCGCTTGCATCACCATCTCGTCGATGTTCCAAATGTCACCTGCGTTACCCGAGTGCAATTGAGCTTCGATCGAGCGAGGCCAAACCTTGTCTTCGCCATTCATGCGCAGCAGTACCCCTGAGTTGCCTGCGCCCTTGGTGGGGTCAAAGCGCCACTCCACCTCCAGTTCGTAGTTCCCATAGGAGGCCTCCGTGCGCAAGTAGCCCGCAGGGGATCCCGTGCATTGGACGATGCCGTTGACGATGCTCCAGGTTTTGTCGGGGTCTTGCCCACCGGGCAAGAAGCGCAACCAACCGTCAAAGTTTTCGCCGTTGTAGAGTTCTACGGGCTTCCCTAATTGGCGTCCCAGGTCTGGTCCCAAGGAAAGGTAGGCCACAAGGTCAGCCAGCTCTTGGGGGCTGAGGCCCAAGGCGACGCCCTCCGGCATCAGGGACACAGGGGACTGTCGCGTAGCCTCGATCTCGTCCGCGTGAATCGCCAAGCGTTCGCCGGTGGTGGTCTTGAGCACCATCCCGTGTTCATCCCGCGCTAACAAAAATCCGGACAGGATTTCTCCATCGTGGGTGGCGACGATCTGGGTCTCATAACCAATCGAAACCGCTTTGGACGGATTGAGAATCGCATCGAGTAACCCCGCGCGGTCGTACTTTTCATGCACGGAACTCAGATTGGGCCCGATGTCTTGGCCATAGCCGCCGAGGGCATGGCATGAAGAACACTGGGCCGCGGTGCTGCGGAAAACCTGACGGCCGTGCAGGGGGTTGGCTTCCAAGGCCAGCAACTCTTCGGGGCGCACGGCAGGGGTGGCCGTGTCCATCGGTTGAAATGCGCCGCGGGCGAGGGCCCGCACCCCGAGGTCCGGGTTTTGTTCCAGTCCCTCAAGCGCGGCTCGTTTCAATTCTTCGTTCCACTCCGTCGCCTGTTCCGCCACCCAAAGTGCTTGGGTGGGCAGTTGCGCCAGGGTGCGGATGGCGTCGGTCTGAACGGTTCCTGGGCCGCTCTCCAGGGCAACGGACCGCAGGGCATGGACCTGGGATTTGATCTCCCGTTGAACCACAAAAACACGGAAGTCGATGGTGCTGCCCGAGCCCTGGGAAGTGCCCCCTTCGTCACGTCCAGCAAAGCCCGTGAAGAGCACCGCATCAGCGGGGACTTCGAAACCGTGCAGGCTTGGGGCATGGGCCCCGAGGCCGTCCTCGTAGGTTTTTCCCGCCACGATCAGGGAGCCACCTGCGGCATTCTTGCCAAAGCGGCTCTTGCCCCAACCGGTTTCCTCGTAGGTCCAGCCCTGATCCGATAGGGGGGTACGCTTTCCGTTTGCATCGATGAACGCCACGTCGAGCCAGTCGGCCCAATCACTGCTGTTGCCGTCACCGCTGTCTGTGGTGTTCAACCAGATTTGGCTCATGCCTTGCACATTGAGTTCAACCGGAGTCAATTCGGTGGGCCGTAAGAACTCCAGGGCTTGGCTCGCGGTGGATGGCATCTGGGCGGGGCCTTTTTCCACCAGCCCATGATCACGCCACAGGTTTCCTGCCCGTAGGGCAAGCCATTGCTTGGCACGTCCTTGGGATTTTGCTGATCCTGTATGGGCCAGGGCGAACATGGCGTCCGCGGCCGCGGGACTCTTGAGCCAGGCAATGCCATCGACTGCTTCTAAGCGCGCCGCTTCATCGAGGCTTTCATCCTGGGCCAAGGATTGAAGTAGGGGCAGGCCCTCCTCCAACTGCAAACGCCAGGCAACCTTGCGCAGCAGGGTGGGGATCGGTGTGCTCTCTTGGTGGTGTTGCATGAGAGCTTGCAGCAATTCGCTTTCTCCGCCGCGGGCACCCAGTCCGATGGACTCCAGGTAGGTGCGGTCGCTGGCGGGCCCGCGCAGGGTCAGGGCGAGCAGGGTCTCGTGTTTGTCCAGCGGGTCCACCGTGCGCAAGAGACGTAGGGCCAGGGCGCGTACCAGGGGACTGGGGTCGTCTACCAGAATTTCAGCCACCGAAAGCAGCGAGGCGGGGCCTTCTGCACCAGACATGATACGGAGGGCAGCGGCGCGCACCCTTTCGTTGGGGTGGGTGAGGGCTCGGCGCGTTGCGGCGGGGCCTTGTTCGCGTCCTGCCAACATGGCCAGGGCTCTTGCTGCTCGGCGGGGTTGGCTACCGTTCGCTGCTTGGATCCAAGCGTTGGTCAGGTGCGCTGCGTCTTCGCGGGCGGCGGCTCGCACGGCGATGTTGGGGCTGTCCCAGGAAGCTCCTGCTGTGCGCTCTCCCAAAGAGCCCTCTTGGCCTGGCCCACTGACTCGTAGCAATCGACCATAGGTTTCGCGGTCGCCCGCGCCGTGACCGCCGACTCCAGGGTCGTACCAATCCGCTACTAGGACCGACCCGTCCGGTGCCACACACACATCCGAAGGGCGGAACCAAACCCCCTGCCCATCGTCAGCCGCGCGACCAGAGGTCTTGGTGCGGCCCAGGAAAATGGAACCCTCCATGGTGATTGCGGCTCCTTCGACTTGGGTGCGGTGGGCATAGACTACCCCCGCCCCCGCGTCGCAGTTGAGTACCGATCCGTTCCATGCGCCCAGGACGCCGACGGTTCCTTCGAGTAGGGCGCACCCGGTCGGGCCTCCCGCGCCGGTGGGGGATCCCGCAGGAAAGACTCCGGGGTCATCCTGGTGCCAGTGGGCGGTCCAAGTGCCTTGCCAGGGGCGTTCATCTGCACGCCATGTGGTCCGTCCTTCGAAGCCGAAGTATCCCAGGTTGGCACCTTCCGGGGCCCAAACCGTACGGCATCCACGGCTGCCGTCATCGTCGTTGTCCGCTGAGTAGGTCGAGCCATAGGCGTCGCGAGTGACCTCGTATTGGTTGCGGAAATTATGGGCCAGGACTTCGAGGCCGCTTCCATCCGGTCGCAGGCGCAGGTTGAGGCCGGCGGTCCAAACTTCGCCATCGCTGGAGACCAGTCCGGGCGTGTTGGAGCCGTTGTAGGGTGTACCTCCGGTGTAGATCGAGCCCGAGCGCAATTGAAAGCCGTCCGGGCCATCCACCTGGTGGGGACCCGCGTTCCCCACGGAGAGATACAGGAACCCATCATCACCAGTCACCACCGAGTGCAAACCGTGGTCGTGGTCGAGACCTCCGAAACCCGTCAGGACTAATTCACGCTCATCGGCCACCAGGTCTCCGTCTGTGTCCCGGTAGCGGAACAGGTTGGGGGAGCAGCTCACATAGATCCACTCGCCCACCACTGCGATTCCAAGGGGCGCGACCAGGTCCTCGTCTTGTGCGAAGACTGTGCTCTTGTCCGCTTGCCCATCGCCGTTGGTGTCCTGCAAGACTACGACGCGGTCGCCACCGGGGATCTCGAAGCCCTTGTTGCGCCCGCCCCAACGCCTGTAGTTGATCGCTTCGGTGACCCAAACACGACCCTCTTGGTCGATGTCCAGAGCGGTTGGGTTGTAGACCTTCGGGGATTCGGCCCAGAGCGTGACCCGTGCACCTTCGGGAGCCACGAAGTGTTCGGTCAGGTCCGTTGGCGTTTGGGCGGGGCTTGCGAAGAGAGGCCCAGCAATCAGAAATCCAAGGAACGCAAAGGGCAGGGGGGGAATGGTCATGCCGCCATTATGGGCATGTGAGCCTCCCCCGGGGACCTTTCTTGATCAGCGGTCGCCCGTGTGGCGCACGTTACCGGAGCCGCCACTGGCTTGGGACGGGTTCACGCCGCCCGATCCGCCAAGGTCGCCGCCACCTTTGGTACGGCCTCCGCCGATGATTTCGACGTCGCCTGCGTCGATCAGTTTCTTCACCGGGGGATGATCCGCATCCTTGGGCATGATTTGTCCCACGCCGTTGGGGCTGAGGAAGAGTCGCTTGCCTCCGGGAAGGGGCACCTTCACGGGGCGCCTAGTGTTGTTCTTGATCTCCATTGCGCCAGCAGTCTAACCCGTCAGAGGCCTTCCGGCATGGCCCGTCTCGAACCTAGCCATGATCGTGACAGGAATTGAGCAGGATCCGCGCGAGGCGGCGTCATTTGGGCATCGGGACGTCCAAATACTCGTATTCGAGCCACTCAGTCACAGCGCCCACCAGCACGCCCATTTCGAGGCGCGCTCCCTTGGGCAAGTCTAGGGGCGAGCGGCAAGCGCTGGTAAAGGTGGTTTTCGAACCCGAGGCTTCTGATACGGGAGAGATGTTGAGGGGCTTGCCCTTGGAATTCACCCAGCGGTAATTGGCATAGGCGTCGAAATCCCCGGTGCCCTTTGCGTAGTACTCGCTCACGTGGGTGACGCGGGTTTCAACCGTGATCCCCGCCTTTTTCCACTTGGACCCGCGCAACCGGCGGTACTTAGACGCGGCCGGGATCTTGTCGATGGTGATTTGGGTGCCATCTTCCAAGTGCACGATAAGTTTCAAGTCCTTTGGGTCTTCTCCTTTGAGGTCGAATTGCTCGGTGTAGTCCTTGCCGCCTCGGCTGCTGGTCTTGGATTCCATTTCGTTGCCGGTGTCACCCAGAACTTGAAACTTGTCGAAGTCAAAGACCTTGCCCGATACCTTCACGTGCAGCTGGGGCACCACACGCCGGCCCCGTTTGAGGACGAAGCCCGCTTCCTTCAAGTGCTCGTCGGCCCATTCTGTGGGTTCTCCACCTGGTTCTTGATCCATCGGAATGTCGAGCCAATGGACTTTGCCCCCGTGGGTCAACTCGTAACTACCCGCGAGGCGTTTGATTGTCTTGCAGTCCTTTTTGGGCCGTTCCAACTCCCAAACCACCAGACGCTTGCCATCTCCAATCACCTTGGCTCCTGTGGAGCGCGGGTCCGGGTGCCCTGGTGCAAAGATTCGAGGGCAGAAGAAGGAGTCCGCATCGATCAGTTCACCTGCGTCCGTGCGCATAGGCGTGGTCTTGGGCCGATCTATCTCCCAGGGAATCCCCTCGTCCCCCGCGTCGTATTCAATGACGACCAGCATGCGGTCGCTGAAGTTGGGGCAATGGATCGCGTACGGGCCTTTGAGCGTGCCGGGATTGACGCAGAGCGCCAATAGGATGGTGAGGAGTGTTTTCATGTCAGTTTGTCGTTGCTGCTTGGATCGACCTCGCGACCTCATGGGCAAGGGCCACAGACCCTTCTGGGGTGAAGTGTACGTTCACAGGCACTTGAATCTCTGCCAGCAGTGGTAGGGCAAAGGTGTAAAGGTCATCCATCGCGATCTGGCGAGGAATCATGATGGCCCGGGCTGCTGCGTTGTAGAGCTCTACGTCCTTCGGATCACGATGGGGCCGGACTTTTCCGGGGGGCACCGGGGTCGTGGTAGCAAAGATAAGTCTCGCGCCGCTGGCCTGCAGCTTGTCCGTAATGTTGGTGAGCTGTTTGCTGTAGGTGGCTAGGTCCGCTTGTGGGGGGGAACTTGGGTCATCGGAGTTATTCCGAGATTGGGCGTCCACGCGCTTGAGATCGTGCAAGCCAAAGTTGAAATGGATCACGTCCCATGGGCCACCATCTAGGGCCAGCCAACGATCTATGTTCCCTATGCCCTTGGTCGTTCCGGCGCAGTTTTCCATGCGTACTCCGTCCTTTTGCATGGGACGCACCACGAGGTAGCCGGATCCCAATAGTGTGCGTACTTCCTTGGTGTAGCCCATGGATATGGAATCTCCCAGGATCAAGACGCGCTGCGGTCCTTGGGGGGTGGGGCTGACGCAGGCGCTGATGCACGCGGCGAGGCACAGGAGGATTTTGATCGGGTATGTCATTGCTCGGCGCTTGGTTGTAAGTGTGTTGGTTCGGGCGCAGAGCAACTGACTGGCAGCGGAATGTTCATGGGCAGGTGACGCATTATTTCCTGCTCCCCAAGTCGTTGGTACGCAGGCCCTGGAGTTTTTCACCAAGGAGGCCACGGAATCGCTCCACATGTTCCGTGTGCTGTTTGGAATCTGCCAGATTGACGAATTGCCCCGGGTCCCGGCGCATATCAAAGAGCTCTGTGCCCTGTTCGCCTTTTTCTCCGTACTGGAGGAAGGCCCAGTTTTCTTCGCGCAGCAAGAAACCCTTGCGCATGGGCGCGACGCACATGGCTGCGGTCCGCACGGTTTGATCCGGATCCGATAGGAGCTCCGAGATGTCCTTTCCTTGCAGCCGGTCTTGCTTGGGCAACCTGCAGAGGCTGGCCACGGTTGGGTACAGATCCAAGAGCTCCACGAGGGAATCGCACACGGCAGGTTTTTCCCCGGGCACACAAATGATCAAAGGCACTTGGGCAGACTCGTCGCGCAAACTGACCTTGGCCCAAAAATCATGCTCACCCAGGTGGAACCCATGGTCGCTGGTGAAGATCACAATGGTCTTGTGGGCCACGCCAGATGCTTCAAGGGCGGCCATCACCTTGCCCACCTGTGCGTCCATGAAAGCCACGGATGCGAGGTACCCGCCAAGCGCCTTTTTCTGGCGGCGCAAGTCCATCTTCATGTTCTTGGATGTCTTGTAGTTGATGCCTGCCTTGGGGATGTCCTCCCAATCACCTTCAACCTTGGGCGGCAGCTCCAATTTGTCATAGGGCAAGAACGGTGGGAAGTACTTTGCGGGCGCAACAAAGGGAACATGGGGTCGCACGAAACCCACCGCCAGGAAGAATGGCTTGTGTTTGAGTTCTTCAATCAGCTCTGCCGCCTTGGCCGCAGTCTTGCCGTCCGAGTGCACAAGGTCGTCCCCTTCGGCTTCTACAACCACAAAGGTATTGCCGCCCACCGCCGGCAGTTTGCCATCGGGATTTCCTTCAAGAGTCTCGGCCTTGCCAGGCGCTTTCCACTCGGGCCCGGGGCTGTTGTGGCGCTCGGTCCAAGAAAGAGCATCGTCCGATCCGTGACCTCCATTCTCGATGCCTCCGGGGACTCCCATGTGGAAGATCTTGCTGACCCGCGCCGTGTGATAGCCGTGGTTTTTGAAGTGTTGGGGCCAAGTGGCCCGATCGCCAATCGCCTTGCGGGGAGATTCATACCGCAAGACTCCCGTGGCGTGGGGGTAGTACCCGCTCAAGAATGATGCGCGTGACGGCCCGCAATAGGTCCCCTGACAATAGGCCATGGTGAACCTGGTCCCCTTCGCCGCGAGTGCATCGATGTTCGGTGTCTCGCAGACAGAGTTCCCATAACAAGAGAGCGCGGTGGCGGTCAGGTCATCGGAAATGATGAAGAGAACATTGGGCGCACTCTGGGTCTGCGCTGGATCGCTCAGCCTCCTGGTTACCTTGCCAGCACCCGAACCAACCAGAACGATCACCCCGACCAGGGAGAACAAAAGAGCAGTCTTCATGGGATGAAGGTACTCCTCCCGCACCGTCCTGGGTTGAAGCAGCAGCCAATCTTCGTGAATTGTGCAGCGTTAAGCTGCCCGGTTGCCCGACCTGCAACATATGCCCCGGGAAAGGCTGCAGCCCCGAGATGCGTGCTCTCGTTGACTAACCGGTGTGCACATCTCCCTCGGTTTTCATCCTCCTCTACTTGCTGTCCCTACTTGTCCTCAAAATCCGCCCTAAATCCCCGCCAAGCACTCATCGACCTGGTCAGGTTCTCACGCGCCGGAAGTGAAATGTTGAAGCACTGCAAGCCGATGGGGCCTTGGTAGCCGCGCTTGGTGATTTCCCTGAGGAAGTGGAGGTTGTCGAAGCTGCCCGTGTCGAGGGGTTGAATTAAGTCGTTCCAACCGGCGCCCTTGGCCTCAGGGCCGCCCTTGGCTCCGCAGATGCTGACTGACAAGAGGTAGGGGGCAATATCGTCGAGTCGCTGGTTCAAGTTCTCCCCCCCTTCGAGGGCAAGCCAATGGCAGAGGTTGAAGGCGGCGCCAAAGTTGCGGCGGTTGACTTTCCTGGCCAGACGGATGCCGTCGTCGATGCTTTCGGCCCAAAAATTCACATGGTTGTAGACCGCGACCTTGGCGCCGTGCTGGTGGGCCAAGTCCGACAGCTTGCGCAAGATCGGGATGGCAGATTGGTCACCGGCGGGATCCGACGGAAGGAATTTTTTGCTGTGCAAGTGGACCGTGATGATTACGCCCGTGTCTTTGAGAAAGGTCTCTAAGTACTCGGCAATGCGCGGGTCATAGGGTTGGGTCTTAGAGTCGATGTCGACCCCAAAGTAGATGGTCGCGACTTCCAGATCGCGCTTGTGGAGCTCTTCGGCCAAGCGGGGTAACAGGTCCATGTCGTAGCCCTCGAACCCTTCGAAGCCGAGGTCCGCCAGCAGAGCCGCTTGCTGTACAGGATCTGAAGGCCCGCTGCGGCGCATGCTGTTGTTGAAGGGGTAGAAGTGATTTTGCAGCTCCGCCCCCTGGGCTAGGCCCGTGGGCAAGACGGCTACGGCCAAGTGTGTGAGGGCGAGGCAGCTCGCCACAAGCAAGAGGAACCTGCTGGTGAGTATGGGGTAGGGTTTCATTGGTACCTCGATTGCTAAATACCCCAAGATCCACGGGTCGGGCGGGAAAGCAAGGCGTCGGCGGCGTTATCGTCCAGGAATGTTTCTTTGGTGGGATCCCACTTGAGGGGCCGCCCAAGCTTGGCGGCGATCAAGCCAATTTGGCACAGGGACACGGTGCGATGGCCCACCTCCACCGGTTCGAGGGTCTCCCTGCCCTCTTTGATGGCTTGCAGGAAATCCACTTTGTCTTCAAGGGTGCTTGCGTAGCTGACTTCATCCGCCTCGATAGGGGAGTTCAGGATGTCCTTGGAGCTAGCGCTGAGTCCCTTACCGTAGTCTGCTTGTAACCAGCCATCGGTGCCTTCGATGCGCACATAAGGACGGTCGATTTTGTAGCGTAGTTTTACTCCGTCCGCGTATTCGTATTCCAAGTTGAACTTGGAGACCGTGTTCCAAAGGCCTTTGGAGAATTCCCCCGTTCCCGTGACAGATACCGGGCCGGTGCGCTCGGAATTGTTGCACCACTGGACAATGTCGTTCAGGTGCGAACCCCAGTTGGAAATCATGCCGTTGCAATAGTCGTCGATGCGCATCCAACCGGGCCGAGACCAAGCATGTTGGGGGTGGACCCGTCTTTCCGTGTAGGGGGCATCAAAGGCTGGGCCGAGCCACATGTCATAGTCGAAGCCCTTAGGTACGGGCATCGTTTTTTGAGGACCGATGGGCTTGCCGTTGAGGGGATTTGGAACGCCGCTTTCCATGCGCACGATCTTGCCGATACGGCCATTACGCACAAGCTCGGCCATGCGCCAGAAAAGGCTTTTACCTCGGAATTCGCTGTCTGTGCGACTGACGACTCCCGCGGTAGCGACCGCATCGCAAAGAGCACGACCGTGGGCCACACAAGTGGTCAGAGGTTTTTCGATACAAACATGCTTGCCTGCTTGAGCTGCCATGATGCCCATGGGTGCGTGCCAGTGATCGGGCGTGGAAATCATGACCGCGTCAATGTCACCCCGGGCCAATATGTCTCGGAAGTCGGTGTAGGTCTTGACGTCTGGATTCCGGCTGCCTTCTTGCTTTCCGTAAAAGGCATCGACCTTGTTCTTGGCTTGCGCCAAACGCCAGGGATCCACATCGCACAGGGCCACCACTTGGGAATCGGGAGACTGGAGGAACTGGTCAAGGTTCGGCCGCATGGCCTGACGACCCATGCCTAACATGGCGACGGTGATCTTGTTGCTGGGGGCACCGGCCCCAAAAACCCGGGAGGGCAGAATAAGGGGCATTGCAGCGTAGGTCAGGAAATCGCGGCGTTTGTGCTGAATGGCCATTGGGGAGGGTTGGGTTAGGGTAGGTGACCCAGTCGCTTAGTTATGGAGAGAGTCTAGCGTCTTTTCTGCCAAGCATACCGGGTGCTGGATCTGAAATTGATCGGTGGCTCCCAAAGGGGCTGCGTGAATCTTGACGTGGTTCCGGATACAAGTATTGCTGGCTCAATCGGGAAGTTAGAATAACACACATGAACGATCGAGTAGCAGTTTGTTGGATCGGTGTTGTGACGCTTTTGGGTGCAAGCTCTGGGGCGAGTTCAAACGTGCAGGCGCAACGGCCGCCCAACATCCTTTTTATTCTGGCGGATGATTTGGGTTGGCGGGACCTTTCCAACGAAGGGTCGACCTTTTATGAGAGCCCTCACATCGACTCGATCGCCGCGGCAGGCATGAAGTTCACCCGGGGGTATGCGACTTGCCGGGTGTGCAGTCCGTCCCGTGCAAGCATCATGACCGGTAAGTATCCGCCGCGGCATGGGGTGACCGATTGGATTGGTGCAGCGACGGGAGAGGGTTGGCGCAAGGCTGGGCGACATGATTCCCTCTTGCCCCCCGAGTATGTCCATGGACTTGGGTCCGACGAAATCACTTTGGCCGAGGCTTTGCGCGGGGCTGGATATCGCACGTTCTTTGCGGGCAAGTGGCACCTTGGATCCAAGGGATCCTGGCCCACCGACCATGGGTTTGAAGTCAATCGCGGCGGTTGGGATGTGGGTAGTCCTCGCGGTGGATATTTCGCGCCCTACAATAACCCGAATCTGGAACAGGGCGCAGATGGTGAGTGCTTGCCCATTCGCCTCGGCAAGGAAACTGCGGCATTCATTCAAGAGCACAAAGACGAGCCCTTCCTGGCTTATCTGTCCTTTTACTCGGTGCACGGGCCAATTCAAACCACCGAGGCCCTTTGGTCTAAGTACCAGGCCAAGGCGGTCAAGCAGGGCTTGGCAGAAAAGCGTTTCATCTTCGACCGGCGCTTGCCCGTACGCCAGGTTCAAGATTGTCCCATCTACGGCGGCATGGTTGAGTCCATGGATGCCGCGGTGGGGATTGTGCTGGCCAAGTTGAAAGAGTTGGACCTCGAAGACAACACGATCATTTGCTTCACGTCGGACAACGGCGGCGTGGCCTCGGGGGATTCCTCTCCCACCAGCAACTTGCCCCTGCGCGGCGGTAAGGGGCGTCAATGGGAGGGCGGCATTCGCGAGCCCTTCTACATCAGCGCGCCGGGGACGACTTCTGCCGGCTCCCTGTCTGCTTCCCCAGTGAGTGGAATCGATTGGTACCCGACTCTCTTGGAGCTGGCCGGTGTGCCCATGCCGGAGGGGCAGGATGTAGACGGGGTGAGCTTGGTCCCGCTCCTCGCGGGCGAGTCCATGGCTGAACGTTCCCTCTTTTGGCACTACCCGCACTATGGGAATCAAGGGGGCGAGCCTTCCTCGATTGTGACCATGGGGGATTGGAAGTTGATCCACTATCACGAGGACGGCCGGGATGAGCTCTATCACCTGGGCCAAGATGTGGGAGAGCTAAACGACCTGGCTGCGAAGCAACCCGAGCGCGCTTTTGCCATGCGCATGACCCTCGACACCTGGCTCAAATCCAGTGGTGCTAAGATGCCCGTCCCCGATACCCAATTTGACTCTGCTGCGCGATCAAGCCGCTGGGAGAGACTCTTGGGTCCTGGTATGCAGCGCCTTGAAAAATTGCACAGGGGCTACTTGGACAAGGGCTGGTCCCCGAACAAGAAGTGGTGGGGCAGCTCAATCAATATCGTACAGTGAAGACCGCACCACAGAAAATATCATGCTGACCCACACCGTCTTCTTCACCCTGCTGGACTCGTCTCCGGAAGCCATCCAAGCTCTCATCGAGGGAGCCAAAACCCACTTGGCACCCCACGAAGGCATTCGCCACTTTAGCGCGGCCCCTCGTGCCCAAGGCCTCGACCGACCCGTCACAGACACCGCCTTTCACGTGGCCCTGTGCATCGCGTTTGAATCCCGGGCGGCCCACGATTTGTATCAAGAGACCCCGGCTCACCAGCGCTTCATCGATGGGCTGGAATCCAACTGGGCTGAGGTGCGCGTGTTTGATTCAGAGGGCTAGGCGAGCCTCTCATTTCTTGTTGCGCTTGGGCAGCTCAATCCCCGTGGCCTCGCAGGCAGCCTTGAGGTTGAAGCCGTTGCTCTTGAGGTTCCAGATGGGGCTTTCCCTGTGGGCTTCCGCCATCTTGGCCCGCAGTGTGGCCACGATTTTCGGATGTGCCGCGGCGATGTTTTGGCTTTCTCCCAGATCGGTTTCTAAGTCAAACAATTGAAACGTGTCCTTCTTTAGATTCGGAATCACGCCCTTCCACTTGCCCATACGGATGGCCCTATTCATGTTGCCTTCATAGAGCTCAAAGTAGAGGTACTCGTGCTGTTTTTGGTTGGCTGCTTCGCCGAGTAAAGTGGGCACAAAGGAGATCCCATCGTGCTCCCCCTTGGGTTTACCACCGGACAGGTCGGCCAGGGTCGGCATCATGTCCCAGAACGCCGACAGGTGATCGGTCGTACCACCGGGCTGGATCGTTCCCGGCCAATAGGCCACAAGCGGCACGCGCAATCCTCCCTCATACATGGAGCGCTTGATGCTTCGCAGGGGTCCCGAGGCTTGGAAGAAGTCTTTTGCACCGGCCGCACCATGGGTCCCATGGTCCGAGGTGAACAGGATCAGGGTGTTCTTATCGATGCCCAGCTCGCGCAACTTGTCGGCGATGGCTCCCACATCTCGATCCATGCGGGTGATCATCGCGGCTTGAGCCTTTTGGTTCTTGGTCCAGGGCTTGTCCGCGTAGATTCCAAGTTCTGGAACTTGGAACTTGGCATGGGGGATGCAGTAGGGCAGATACAGAAAGAAGGGGCGCTTCTTGTTCTCTTCGATGAATCGAATTGCTTCAGCGGTCAACAGGTCGTGGGAATAGGTCTTTTTATCCAACTCGACCCGTTGATCGTTACGCCAAAGATGGTCCGGGTAGTAGTTGTGAGCGTGGCGCTGATCGTAATAGCCAAAGAACTCATCAAAGCCCTGCTTGACCGCATAGCCTGAATCGTGCGCGCTGCCGAGGCCCCACTTACCGATGCAAGCTGTGCGGTATCCAACACGCTGCATCATGCGCCCGATCGTCTCGGTCCCCTCCGGAATCGGCGTCTGCCCATCGGGATATCCCGGGCTATTGGCGCGAATGAACGTGTGCCCCGTGTGCAAGCCGGTCATCAGGGAACAGCGCGTGGGCGCACACACCGATGTTCCCGCGTAGTGCTGCGTAAAGCGCAAACCTTTTGCCGCAAGAGCATCAATTCGCGGCGTCTGAATCTTCTCCTGCCCATAACAGCCGAGATCCGCGTACCCCATGTCATCCGCCATGATGTAAATCACATTGGGCTGCTCCTCCGCCGAAGCGCCTTCTCCCAAGAGAAACCCAATCAACAAGAAGGCCATGACCCAACCGATGTACTTTTCCATGGCTGCCAGTATGAGGCAGCCCCGAAGGTAGCACCTCCCATTTATTACAAGAGGCGCTGCCTTTATGGGTCGGCATCCTGCGAGCGCTGCCTAGGCTGCCTGGGGCAGCGTCACTTGTCCTTGGGCTTGGCTGCGCGCTCGGTTCCCAATAGGGCGAGCATTGCTTTTCCCATACCATCGCCGATCAGGTAGTAGGTCTCGGCGTTGTTGTTCCAGTGGTAGGCCTGGCCCGAGGGCGAGACCTCCTTGGGACGATAGAAGTCTCTGGTTCCGACGAAGGCCACGCTGCCGTGAAATTCCTTGCGCTGTGCGACGGCGGCCTGGGCATTCATGAGCGAGAGAGCACGGGGGTGGTTCTCATCGGGTCCGCTCATGCCGGTCTCAGCAATCACGAAGGGCAGGTCGGGGCTGTCCAATTCCTTGCGCGCGTCGCGGATGAAGCAGGAGAGGTTGTGCTCGTAAGCGTCGTTGAAGGCTTGGTTGACCCGGTCGTTCCAACCCTGATGCCAGCCGATGCCCAGCATCTCGTAGCCATCGTGCTCGATGTGGGGGAAGCGCCCGTCGAGGTCACTGAGGACCTCGCGGATCTGGGCGAACAGGGCCGTGTAGGACTCGCCGACCTCTCCCCCCGCGCTCGGTGGTCGGAAATCCTTCCCGATGCTCTTGCCTCCCCAGGCGACTTTGATCAGCAGTACGGGCTCGTCGAAGGCTTCGCCGACCACGTGTCCGAAGCCCAGTTCGGGTCCTATCTTTCCCTCGTCCCCGCCGTAGCCGACTGACAGCTGTCCCCCGCGGTCGAAATAGGAAATCCACACGTCCTCGCGCAAGACCCAGTCGCCATCTCCGTCGATGAGGTGGCTGTATCTCTTGCTCTTCGCGGTCGACTTCACCAGGTGCTCAAGGCTTCCCTGGCCGCCGTTGCGGTCGGGGTTGGCCTTGACCTCACCGGCCCCGACCATGTTGGACTGCCCGGCGAGGATGAAGACCTTGAGCGGGGCCTGTTTGGTGGGAGTCGAGAGGGGCGCGGCGCTCAGGAGCACGAGCGCGAGGAGGGGGTAGAGGCGTAGATCCATAAGAAGTGTCGTTGGGTAAACTCCAATCCTACAGGCTTGTGGGGCGTTCAGGGCGACTGATGCCGGGTGCCAGCACATGATCCGCTGGCGTTTGGCAGCCTTTGGATCACAGCCGTGGTACTGACAGGGCGTCATCCCTACGGCGGAGCTCCGACCTGACGGGTAGGAGGCAACCGTATCTTCGCCGAGGACACACCGGGTCATCCCTAGACCGTATGGTTGGTGCATGATTCCCTCACTCCTGTACATCGCCTTGCTCCTTGGTTGTCAGTCCCCTCAAGTCGCTCTCGCCGAGGAGTCGCTCCCAGAGCCCCAAGAAATCGTGCTATGGCCGGATGGGGTTCCAGGTGCAGCAGCGATCGTCCCCAAAGAGGTCGTGAGCGGTGGTGCGGGTGACCTGCATTTGGCTGAGGTGCATGTGCCCAGCGTGACTGTCTATCTTCCCGCACGGGACAAAGCGAATGGGTGCGCAGTGATTATTTGCCCCGGTGGCGGTTACGGCATCCTTGCCATCGATAAAGAAGGTCACGACATCGCCCGTTGGTTTGCCTCGCACGGCGTTGCCGGGATCGTCTTGAAGTACCGTATGCCTCGTCCGACGGGTCATGTTTTTGGCCACGAGGCTCCCCTTGATGATTGTCGTGCATCACTTGCTCTTGTGCGCAGTCGTGCAACCGCTTGGGGCATTGACCCCAAGCGTGTTGGGGTGATGGGATTTTCCGCTGGAGGACACCTCGCAAGCAGCGCGTCGGTGCTGTTGACGAAACAAGCGCCTGCATTCACGGTGCTGGTCTATCCGGTGATCTCGATGAAATCCGGCATCACCCACGGTGGATCTCGTAGGAATCTCCTTGGACCCGATCCAAGCGAGGATCTCGTCGCGCGCTTCTCTAGCGAACTGCAGATCTCGCCTCGCACTCCGCCAGCATTCTTGGTGCACACTCAAGACGACCCCATCGCTCTGGCAAACTCCCGGCTTTATGCCCTAGGCCTTGAAAAGGCCAAGGTCCCATTCGAACTGCATGTCTTTTCAAAGGGTGGCCACGGCTACGGAATGCGCCGGCCTGAGCTTCCCGTGGGGCAATGGCCGAACCTGCTCTTAGCCTGGATGGGTGAAAGCGGTTGGTTGGATAAATAGGAGCTGCTCCATGTTGCGGAAGTTCCCGCTGGCCATCTCGGAAAAGACTGCAATGAGGCCCCGTCAGCGACCAAACCCCCGATATTGAGGAGGGAGAGGTGTCCGCTCCATTCCTGCGTTGCAGGTAAGCCGACGGCTGGTTCCGTTTTTCTTGTAGGCTGGTGCACATGAACATCAGATTAACTCTCCTCCCGTGCAGCCTGCTGCTCTTCAGCTGCACCCAAATCACCAAGGACGAAGCCGGGAATGCCCCTCAAGGCCAGGTCGCCGATGAGGCTGTCCAGCCGATCCCTGTCTCCGAGGAGATGGTCGCGGCTGTCGCCCTGC
>CALEMP010000025.1 GCA_937910685.1 uncultured bacterium
CAGCTACACTGGAAAGCTTGGCGTCCTTGCGAGACTGGGTCACGATCTTCGTCGCGCGCAAGATGTCGCACATAGCCGCCTTTGCGGAAGCGCGTTCCGCAGAGGATGGCTCAAACTCGTCCACATCCTTCTTGATGTCGTTGATCAAGCTCGTGATCGCGTCCTCTGCGGCCCCCTCCAAATCTTGGCGAACTAGGCTCGCGTACACGCGGCGGAGTGTCTCTCGAATCGTGGCCTGCTCGTCCTCTACCGTGTAGTCAGCAAAGTCATTGATATGCTTGCCCAGGTAGCAGCCCAAGTAACATGACGGACCAGCATTCTCTAGTTCACTCGACTTCCAGGGGATGCCCGCTGAGTAGATCTCAAATCGCTCACCACTCTTGGGTGAATACAAGATGGAGGATGGCCGTAAGTTGTAGTGGAGGAGTGGGCCGGGGCCATCCTCGCCGTCCTTGCCGGGCTTTTCGAGCTCGACGTGAAGGTATTGAGCCATGTTCCAGAGCCCCGCCGCGAGACCCACAAAATCCCGCGCAGGCATCCTCTCGAGATCTGGGTCCGCATCCGCGGCTAGCATCCAGTCCGAGAGCCATTGCATCTCCCTGTCTTTGCGGTTTGTGTCGCGCCAGTCATAGGTGATCACCAGATCATCCCCTTTCCATTCGCTGTCATGTCGCGGCGCGCGCAAGCACCCCCGCGTCTCAGGAGATGCTCTGAATGCCACATTCCCAGCGTCGCGATGCCCGTCCTCTGGATTGAACTGCAACTGATCCAACGCGATCAACGACTTGGGCAAGATTTGCACCAACAAGTCATTGTCGCCCTGGCCTCCACCCTTTGAGCCCCGGTGAAATGTCCCTTTTCCCAGCCCCGAGATTCCGGGGATTTGAGCAATCAATCGAGGACTCAAATTACCCTTGCCCGCGGGCACTCCTTTTGCGACATCATACCTTGGACTCCATCAGTGAGAACGAGTCTCCCGGCTCCGAAGAGAAGCGAGAGTATCAAAGCCGAGAGAAGCCGTCGGAAAGGATTTGAGGGCTTTCGATCGGACTGCGTATGCTACGAAAGCCCGAGCATTAAGACCAGGCATTCCCCTGAACTTGCTTGGACCAACTCGGGCTTGCCTCAGTGCGAAGCGCACCAGGCGGAGTAGACCCCGGCGCTAGAGCACGGAAGGTCGTCAAGCCCGAACCACCATGGGCTCTCCGGACTCGTACGCTGGAAGCGAAGAAGTAACTGCTACAGAAGCTAGCAAGGGAAAGCGGGTGTCCGGCGCCATGGCTCCCTCGGACATGGACGGAAGACCTACTAGGACTGAGGAGAACTGGGGGAACTCCTCGGAGGACGCTTCGAAGTCTCGGTTCAACCCAAACAGTTGGCTAGCCGTCTTGCTCAGATCAAGGGAGAGGGTCAGAGCTGTGCGAACGGGGCAAACCTTCATCCGCACCCCCGTGGAGTTCACAGCCTATGACTTGGCGGTGGCTCCGGTCTCTGGGCCCAACACCAGGAGACCGTCAAGCTCGACTCACCATGGTCTTGCGGGGTTCGAACCTGCGGCTGGCAAAGCAGGAATCATGTGAGTGAGGGGAGCATGTCAGCAAGTTTCCTCAATTCGCCGGAGATGGACTTGGCCCACTCCTCGCCAGCACCGAGACCGATGATGTAGGCCACGAACGAGGTATAGATCGCCATCAATGAAATCGCCTTGACCTTTCCCATCGTGATGAGTTTCTGCCCCTCCGCGCCCTCTACTCTCTTTCCGATGTAGTAGATGAAGAAGCCAACAACTGTGAAAATGAGCAAGAGAATCCGGAGCTCTGCGCTCTGATTGGCGATTTCCTCACTCATCGTGATCGGCCCAAACGCGAGGGTGTACAGAAAGAGAGGGAATCCGAGCGCGAAACAAATGTCAAAGATGTTGCTTCCGAGTGCGTTCGCGACCGCGTCATCGTAGTCCCCGTCACGGGCGTCACGTATTGAGATGACCGTGTCGGGCACACTTGTAGCCATCGACGCAAAGATGACAGCCACAAACATCGTCGGCATGTTCAAGCCCGAGAACTCTTGACCCAATAAGACATAGGTGTCCGCCCCAATCCACTCGCAAGCGTGAACGAGGAATAGGCAGGCAAGACCGATGACCGCTGTTGCCGCGATGAGTAGGGGCCAGCCGTTCCAAGTTTCCTGGCGAATCTGCTCTTTCTGCTTCTCCTTGATGAACATCCCTTCGAGATCAAGCAAGGGTCCAAGTGACAACCAATAGAAGACCAGTGCTGCTGCACCCCTCGGTTCATCATTCTCTTCATCCTCGTCATCCTCGTCATCCTCGTCATCATCATCTTCGTCCGTCTGGACTTTCGCCTTCATCGAGATCAAGGTATATGCCAGATACGTCAGATACAGGCCCATGAGGATTGCCCCTTGCCACCAATGGAGCGACGTGCCATTGATGCAGAGTAGAAGGATGAACTCGCACGCGATGAGGGAGAGCCCATCCCTGAGCAGGACCTTCGGCATGACGTTGACGGACTCTACGCGTTTTCCGGCGACCACGGCACCAACCACCCCGAAGATGCAAAGTGCCGGAATGACCATTCCGTTGAACAGTGCGCTCCCCGCCGTTGTCCCGATACCGACTGAAAAGCCGTCTTTGTCGGACAAAACGAACAGCGCGATCAAAGTGGTAAAGAGCTCGGGAACCGAGCTCGCGACAGCGTTGATCGTGCCGCCCCGAACGCCTTCCGAGAGGTTCCGCCCGATGTAGTCGGAGGCCTTCTCAAAACCGTCACAGGCTCGCCAGATAAGGAGGCAGGCGAAGAAGATCACTGTGAGTGGAACTATGATGCCCATGAGTAGTACTTGGCGTTCGTTGGTGGGTGTTGGTGGGTGTTGGTGTGGCTCACGCGCCTGGGCGGAAGCCCCACCGTAGATGATTGATGGGCGGTCTCGATACCACTCTCAGACGGAACGAGTGGAGCTTATTCTCGGCGCGATGGTACCACCGAAGCGAGCAGGTCAGTCCATGAACCTTAGTCTGACGAAAGCCCCAGTTCCGAGACAATTGCCCGACGCCCTGGACTGTGAACGATGATTCATGAGGGAGTCTTAGCAGCCTTGATCAGCCAGCTGATTGTTTGACTTGGAATCCTCCTCCGGATTCCGAGGACGTCCTCAACGTGGCCCCGCAACCAGGACAAACGATCGAAGCAGGCGCGGGCTCCGCAATGCACATCACTGTCCCACAGCCGCAAGCGCAAGCTCCACTATTCTCGCAGTAACAGCATGCGGGGCACCCGTCGAGAAGGCTGGAGTCCAGTCCTTGAAGCTCGCTCCCTCCGGATGAGTGATTCTCCTCTAGCGGGTGAGACGCTGATGGCATGTAGTATTGCCCTCCAATCGGATCAAGCTTGTACCGCATCACATAGGGTTTGCGATTTCCCGAACAGCGCGCATCCACAAAGACCTGGCGAGGTGGCCCCGTAGGTCGAGTGTACGAGCCTGGCTCGACGCGCGTGACATCGTCGGGGAGCTTCGAGAGATCAATCCCGGAACCGGCGCCTGTCGTGCCTAGGGACGCACTCGCCGATCTGATCGAAGCGGTAAGCCAAACGAATAGTTGATTCATCTTTTCCGAGGTCATCTCGTCAAGACGAAACACAATATCGCTGACACGTCCAAGCAACCCGTAGTCGACATCATCGCCACACCCCACGGCATAAATGTTGGCGATGCGACTCTCCGTCTTGCTCCATAGATCGTCGACAGCGGACTCCCAATCGTCCGTTGGTTGGCCATCAGTCAAAAGGAAGACCAAAGGACGATAGTCCCCTTTTTGCTCCCTCGTCGTCTTGCGTACATCTCTGTTGATGCAGTCTGACAGAAGTCGAAGCCCGGCGCCCATGGCTGTTCCGGGTCCAACTCTTAGCTGTGGGATTTGAACAGCCAGCAACTCAGTCAAGGGCATGATCTGTTTTGCTCCCTGCCCAAAAGTGATCAAGCTGACACTGGCAGTCTCAAGTGCCTGGGGATCTTGCCTGAGCTCGCTGATCATCCGTTCAACTCCAGATTGAACGGAGTCCACTGCCGGACCGATCATGGACTCCGAGCAATCGAGAAGGAAGTAAACTGGCAGTCTTCGGGTAGTCATGGTTGTCTTGATGGTGATGACAGTGGTCAATTCTTGATGAGCTGCACTTGAACGAGACGTCCCCCGTTCTCGCTGGATAAGAGGAGCCGCTTGTTGTCCGTGAGTTCGACCTGACTGTTGATGGCGATCGGCGTGTCCTGATCTACATCCCTCATGTGTTCCAGGGTTTGGTTGACAAATACCCAGCGACCCCGGTGGTTCGCGAAGTATCCGACGGGCTTCATCTGCTCCGCGGTCAACCTCTCGCCGGGGCTTAGGAGACGGTTCACATGCCAAGGGTAGAGGTACTGATTGTGGTAGACCGTCAGCCGGTGATTGTCCTGACGAAATTCGCCACTACCTCGGGACGAATGCATATTGAGGACGGGCCTAGTCCCATGGTGAGCCGTTTCGCAAAATGGGCAACTCGAGGCCGAGAAGTGGTCGAAGACAAACCACCGCTGCTCACAGCTCTCGTTACTACACGGCTGCAGCAAGTCGACCGTCTTGACGAGAGCGAGTTCCCATGCATCCGCAGTTGGACGCTTGGAGGGCGTGTGCAGGCCGTCGACAAAGGCCTGGGTGAGGAGGGGTTTCAGGTAGGGCCCGACCAATTCAAATGGAATCTTGCCTGGGTCCGCCCAGGGCATGTACGCACCGGTCATTTCATCGGGACCTGGTCGATTCGACGCGTCGCTTGGGTTCTCAATGAACAACGCGTCTTTCCCCATTCGTAGAGACTCGTCCCGTTGGTCGTCCTCGAAGTCGAAGACTTTTCGACCTCGTAGTGGATGCCGGTAGAGAAGGTAGATGTAGATCAGGACTGCCAGGGCGTGGCGGTCGGTCTCGATGCAGGGCAAACTCCGATTTTCATCTGTGATCGGGAGGTGCAGGCTTGCCATCACCTCTGGAGCGATGAAGTCCGGAGTCCCAAGGACATCCGGAGGATACTTCTGAGGCACGACGAGACCATCAATATCGATGATGCAGGCACCCCCTGTACAAGGGTCGATCAGGACGTTCTTGTAGGACAAGTCCGAGTGAGCCAAACCAGCCATGTGGAGGCGACGGACAGCCCGTGAGATTTTCACGCAGATAGACAGGTAGCTACGCCAGTCACCCTTCTCCCTGGGGTCGAGGATGTTCTTTCGGTGTGAAGCTGAGGCAAACCACTTGCCTTCCTTTTCCTTGCCCTGGATGCTGCAGAAATCGGAATTCTTGGAGCCGTGCTCGAAGAAGAAGTTTCCACTGTACGTGGGGGCGACGATGCCTAGTCGGCCATCGTGTTCGACGATCTTCGTTGGCCAGCAGAACAGGTTCTTCCAATAGTCTCCACCTGTTTGGGTGAAGAGATTCTCCCGATAGGTGCCGATGATCATCTCTAGTCGATTGCGTGCCCGGAAGTCTTGTTCGTCTCGAAAGAAGGCGACGACATAGCTGCGATCGGGAGAGAAGTAGACATCCTTCATCCCACCCTTGCCGATGATCTGGTCGACAAATTCCACAGCGGAACCGTCCGAGGCCGTGATACGAATCGTGTTACTCATGACTACGCCGGGACGAGGCTCCAGGGATGAAGACTGCGATCGTGCGATCATCGTGCTCGCCATCCACCCAAAAATCGAGCCAATTCAGTAGCTCGGAATCGGCGGCCTCGTTCTGGGGTATCATTGCAACCGAGTCACTGAGCTCCGCCCAGAATTTGCCCCAGTGGATTGGATCGCAAAAATCGTTGTCCGTAGGGAAGTGTGGGTCCGAGACACCATCGGTCATGGCGAGGAGGGCCGTGAACTCCGGAACCAGCGCAAAGTTAATTCTTCGATTGAAAATCGCCTCGCTGTCTTGCCACACCTCCGGCATGGTCATGAACTGTGTTTGGCCTGAATACTCGCCACTATCGGGTGTGTTTAAGATTCGCGCGGGCACCTCGA
>CALEMP010000026.1 GCA_937910685.1 uncultured bacterium
CCCACGGGCAGGGCGCAAAAGCGGGCGAGGGCAGCGGGTCGGAAGGCATAGACCCCCACGTGGCGCCGGGCGGCTTGCATGGGTGTCGGGGCCCCATCGCGTGAATGGCTGGAGGCGGGAATGGGTGAGCGGCTGAAGTAGAGCGCGTCTCCCGCATGATTGCTGACCACCTTGACCACGCTGGGGGAGAGCATCTCCTCGGGGTCCGTGAGGGGCGCGCCGAGGGTTGCAGCTTCGACCGTGGGATCGGCAAATACGGCGATCAGGCTGCTCAAATCCCGCGGGTCCAAGTCAGGCTCGTCTGCTTGCACGTTGAGTACCACGTCCCAGGTCTCGCCCAGCTTGTCATAGGCCTCGCGAACTCGATCGGTGCCCGAAGGGTGGTCCGGGTTGGTCTGGATCATTTCGATGCCGAGCTTTTCCCCAGCCGCTTGAACTTGCTCGTCATCGCAAGCCACTACCACCTTGGAAACCATGGGGCAGGAAGCGGCGTTGCGTGCACTGTGCACAAAGAGCGGTAGGCCGGTCTCTTCGAGTAGCATCTTGCGCGGCAGACGGGTCGAGCCGATGCGCGCGGGCAACACTGCTAGGGCGCGGATGCCCTTGGGGGGAGACCCTTGATCTGTGGGAGTGGGGGGCATTAGCGCCTTTCGAGTTCCCTCTTGAAGCCTTCTGCATCCTTGACCGACTGCAGGGAATAGACTTGATTGTAGGCCGCCACAAAGATCACTTTGGTTTCCTTGAAGTCGCCCAAAATCTGCGCGGAAAGGCTCTTGTCGAAACCGAAGTGCTTGGGCTGGCCGTCCACGGCAATCTCGATGGTCGAGGTGAAATAGCCGCCCTCATGGGGAGTCGGGCCAGTGATGGCATGGTCGTCAAAGTGGAATTCCTCGCGCAGGTGATTCACCAAGAGGGCCGCCTGTCGGTTGTCTAGGACCTTGGTGGTGGAGCCTTGCTTGCCGCGGGTCACCGAGAAGAAGGCTGCCTTGCGCTCGTTGGCCGTGGCGCCCTCGAAGCCCTGACGCTGCAACCATGCATCGTTGACCATGGTCATTTCTAAGTCGATGCGGAAATCGTTCATCACCATGCGAATCGGCTGGCTCTCAAGGCCGTCAAGCTTGGGGCTGGAGGCGCAGGATGAGGGCAGTAGAACGATGCTGCATGACACTAGGGCAGCGGAAATCGTGCGGAGGAAGGGGCTCATGGGCACGGCCTGAAGGGAAGGCCATCGGGGTTTTGGATCGGGGGGATCCGGTTCTATCAGGATATCCGCGGGACGACTTTTGCTCAACCGCTGGTTTCGGAACTCGCGGCTGATCGGTTGGCTGGGGGAGCAGGTGATCGGATGGGTGAGCTGAGCCCAGGCCCTATGGTCCCCAATGCTAAGGGAGCTCCCGTCCTATCCAAATTCAGCCCCGAATCAGGGCTGTGAGGGCTCTTGACCCTCTTGGAGGGGCTCATGGAGGCCCAACTGCGCGTCCGGGGGCACCGCCAGTAGGAATCCGCCCACCTGAACATGGCCCTCTAGACTCCAGGCAAAGCCCCCTGGCATGGTGCGCAGGGCCTGTTGCCCGGGCCCTCGGAGGGGCTGGCGGGTCCCGGGTCGGGCTAATTCGAGCCTCCCGTTGATGAAGGCCGAGCCGTCCGAGGGGTCCAAATCGAAGGTCACATAGTCCAGCCAGAGCCAGGCGGGCATTAGGTCCCCGCGGCGATAATCCCCGCCCATGGGCCGGTAAGGTTTTTCCCAGGCGAAGGGTTCGGCGGCAGCCAAGACTGGATAACTCTCCCGGACCAGGGTGCCGCGCTTCCAGGTATTGGTGGGTGCAGCCCCCCAGGCAGGCTGGAAATTGGCCTGATAACTGTTGGTTTCATCCACCGTCGTCACCCGTTGAATGATCGCGTAGTCCGCTTGGATTTGATCGCTGGCGCACCAATGGTGCAGGGTGATCCAGCCGTGGTCATCCCCGGGTAGGACTTGGTAGTCAAAGCCCAAGAACCAGACCTCTTCCCCAAGATCGGGTCGCACGAAAATGCGCGGCCGGGGCAAAAAGTGATCCTGGCGATAGGCCCTGGGGTCCACGTTTTCATGGCGGGCAAACAGGGTACGCTCGTCGCTCCTGCCCGTGCGGCGTTTCATTAGGAGGACGGGCCCAATGTCCTCAAAGTCCTTTTGATTCCAGAACATTGCGTGCACCGCAAACTGACGGTTGATGACCTTCGTCAAATCCAGGTGCCCGGGATTCGTCAGCACGGGCATGTGCACCACAACATAATCCTGGCGCAAGAGCGCACTTAGGTTTTCTCGGCGCTGGACATCATCCAGCAGGCTCCAGCCATCGATTTGGTGGGGAAGTTTCTCGAGCACGAGTCCAGGTCCCTCGCGTAGGAAACAGGCCCAGTGATAAGCACTTGCCACGCGCAGGTCAGGAGCCTCGGGCATGTGGGCAGCGCGCGCATCTGCTTCGCTCTGGACCCAGGCCATGGCTTCCCAATAGCCCGAGAACTTGCGCGTGTTGCGGTCCAGTAGTTGGCTCAAGCCAAGCGCCGCTCCCAATGCCAAGACGCAGACCACAATGAAGGCCCGCCCGTTCCCCAGTAGGGGTTGATTGCCGTGCCTCAGTTGCGCCAGGCGGTCCAAGCCCCAGCCACCATAGGCCGCAAAGACAGGCAGCACCACCAGCAGCAAGCGTTGGTCCTTCCAGCCCTTGGTGGAAATTAAACCCACATAGAAAAGGGCCGCGATCAGGGGTAAGGGGCTGATGCGTGAACGGCTCCTAAAACCGACCCAAACCCCCACCAACGTGCAAACAGCAAAGGGCAGCACAAGCCAGGCTTGCACCGAGGTGGCATACCAATGCCAGGGATAGCGCCCGCGGATTTGCTCGCCCAGGATCGCTTGGGTCTGCTCTCCCATCTGACTGTTAAGGGAATAAAGGGCTGCGCCGATTTCTTGCAGCCAACGCCCAACCGGAGGAACGATTTCTGCCAGCCAGCCCCCCGGAACCCAAAATAACTTGCCCGCAAGGGGGCCGAAGTTGGCCCCCATGTAGAGGAAAAGAGAGTGCCCTGGACTGCCATAGGTGGCCCAATCCAAAAGTACTTGGAAGACAAAGCAGCACGCGAGGCCACCAAGGAAAGCGAACAGGTGTCGTCGTCCGCGCCAGCGTTCCGCCAGCATCAACGCCAGGAACATGGGGGCCACCGCGGCGATCGCTTTGTAAGCAACAATCACCCCAAGCCCCATCCAAATTCCAGCACGCCAGCCGGATTTTTGATCGCGCACTCCCGCCAGATGCAGCAGTCCAAGAGAAATGCAAAGGGCTGCTCCTAAATCCGTCAGGGGCGAAATCGTGTACTGCAAGAAAACCGGATTGAGGGCCATCATCCAACCCGCGCACCAGCCCGCCCGTGGACCTCCCAACCGTCGGCCCAGGTTCATTGCCGCCAACACCACCCACAATCCGATGCCCATTTGGAACAGGCGTAGGATCCAAAACAAGGGCCGCTGGTCCTCGATCCCCAGCCGGTCGGCCAACCAGATGGGAGGGGTCAAGAGCAGGGGGAAAAACGCCGAGCGAATTCCCATGCTGTCGATGACCTCGTGTCCGCGCACCAAAGCCTGGGCGTTCTCCACGTACTCGATGGAGTCGGCCGTTTGGTACCCATCCAAGATGTCCCAGGAGAGCCCCTGCAAACCCAGGGTGCCCAGGAGCAACAGCCAGAGCATCAGGCCCCTGGCGCGATCAGGTTTGGGGGGCGAATGGGAGGGGGAGGGCATGGTGAGCAGTCAACTCTAGCCTTCTGGATTGCGTGGGAGAACCGCCCCCCCTAATTCCGGGTCCTGGAAGCATATATGCCCCCCCGCACCTTTTTTCTTTGACTCCGCCTGCTGGGTTTCCGAATCTCGTACTCGTCAAGGTCAACCGCACAAGTGGACCTTGGCGCAACCACTTTCATTTTTGGGCTTCGGAGCCGGGGGCAACGCGCAGGCACGCGTCGCCTCGGACCTCGGAATCCATCATCACACAGAGCAACAATTAAGAGGGGGACCCGGCACCGCCGGGTAAGGGAAGGAATGGGAAAGATCGAGAAGCTGGTCGTTTTAAGCGTACTTTTGGTGATCGTCGGCATTTTGGGGGCAGCGCAAGTTTGGGCCCCCGAGGAAGCGGTTCATGCGGCGGACGTGGACCCGCTAGTGGAGGGGGTGACCCTTGAACTGGTCGGGATGCCCGAAATGTCCGAAATGGACCTCACTACGGATCCAGTTCCCTTCGTGGCCCCCGATGATGCCACTCCGGCCATCGGCGAGTTCGAGGTCCCCGCCCGTCCCCTGGGCGACCTGATCACCCAGCAAGGCCTGGAGGCTTCCCACGATCCGGGCTTGATGCTCTACCAGGTCCAGGCCGGCGACACCTTTGAGTCCATCGCCGCTTGCTACTACGGCGAAGCATCCCGCGCCATCATCGTGCGCAGCGAAAACGAAGGCCTCGAAGCCCTGGTCGTCGGGGATAAAATCTGGGTGGCCGTAGAAGATGACGGAACCCTCCCTGGGCGCATGTACACCGTAGTCGAAGGGGACAACCTCTGGGACATCGCCCACAAGGCATATGGCAAGGGCTGGCTTCACGAACAGATCCGCGTAGCCAACCAAGACGCGCTGGGTGAATCGAACCGCTTGAGCGTTGGAATGAAGTTGCGCCTGCCTTGAGGGCGAGGGCTTTCAAGTAGGGGCGCGGATGCGCGAATGGTTGCGCAGCGTTATTCTGCCGCACCACGCCCTCTTGAAACCCTGCCCCTCTTGAAACCTTGCCCCTCTTGAGACCCTAGTGATCTGGGTGAAGTCCGGCGAGATCGGCCGGTCTAAAGGAGAGAGTCCCTGGCTTTTAGATGGTCTCTTGAGAAAACCAGGACAAGCTGATGCAGGCGGAGGGCCCTGCGCGTCCGCGGCGGATCCCCCCAGCCGTGTAGGCAATACAGTACGATGAGTCCCTACACCTGATACTTGCCGCCTGCTGACCCAACAACCGATGAAACTGATAATCCGCAATCTCGATCGCAGCACCACCGAAGAAGACCTGAAGGCTCTTTTTCAAAAGTATGGCACCGTACAGTCCTGTGATCTGGTGTCAGACAAAACCAGCGGTGAATCCAAGGGCTTTGCTTTCGCGGTCATGTCGAATCCTGGAGAAGCCAAGGCGGCAATGAAGAGCTTGAACAGCACTTCTGTGGACGGGAGCAAGATTCGGGTCAAGAAGGCTGTAGCCAAGGCAAAGTGAGCCGACCAGCAGTCAGGGCGGCGTAAGGGCACACCTCATCTTCGTGTTGGCGAGGCCTGCGGCAGTACGGTGAGGCAAGGACGGGATGATCATCTCCCGCCAGGTCGAGGCTGGAGCGAAGACTCCATGCTAGGTGACGCGAGGGCCTGGCACTCATGCCCCGGCCCCCTCACCTCAGTCCGTACCGATCCAGTTTCTTGTACAAGTGACTTCGCTGCATGCCGAGTTCTTCCGCCGTGCGTTTGATGTTGCCCTCGTTGCGTTCGAGGCGCAGTCGGATGAAGAGGGTTTCGGCTTGGATCTTGAACTCTTCGAAGGTGGGGGCCTCGAAGAGGTCTTGGCCGGAGGTGCTGGTGCCCTGGCCCGGAGTGGCGAGGCCTGGGCCGTTGGCCAGGATTTGTTCGATGTCCGCGGGCTCGATGGTGGTGCCGTCGGAAAAGATCGCGGCCCCTTCCATGAGGTTGCGCAGTTGGCGCACGTTGCCGGGATAGCCCTGGGCCAAGAGCAGGGTTTGGGCATCAGGAGATAGGACGAGGCTGGGTAGTCCTGTACGTTCGGCGCTCTTGGCCAAAAAGTGGGCGGCCAGCAAGGGGATGTCCTCTTTGCGTTCGCGCAGGGCGGGGATACGCAAGGGGACCACGTTCAGGCGGTAAAAGAGGTCCATGCGGAATGAGCCGGCTTCCACTTCTGCGGCCAAGTCCGCGTTCGTGGCAGCCAAGACGCGAATGTTCACCGTCCGGCCTGTGCTCGATCCAAGGCGCACGACTTCGTGGGATTCTAGCGCCCGCAAAACCTTGGATTGGGCTTCGGCGGGCATGTCGCCGATCTCGTCAAGGAACAGGGTGCCTCCCTCGGCGGCCTCGAAGTGTCCGATGTGGCGATCGTTGGCGCCTGTGAATGAGCCCTTTTCATGTCCAAACAGTTGGGACTCGATCAGTTCGGCGGGGATCGCGGCGCAGTTGACGGCGATGAAGGGGGCGGCGGCCCGCGGAGATTGGGCGTGCAGATTACGAGCGACCACTTCCTTGCCCACGCCGTTTTCCCCGGTGATCAGCACTGCCGCATCGCTCAAGGCCACCTGTTTGAGCTGTTGGCGCAGGCGTTCGATTGCTTGGCTTTGGCCCACAAGTTCCCAGTTCTGAACGAGCTTGTGACGCAGCTGCCGGTTTTCCTGGGTTAACTCACCCTGGCGCAAGGTCGCGCGGATCGTGGCCCGCAAGCGGTTGTCCTCTAGGGGTTTTTCGAGGAAGTTCGCCGCTCCTTTTTGCATGGCGGCGACGGCGACTTCCACGTCTCCGTGGCCGCTGATCACGATGACCGGGGGCGGACTCTCCAGGGACGAGATCTTTTCAAGCAAGCCCATTCCATCGAGGCGCGGCATCTTGAGATCAGACAGCACCAGCGCTGCGGGCTTGGCCTCCTCGATGCCCTTCTGCAGCCGCATCCAGGCCTCTTCGCCATCTTTGGCGGTCCAGACTTCGAAACCTTCATAGGAAAGGGACATCTCAAGCGCCAAGCGCACATCCGCATCGTCGTCCGCCACCAAGATTACGGTGCGTCCCTTTGATTTGTTATCAGCCATCGGTTTTGTCTTCGTTCTTCCAGATCAATGCGTCCAGAGATGTTGGACGAGCTTAGCAGGCAACTGGGCGGGCTTGAGGCATGCGGTTGGCGCGATTCCATCGGCCGGCGCGTAGCAGATTCTCCTAGGGCCCTGGTCCCGGTGGGGGATCGTCATCCCGATGCCCTGGGAGGGAGGAAGCGGGGACGACTTGACCGCCCGGTTTGCAGCATGAGCGGCCTGCGATCCGCTTTCTCAGGGGAGAGGGGCTTGCGGTTTGCCCCAGACGGCACTTTTGCATCGGGACTTGGGCTTGGCTTTTGGTGCAGTGCTCAGGTCGGTGCGCGAACAGGCGAACCTGTCCGTGCACTTACCGATCTTGACAGGAGCGAAAACTGAGGACGTGGACGGGCACGCCGGAACCCTTCGAGAGCTGCCTGGAAGTGCTTCCCTCGATCTTGCGAATTTCGAGGAGGCGGCGAACCACCTAGGCATTGTGGCGGAGTTGGGACATGCCAGGCATCATCCACATGCCACCCTCGGCGTCCAGGTGGGGGGGCAGGCCACGGATACCATCATTTTGCCTGTGCTGACTCGATAGGGTCAGCCCGTCAGTTACCTAGAGATCTCGCCACGAAGTTCCCCTCTATGCCACCAGCCGCCAGATACATTTCGTCTTGCAGTTTATAGAATAGATTCATCACGTAATAGACCTCTTGTGTCTGCTTGTAGAAATCCTCGTGCTCGTCATAGGGTAGCCACGCGAACTTTGCGAAGGGGGAACCGTCAGGGTGCGTGCCGGACCGACTGCCATAGAATGGGTGGTTCCCAACAAGAGTTATGTTGAGTCCTATGTACTTCTTGGTGCCGTTTTCGTCGAGGGTATAGTCCAAGTCAAATGCGGTGCAGTCAGGTGAATCCAGCAGGCGGAAGAGCTCTTCGTTCATGTACCCTGTCATCTGCGGGTGGAGAATGTCATAGGCAGCTTCGAGTTGATCCATGTCATGATCTTCATACATCTCCTCAAGGACATATTGGGGGCGGGTAGGCCTCTCGCCGAAATCATCGCCCCAGGGGAGTGGATAGCGGTCTGTGGTATCCGACCAATCCACTGCTCTACCTGAAACTTCCGGCGCCGGCGCTTCTGTTACCTCGACGGGCTCTTGCTGCCGATGCACGCTGCCGGCACCCAGATCGTCAAGGGGGGCGGGATCCTCATCCTGGGAAGTAGGTGGATGGGATTGCTCAGGGTTCAATGGCTCGCTTCGAGGCTGCTGATCCGGACGCATGAAAGTCCAGCAGGCGAGCCCAATTGCAACCAAAGCCGCGATTCCCACCATTGTTTGTTTCTGGCTCATGGGTACTACTCCTGGCAGGTGGTGCAAAAGAAACGGTAGCCAGCATAGGGATCATTCTCTTGGCAATCCCAACTGTGTTCAGCACCTTTTCCGCATTTGATAGGGAAAGAGCGCGCGATTGTCACGGAAGATGTAAGGCAATTGTTGGTGTAGGTGAAGGTCGCGTTACAAGGGCTTTCGCAATTCGCGGAACTCTGACCTCCAACGAGGATGGTGTGAACGCAAATGCCACAATTGTTTTCAGGTACATCGAGTTTCTGGCTTTGCAGGACGCAGTTCTGTGCAGCGTCGGGGCGGCCAGCGGCGGTCGACGAGGAAGGCGGGCTGGAGCCGGCAACGACAGCGAGCAGGAGTGCGAGGGGAATGGCTAGAAGTTTCATTTGGTGTCCAACTGAAGAGTTTATTTTGAGGGCCCGCAGCGAATCGATGTGAGCTGTGAATATGAGCACCTCACAGCATTTGGCGCAAGGAGAAACCTATGCGATTGAACGGGGGAAGTGCTGGGGCCTGGATTCAGCAGCTTGGCCTTGAATGCCCGGTTCCCGGTTGGGCATTGACTGTGGAGCACATAGGCCCGTTTTTCGGGGTCCGCTCGCCCCTGGGAGGGAGGAAGCGGGGACGACTTGACTGCCCGGTTTGCAGCATGAGCGGCCTGCGATCCGCTTTCTCTGTCGAGAGGGGCGCAGGTCTGGGGAGGGCAGATCCATAGGTTTGGGTGAGGAGCAGGAGTCCCGGCCGGACTGATCTAGATACGGTGCGTAGCCTTGACCAGAACCCTTTGCGGACTGCAGTGGTCGCCCAACATGGATTTCTGGCTGGGCATGGAACTTATGGTTCAGCAGATCGAGTAGGCTCCCCGGCGCGGCCTGTATTTGCCGCCCCGAGACCATGGACCTTGCCACCCTGCACCAGCGATTGTTCTCCGAGGAGGGTCTCGTGTGTGCCGGGATCTTGTCGGGCACTTCGGCGGATGGAGTCGATGTTGGGCTGGTGCGATTCATCCGCGAGGCAAACGGTGACTGGCAACGTCCGCAGCTGCTGGCATTTGAAACTCTTGGCTTCGAGCGCGATCTTGGTCAGCGCCTCAACGGAGTCTTGGCGGGAGGACCTTGCGGTTTGCGCGAGACGGCACTTTTGCATCGAGACTTGGGCTTGGCTTTTGGTGCAGCGCTCACGTGCGTGCGCGAACAAGCGAACCTGTCCGTGGACTTGATTGCCAGTCACGGCCAGACCCTTTGGCATCATGATGGGGTCGAGCCCTCTGGTCCCGCCAGTTTGCAACTGGGAGATCCCGCGCGCATCGCCGCTGTGACCGGCTGTTCCGTGGTGGCGGACTTTCGCGCAGCCGACCTGGCGGCGGGGGGCGAGGGCGCGCCCTTGAGCGCCTATGGGGACGAGTTGGTGTTTGGGGGGGGAACGAGGCCGCTGTGCCTGTTGAACCTCGGTGGCATTGCGAACCTGACTTGGCTCGGGGATGGGGATCAAGTCCTGGCCTTTGACACAGGCCCCGCTGGCGCCTTGCTGGATGGACTGGCGCGCAGGTTGTTGGATCAACCGTTTGACCCGGGCGGAGAATACGCGGAAAAGGGCACGCCGGATGAAGCCCTCGTGGCGCTGTTTCTCGAACATCCCTTCATCGGCTCTGCGCCCCCGTGCAGCACCGGACGAGATTCTTTTGGCACCGAATGGTTGCTGGGACTAGCGAGCTCTCTACCCGACCAAAAATCCGCGACCGATGTGCTGGCCAGTGCGGTGGTGGCGGTGGCCCGACATGTGGCCGGTGGCCTCCAGCACCTCCCAATACCCCCCCGCACAATGTTGGTGGCAGGCGGCGGCGTTCACCACAAGCCCCTCATGCGAGCGCTGCAAGTGGAATGCGGCCTGCCGGTCACCACCACCGAAGAGCTAGGCGTGCCCCCCGACGCCCGGGAAGCCATGCTGTTCGCCGCCCTCGGGGCGCGCTTTGTTGCCCAAGAGGCAGTCACCAGGCCGGGGGTGACCGGTGCCCAAGCGGGAGCCGTGCTGGGGAGTTGGACCCCGGCGCCTCGATCCTTTCCTTGTTGAAAGGAATGGCGGCCTCAGGCAGCGCTCCCCCCGAACCTCACCCGCCCCACCTCAGTCCGCGCTCAACTGCGCTAGGAGGTCATGAAAACGTTGTTCTTCAGCTTGGATCGAGGCTGCCATGAGGACGGCCAGAGGGATCTCTCCAGAGTCCACTTGGAGCCTCGCCGAATAGGGTCCTATGGACCCGCTGCGGATGGTCGCGACTCCGGGCTGGGCCACAGGCTGGGCGGGGGCTGCCTGTTGCAGTTCTTCTCCGTTATGGGCCAGCCGATAACCTCCAGAATCCCATTTTACTTCGAGGGCCTTGTCGACTTCGGTTTGAATGTCTTGGGCGATCGGCCAAATGATGCTTTCAATTTCACTGGCGAGAGCCAGGAGCTGGTCCTTGTTTCCGGGACTCATGGACTCGGGGATTGAGTTTTGAGCTATCCACAGGCGCTCAAGCCAAATCTCGGGGTAGTCTTTTCCCGTGGAGGTGCAGCTTTGACGCAAGCGCTTTTTCACAAAGCGCAAGGTCTCATCAGGCGTCCAGTTGTTTTGGGCGAGGGCAAGGGCGGCGGCGCGATCGAAACGAGCTTGATCAAAAGGAACTTCGAGTTTTGGCGAGGCTAGGGTACCGCATGAAATGCAATGCTGTCCCTCTCCGTAAAACCCACAAGGACTAACCGGACTCCAGCTTCACAAGCAAATCCAGTGCCCCAGCCTCGTCCATGTCCTTGGCCAAGATCACGGTGGGCTCAATCGCGCCGGTCGCAATGTCGCGCATGGAGAAGGGCAGATAGACTTGATCGTCCGCCACCACCGCCGCTCGCATGTCCGTGGGCAAGGTGCCTGCTGGCCTTGTGCGCCAGAACCAGTCGACGTAAGAGACGGGGGAGTCTGTCGTTCCGATCATGGCCTGCAGGACCCCGATTGCGCTGGTGTCGAAGAAACCCTCCAGGCGAAATAAGCCGTCCCCTTGGGGGACGACGGCGTATTCCACGATGGGGCCCTGGATTTGTCGTTGGTAGGAGACTTGGGGGGAGCGTTCACGCGAATTGCTGAAGGAGTAGTGCGCCACGTACATCGCGCTGGCGCTCGGCCACCAGTATTTTCCTGCGCTCTGCTTGACGGTGTACTTCAGGCTCCAAAGGCTGTCCTCCTCTGGGCGACAGATGTGGAATCCAGCCGTGCCAGGCTCCATGCCGTTCTCTGCGAGGTCACTATACTTCTGCATGAACCACTCAATCTCCCTAAGCCGTGCGGGAGTTGCCGCAGCGAAGGAGCCGTCCCCGGCCTGCTGGTCGGGCGCAGCTGCGGGAATCGGATCCGGACCGGTCCGCCCGGGACCGAACACCGAGAAGAGAGTCGCCGACCCGGCGATGATCGTGATGATCGCTGCGGTCTTGCGTAATTCCCTGATTCGCATCCAGAGATTTGACCCCAACTCTCCGAGAACAGCAAGCAAGGAAACTCAACCCGGGCCCCGATCA
>CALEMP010000027.1 GCA_937910685.1 uncultured bacterium
CAAAGGTCAACCGGCAGGGGGCCTACCTCAAGCAGCGCACGGTGGAAGGCCAAGAGATCAAAGGTTACGCCCTGCCTTTGGCGTAACTCCGCGCGCGCGGCCAGTATCTGTTGAAGGGTAAGGGGCGTGGCAAGGGCCAGACCCGGTCGATCGAAGCAGTCATCAACCCACAGTTCCACTTGCGCTCGGTCGGAGATGCTCCGCCGCTGGAGGAACTCGATTGCTTCTGCGCGGGACCAACCATGCACGTGCAGGCCCAGGTCTGTGAGGCCCCGGGCCGTGCATTCCAGCTCCAATGCAATGCCGGCAGCCCGTTGCCATGGATTACGCCTTGGATGAACCTCCTCTTGCAAACGTACCAAGTAAAGCCCCAACGCCTCGTTCCAACCGGGCCACTCTGCATGGCGCAACCAACGGGGAAGTTCGCTCGTGGGGCCGTCACAATGGGCCACTGCCGCGGCTCCCAAGATCCAGTGAACGGCCAATGAATCGCTGACCGCAGCATGAAGGCGGGATGGGTCAACCCACACCCGCGAAAACTGTCCACGTCCGTGATGGGCCAGTTGGTGAATGACGCCGTCGGTTAGGGGCAGGAGGGCTTTGGGCAAGATGACTGTGGTGGGCAGTTCCTCAAGATTGATGGGAAGCAGGGGCCCCAAAATCTGAGCTGCTTTCATTGCCTGTTGTGTCAGAAGTTCCAGACGCGCGGTTTCCCCGGGCGGATGTTTGACGGACTGATCGTATTGCTCGCGTATTTGGGCTAACAGCTCGAGACTGCCCCCGGTGAAATCGAGGGCCTCGGTGATTTGCAGCAAGGCTGCTTCCAACTCGCGGCTCTGGATCGTGAGCCGGTTATCGATTTCGGACACGGTGTCGTTCGCGCTGACGAGCTGCTTGATCCGTTTCTTGTACAAGCTCAATCCACCCGCTTGGCGCGCAAGGCCCCGTCTGGGCTGGGTGCGATCGGGAGCTTCGAGGACCGCAAGCAATTGCTTAGCCGCCGTCGGCAGGGAATTCCGCAGGAGGATGTCAATGGCTTGCAGGGTCTGCAACCGAGAACTGGGTGTCAGTTCCATGGCCATGCGCGCTCTCTTTGCTACGCGGTCCCCCATCAAATCTGCGAAGGGGGGGGATGCAATCCTTTCGAGGTAAGCCAAGGTGCTGGGAAGAGGGGCCATGGACCCAGGAAGCGCGGAGCTGTGCTCTGCCGCTTGTTCTGTCCAAGTCACCAACGCTTGGAGACGCGCCCGGTATGCTTCTAGATCCGTACCCCGTTCAATGGGATGATCCAAGAACAGGTGCAGCAAACCCGTGCGCAAGAATCCACGCAGGGGACCAAGCGGGTCGCGGTCCCGGGTCAGCGCGGGTTCAAGAGCCTCGTAGCGCAACTCTGCTCGGATCCGCACAAGGGTTTCCCGCTCATCCTCGTCGGCAATTTCAATGGCGCTGTCAATACGCGCAACGCGAATTCCTGCCAGCCTCTCAAAGGCTGGCCGCGTGGACCATTCCCCTTCGCGCCCCCAGGTGGCCCGCGGGCTTTTGCTCTCAAGCGTGTCTGCGAGGCGCGGGGTTTGATCGAGGCGCTCGGCGAAGAGCTCTTCAGCCAGCCCCTTCGGATCCTTGCTCGTGGTTGCCGGTAAGCGTGCGGCCACAGTCGCACGTTGAGCGCTCCAAGAACAGCCCGTGCAGAGCAGCAGGGAAATCAAGATTGAGACTGTTGGGCGTTCTAAGTGCATCGTTGTGCTACCCGGGCGTCACATTCTTCCTGGGTTGTGTATCATATGAATACCGAAGCCCATTTTTCCTGAGCTAATCGACGTGTCCCAAGATCCCAATTCAGACCACACCACCCACGGACTGCGCGTACGCGCTGCGGCCCAGTTTCTAGAGGGGGAATCCGATCCAGGTCGGGCTCGCTATTTCTTTGTCTATCGCATTCAAATTGAGAACAGCGGGGAAAAGGCTGCCAAGCTGCTCTCGCGGCGCTGGATGATCCTCGACGCCAACAATCGCCGCGAAGAGGTGGTGGGCGAGGGGGTCGTGGGCAAACAGCCCGTGCTGGCCCCCGGCGAAAGCTTCCAATACACCAGTTATTGCCCCCTGCGTACATCCTGGGGGACCATGGAAGGGTCCTACAACTTCACTTGCGCCGAAGGGACCTCCTTTGAGGTGCCTGTGGGCCGCTTTTTTCTGGTACCCGAGGCGGGAAACACGATCCTGCGAGGGGCCTGAAAAGCCCCTGAGGGGGTGTAGAGCTTAGAATGCCCGGTGAAGGGGATATTTTGGAGGGCGAATCTCCAATTCCCCGGACCCTACCCCAAGATTCTGCGGACTTGTAGAGGTCCCCACGGATCCCCCCTTGACCCTTCCCAGCCAGACCCCTCGCTCCCTACAACGGTTCATGACTCCCGAACAATCCAACGACCCTCACGACATGGACCTCTCCGCCGAAGGTGACGATTGGCGCCCCACACCCCACGGCCGTTTCCTCGCGGATGTGCTTACAGAAAACTCCTTTGCCAAGGGCAAGGACGTGCTGGAGCTAGGCGGCGGTGTGGGCAATCACACGATCCTCCTGTTGCGGGATGAACCACGTTCCTTGGTGGTAACGGAAATCAGCGAGGACCTTTTGGCCTCAACCCGCAAAAATGTGGAACGCAATCGCCCGAAAGATTCGGTGATTGAATACCGAGTCAGCGATTGGCTTTCCACCGACGGCACCTTTGACCTGGTCGTCACCAACCCGCCATTCTGCGTCAGTGGCAAGCAGAACCGACGCTACTTCATCGATAGCTTGATCCTCGACGCCCATCGGTGCTTGCGCCCGGATGGCGAGTTACTCTTCATTCAGTCCTCCATGGCTGACGTGCACAAGACCCTGCGGTGTCTGGATGAAAACGGATTTGACGCCAACGTGGTCGATCGCCGGAGCGGCCCCTTCCGGGATTACTACTTTGAAGACAAATCGTTTATGGAAGAGATCAAGCAAATCCCCGACGGTTACACCGTGCAAGATGGGATCCATATGGAGACTCTGAACGTGATTCACGGCACGCTGCGGCCCTATTCCCCCCCTTCGATCGCACACATCCCCGCGGCCAAGAAGTAGCGCGGTTTACTTCGGTTCCATCCAGCGAAAGGTCAGGTTCAAGCGACCGCCAAGGGCCTTGCGCATCTTGGGCAGCGCGTGTTGATGGGTCAGTTGAGTGCCTGCACCCATCACTAATAGACTTCCGTGGTCTAGGTCAACGCTCGTGCTGAGGGAGGGATCGCTCTTGGGGCGCAAGCGGAATCTGCGTGTGGCCCCCAGGCTGATGCTGGCGATTTTTGGGTATTCGCCCGCATCGTAATCATCGTCCGTGTGCCAGCCCATGCTGTCCTCGCCGGTGCGATAGTGGTTGAGCAGCACGCCGTTGAATGGCTGCTCCAGGTCGTTTTCCAGTTGCTGGGCCAAGCGTTGAATGTTGTCGGGCAGCGGTCGCGCGGGATGTTGCACGCCGGAATAGGAATAGGACTGATCCCCAAACCAGGCGATGCGCCTGGGCATTGGGCACGTGCGACCAAAGATCCGAATCAGGTGCGTGTCGAGGTTTGCCGTTTCAAGCAAGTCGCCCATCAGCTCGTGGGCTTCGGGGGCCTTTAGATAATCCGTCAGCAGGTCAAACCCGGCGGGTAGACCCCCGCCGAGCTTGAAAAATGTAGTTTGCTTGCCGGAGCCTTGGCTCAAGCGAGGCCCGTGTGGCGCAGCAAGGCCTCGGTGGAAGGCGCTCGGCCGCGGAAGTCTTGGAAGACCTCCATCGGATGGCGACTGCCGCCTTGGGCCAACACTGTGTCCCGGAACTTCCGGCCAGTGGCCGCGAGGGCTTCGTTGTCGCCGAGACCGGCGTCTTCGAATGCTCCAAAGGCATCTGCGGAAAGCACTTCAGCCCACTTGTAGCTGTAATAGCCAGCGGAGTATCCACCCGCAAAGATGTGGGAGAAAGCGCACTCGAAGCGATCGGATTCGAGCGGGGGCAAGACCGACATTTGGCCCACGATGCGGGCTTTCACATCCGCCACCTTCTCGCCCTTGCCGGGCTCATAGCGGTGGTGGAGTTCCATGTCGAGACCGCCGAGGTAGAGCTGACGCATGACGCCTGTGGCGGCTCGGAAGTTCTTGGCCGCAACTAGGCGTTCGAAGAGTTGAGAGGGCAGGGGCTCCTCGGTTTTCCAGTGGCGGGCAAAGTTCTTGACCGTGGCCTCGTGGTAGGTCCAGTTCTCCATGAACTGGCTGGGCAGTTCCACGGCGTCCCATTCCACCGCGTTGATGCCAGCGGCTTCGGGCAGATCGACAGTGGTCAGCATGTGTTGCAGGCCGTGACCGAATTCGTGGAACAGGGTCTCCACTTCCCGGTGGGTCATCAAAGAGGGTGTGTCCCCAGTCGGCGGGCTTTGGTTGCAGACCAGCACGGCGGTGGGCAGCCGTCGAGTTCCATCCTCTAGAGTTTCGCGGTCAATGATGTTGTTCATCCATGCTCCGCCGCGCTTGTTCTCGGGGCGAGAATAGGGGTCGAGGTAGAAGCTGGCGATGCTCTTCCCTGAGCTGTCCTTGATGCGGAAGAAGCGCACATCTTCGTGCCAGACCTCTTCTTCACCATCGGCTGCCTCGACGGTCACATCAAACAGACGCTTGGTGACCGCAAAGAGCCCATCTAGGACCTTGGGGAAAGGGAAATAGGGGCGCAGTTCCTCGTCCGAGAGGTCGTACTGCTCTTCGCGCATGCGCTCCGACCAGAAGGGCATGTCCCAATGGGCCAATTCCAGGTTCTCGTCCCCGGTGCTCTTGCGTGCGTAGGCAATCAGCTCGGCGAGTTCCTCCTTGGCCTTGGGGAAGGCCGCGGTTCGCAAATCGTCGGCGAGCTTGTCCACCGCTTCGACCTTCTCAGCCATCTTGGTGCTGACCGAAATCTCCGCGTGGGAGTTGAAGCCGAGCAGTCCAGCTTTCTCCTTGCGCAGGGCTAGGATCTGTTCAATGCGGTCTTGGTTGTCGAATTCGCCCTCGGAGGCGACCGTGATCATGGCCCGGAAGGCGATTTCGCGCTGGTCTCGGTTTTGGCCGTGCTGCAGGAAGGGGATTAAGATCGGCGCATCAAGGGTGATGCGCCAGGGGCCGTCTTCGGCGGTTGCGCCCTCATGGTCCTTGGCTGCGGCAGCAGCAGCGGCGATTTGCAGCAGAGTTGTGGGCAGGCCTTTGGTGTCGGCCTTGTCGGTCACTATCAGCTCAAACGCCTTGCGGCTGTCGAGCACCGCGTTGGAGTATCCCGTGGACAGCTCGGCCAACTCCTTTTCCATGGCGTTGTAGCGTTCCTTTTCCGCGCCCTCAAGGGAGATTCCGGAGAGCTTCATGCCGATCAGTTCCTTGTCCAGGATCCGCTGTTGGGCGGCACTCAGTTGATTCCAGCCCTCACCGTTCTTGAGGGCTTCCAGTGCCTTGTAGACCGGCTTGCTTTGACCGAGTTTTGTGTAAAACTCGATCACCTTGGGCAGCATCTCCTCGTGCACTTGGCGCAGTGCATCGGAGTTGAGCACGCCCATCAGGTGCGAGGTGATTTGCCAGGCATAGCCCAGGGGTTCAAGGATTCGGCGCTGGCGCGCGAAAATCCCCTCCCAGGTGGGCTCGATGGAATTTTCGAAAGCGTCGAATTCCGTGCTGGCTGTTTCAAGCAGGCTGGGGATCGCTTCGCGCACCGACTCCGGCGTGATGGCAGTGAACCGGGGGTGGTGGCCGTGGGTGAAAAGGGGGTTGCTCGCTTCGGTGGTAGTCATGATCTTAGGGGGCGGGAGCTTGGATCTGTCCTCCCGGCAGCCAATAGGATAACCGATCCCCCAAGTCTTGATGGGAACACTGTCGAGAGTTGTCTATGGTGGGGTCTATGCCTTCGTTTTGCTGCCAAGAGTGCGGGGAGTCCTTTGACTTGCCCCAGTCGTCCCTCGACAAGTATCCCGGTTGGGAACCGAAATACTGCCGCAAGCACTCCAAGTCCAAGGGGGCCAAGAGTTCCGGTTCCTCGGGCTCCCGGGGCGGGCGTCAGAGACGCTCCTCGGCGGGTGAGGAGAATCTAACCGTGGCCCAAGTGCTGGAAAAATACAGCGAGGGCCCGGCTGACGGAATCTTCACCGACGGCAGCTCGGTCCCCAACCCTGGCCCTGGGGGCTGGGGTGCGGTCTGGGTCGAGAATGGCCAAGTGCGCGAATCACGCCATGGGTACGACCCGGACACCACCAACAACCGTATGGAATTGACGGGTCTGATCGAGGCCTACAAGTTGCTGCCCGAGGACGCCGAGGTCACGCTCTACACCGACAGCCGTTTGTGCGTGGACACCATCACCCAGTGGGCTCCCAATTGGGAACGTAAGGGTTGGAAGAAAAAGGGCGGCGAGATCAAGAACCTAGAGCTGGTGAAGGAACTCTTGGCGCTTTCGCGATCACACCCCGCATGTTCTATGGAGTGGATTGCGGCTCACTCTGGCAATCGTTGGAATGAGTACGCAGACAGCTTGGCCGTGGCTTGGCGACGCGAGACGGTCTAGGAGGTGATTTTGTGACATTGATCAGTTTAATCGACATTTGCAAATCTTTTGATGCGGACCGTCCGTTGTTGCGCGGCGTGACCCTTGCCGTGGGCGAGGGTGATCGCATCGGTTTGATCGGAGCAAACGGATGTGGCAAGTCGACCCTCCTGCGCTTGCTGACGGGTGAAGTCGAACCCGAGAGCGGAAAAATCATTCGTTCGCCCCAACTGCGCGTTGGCTACTTGGAACAGGAGCCACACTTCGATCCCGACTTGACCATCCGCGAGGCGGTACGCAAGGGATTCGTGGGCCGCGATGAATTGCTGGAAGAGCTCGACGCCTTGCACGAGTCATTGGCTCATCCGGACCCTAATGATGAACTCCTAGAACGTCTCCTGCGCCGTCAGGAGCAACTGCAGGCAAGGCTGGACGAGTTGGGCGGCGCCGATGTGGAGCATCTCGTCGAGGCCACCATTCACGGGGTTGGTTTGCTGGATCCGGACGCACAGTGTGACGTGTTGTCGGGTGGCGAAGTTCGGCGAGTTGCTTTGGCGCAGCTCTTGGTCAGTCAGCCGGACATCTTTTTGCTCGACGAACCCACCAACCACCTGGACACCTTTGTGATTGCCTGGCTGGAAGAGCGGCTGCGCCAGATCAAAGCACCCCTCGTGCTGGTGACCCACGATCGCTACCTGCTCGATCGGATCGTGGACCGCATCGTCGAAATCGACCAAGGCAGTCTTTACCACTATAAGGGCGGCTATTCATCCTACGTGGAGCAGCGCACCGCGCGGCTCGAGGTCGAGGCCCAGGACGAACGCTCACGCTTGCTTTTGCTACGCCGTGAAACCGCTTGGATGCGACGGGGTCCAAAGGCGCGCAGCACAAAGGCCAAGGCGCGCATCCAACGCTACGAGGATTTGGTCAATGACGAACCCGAAGAGCGCAGCCAGGACCTTGCCATGCGCTTTATCATGGGGCGGCGCCTCGGAAATCGCGTGCTGAAGTTAAAGGGCGTGCAGCATTCTTATGGTGCGCGAGTGGTGGTGCCCAAGATTGATATCGAGATCACGCCGAACATGAGGCTTGGCATTGTGGGCCCGAACGGCGCGGGCAAAACGACCCTGTTGCGCATCCTGCTGGGGCAATTGGAACCCGACGAGGGCATCATCGAGCGCGGTGAAACCGTGAAGGTTTCGACCATCGACCAGCGGCGCTCGGATCTGGACCCCACCAAAACCGTGGTACAAGAAGTGGCGGGGGAAGGTGCCCATGTGATGATCGGCACCGAGCGTGTGACCGTTGCATCGTTCTTGGATCAGTTCCTCTTCCCCGGCGCCAAGAAACAAGTTTTGATTGAGAAGCTATCGGGGGGCGAGCGCGGCCGGGTGGTCTTGGCCAAGCTGTTGCTCGACGGGGGTAACGTATTGGTGCTCGATGAGCCGACCAACGACCTGGACCTGGCCACCCTGCGAGCTTTGGAAGAAGCGCTGATTGCTTTCCATGGTGCTTTGATTGTGGTCAGTCACGATCGCTGGTTCCTCGATCGCGTGGCCACTCAGATTCTGCATCTAGGAGGCGACGATGGACCGCAAATACACCACGGTTCCATGAGCGAGCTGTTGGAGGAAACAGCCGCAAGAGCCTCAGCGGCACAGGAGCACAAACGCCAGGCCAAGCGCAGCGGTTCCCGGCCCAAGGCCGCCCAGCCCAAGGTCAAACTCAAGCGCCTCAGCAACTGGGAACGCAAGGAACTCGAAGACCTCACTGCCCGCATCAGCGCCTTCGAAGGCGACATCGCGCGCCTTGACGAAGCCCTCGCCGACCCCGAGCTCTACCGCGCTGGTAATGACAAGGCCAACGTCTTGACCGCCGAACGGGGGACGTTCAACAAGGACCTCCAGGCTGCCTTGAGCCGCTGGGAAGAGTTGGCGGAAAGAGAGTAGGCGCGGGCCCTAAAAAAGCGCCCACCCCCGCGGGAAGCGGGGGTGGGCGCATTTACTTGCTGAAGCTCTGACAGCCTAGTGGCTGTGGTCGCCGGCTGCCTGGGTGTCGCTAGTGCCGGGTGCTTCCGAGACGAGGGCGTCTGTGGTAAGCAGCAGGCCGGCCACGGAGGCGGCGTTTTGGAGGGCGGAGCGCACGACCTTCGTGGGGTCGATAACACCGGCCTTGGCCAAGTCTTCGTAGGTGTCGGTTGCGGCGTTGTAGCCGTAGTTGGCACCTTTACCGTTTAAGACATTTTGCACCACCACGGCGCCGTCACGGCCCGCGTTGGTTGCGATCTGACGCAGGGGAGCTTCGAGGGCGCGGCGCACAATCATGGCACCAACACGCTCGTCGCCTTGCAGCTTGAGATCTTCAAGAACCTTGATGCAAGAGAGCAGGGCGGTTCCGCCACCGGAGACGGTGCCTTCTTCCACCGCTGCACGGGTTGCGTGCAGGGCGTCTTCGACCCGGGCCTTCTTCTCTTTCATCTCTGCTTCGGTCGCCGCGCCCACGTTGATTTGGGCCACGCCGCCGGACAGCTTGGCGAGACGCTCTTCGAGCTTCTCGCGGTCGTAGTCCGACTTGGTGTTGGCGATCTCGCCGCGGATCTGCTCGATGCGCGCTTTGACGTCGGCTTTCTTGCCGCCGCCTTCAACGATCAAAGTAGCGTCCTTGGAGACGGTAATCTTCTTGGCGGTGCCAAGATCCTTGAGGGTCAGGTTCTCGACCTGGACACCCATGTCTTCCATCACTGCGGTGCCACCGGTCAAGGCCGCGATGTCTTGCATCATGGCCTTGCGACGATCGCCAAAGCCCGGGGCTTTGATGGCGCAGATGGGGAAGGAACCGCGCAAGCGGTTGACCACGAGGGTCGTCAGGGCTTCGCCTTCGATGTCCTCGGCGATGATTACCAGGGGACGACCGCCTTGGATCGCTTGCTCCAGAATCGGAACGAGAGGCTGGATCGAGGTGATCTTCTTCTCGTGGATCAAGATGTAGGCATTCTCGAAGGAAGCCTCCATGTTGGCCGGATCAGTGATGAAGTGCGGTGAGAGCCAACCCTTGTCGAACTCCATGCCTTCCACGAAGCTGATCTCGGTTTCGAGTGTGCTGCCGTCTTCAACGGTGATCACACCGTCCTTGCCAACGGCTTCCATGGCTTCGGCAATTTTCATACCGATCTCCATGTCGTTGTTGGCTGCAATGGAGGCCACGGAGGCGATTTCCTTGTGACTCTTTACCGGGGTGGAAAGCTGCTGGAGCTTCTTCACGCAAACCTTGACGGCAGTTTCCAAGCCGCGCTTAAGGATCACCGGGCTTGCGCCGGCAGTGACGTTCTTAAGGCCTTCAAGGAAGATTGCTTCTGCCAGCACGGTGGCGCTGGTGGTGCCGTCACCGGCAACGTCGTTGGTTTTCTGGGCAACTTGCTTGACCAGTTGTGCGCCCATGTTCTCGTAGGCGTCGTCCAGTTCCACTTCCTTGGCGACAGTCACGCCGTCTTTGGTGACGGTGGGACTGCCGAAGGATTTCTCAATGATCACGTTGCGCCCACGGGGGCCCAGGGTGACTTTGACGGCTCGCGCGAGCTTCATCACACCTTCTTTGATGTGGTCACGCGCGTTGGCGTCATAGGATATTTGTTTAGCGGCCATGATTAGTTCTCTTGTGTTGGTTGGTTTCTTGACAAACGAGAACGATCAGCCGATCACGCCGAGGATGTCTTCCTCGCGCATGATTAGGTAATCTTCGCCGTTGAATTTGACTTCGGTGCCACCATAAGCGGTGAACAGAACGCGATCGCCGACGGAGACACTGAAGGTGCTCATGTCGCCGTTATCGAGGGTGCGGCCGGAGCCGATCGAGACGATAAGGCCTTCCTTGGGCTTTTCCTTGGCGGACTCGGGCAGCAGGATGCCGCCGGCGGTCATGTCTTCGGCCTCGACACGCTGGACGAGGACACGGTCACCGAGGGGACGGATGGCGGTTTTTTTCTTGGACTTGGTAGTGGCCATGGGGGGGTCTGGGAATGAAGTTTTGAAGTAGTAGTAAGTTGGTTGGAACCGTCGGCTGCGTTGCACAAGTTGCGGTGCAGCCGACGGTGGATGGTTGGGTGCCTCAGCCGGCGATGCCCCAGTTCTTTTCAAGGGTCTTGGTCACGCAGGCGCGCAACTCTTCGGGCTTAACGGGCTTGCGAAGGAAGCCCGCGGCGCCCTCGTCGAGGAGCCACTGGGCCGTGCTGTCTGTTGCTTCGCCGGACCAAAAGAGGCAGGGCGTGGTGATCGTCTTTGCGCGCACGTACTGGAAGATGTCCAGGCCGGTTTGGCGCGGCATGTGTAGGTCGAGCAGGGCCAAGTGCACGTCGCCAGCCCTCAGGATGTCCAAGGCCTCCAGGCCGTCCACCGCAGTCAGAACCTCGCGCCCGGACATGCTGAGCAGCTCCACGGCGCCGGCGAGAATCTCGGCGTCGTCGTCGGCGATCAGGATGCGGTGGGGCTGCATGGGAGGGGGTTGGGTGGCAGGGAGGGGGGACACCTAGGGCGTCAGTCGAACTGCAGGAAATGCAAAGTCCGTGCCGATTCGACGATCCCAAGGATTGTTGGGTTCGAATGTCCCAAGTCCTTATGATGCAAGGGCTTGGAGCACTTGGATTCCAGCCGCGGGCTGGGCCCGCCAACCCCGGGCGCTGCCGTTCTGGCAGATCGCCTCAGCCGTGACTAGGACACCTGTCGGAATGGCAGAACACACACTTTCAGGGGCCCGTAGAGGCCAAAAAGGGCCCCACGGGGCCCTCATCCCGGTTTTTGACACCCACTGCGACTCCCTGCAGAGGGATCTGGACCTGGGCCATGATTTGGGCACCTCGACCCGTGGGCACTTGGACTTAGTGCGCGGGCGCGAGGGGGGCTTGGCAGCAGTGGTGCTGGTTTGCTGGTGTGATCCATTGCACCTGGAGCCTGGGCAGCTTGGCGCCCGCGAACGCACCAAGCACCTCTTAGCCCGCGGCCATCAGCTGCTCGGGCGCCATCCCGATCAAGTGCGCTGGGTCGGCAATCATCAACACCTTACAGAGGCCCGTGAAGCGGGGCAGATCGGCGCATTGTTTGGCATCGAAGGGGGTCATTCCATCGAGGGTAGCCTAGAAAACCTCGAGTGGTTCTTTGAACGCGGGGTGCGGGTGATGACCTTGGTCTGGAACAATCACTTGGACTGGATCCGTTCGTGTCGGGACGGGGCCGGCCCGAATATCCCCGCGGGGCTTTCCTCCTTTGGCCGTGAGGTTGTTCAGACCATGAATCGCCTGGGCATGTTGGTGGACTTGTCCCACGCAGGCGAGCAGAGTTTCTACGACGCGCTTGAAGTCAGCAGCGCGCCGGTCCTTGTGAGCCACTCGGGTTGCTATGCCCTTCATGACCATCCACGCAACCTGCGTGATGCTCAGATGAAAGTGCTTGCGCAAAACAGGGGTGTTCTGGGCATTGTCTTCTGCACGCCGTTCCTCGATGCACAAGCGCGGGCCACCGAGTCACGCTTGCGAGAGACGAAAGAGTATCAATCGATTAGCGGGTTCAATCCCACCGACACTTTTTTGCAACAGGCGGAATGGCTGCAATCCCAGGTAAAGCCCTTGCCCCTGGACCGTGTTCTGGATCACATTTGTCACGGGGTGGACGTGGCGGGCATCGACCATGTGGGTATCGGTTCGGACTTTGACGGCATTGAGTGCACACCTGATCAGCTTTCCAGTGCCGCTTGCTATCAAGCACTGGCGGTGGGGCTTGCAGCCCGCGGATTGAATCGGGCGGACATCACCAAGATCCTGTTCAGCAATTCCCAGCGAGTGCTGGCGGAGGCTACAGGACCTGGAACAAGGGCAGCGGAGGCGAGTTTGCAAGCCCTCGAGTGTCCCAAGGTTTCGTGTGGCACTCCTCCCGGATAGAAGTGGCCCTTGAGTGACGCCATCGTCTCTTCCCCATGGCCAGCCCTCCGGTGGACACCCTGCGAGCCGACCGCGTGTCGGCCTATGGGTATTCCCGTGAGACTACGCCGGCGCTTACCGCCCTTGCTGAATAAGGTGTGTTGGCCTCCGACCTGACTTCTCAGGCCTCATATATCTTGCCTTCCATGGTTTCCCTAATGCAGGGGTGCGGTACCTCCCGCATGACCCCTATTGCATTATTGCTAGTGCCTGTCGGGTGTGTAGCGCGCGGCATCAACGATAGACCAGATGTGGATGATCCATCCGAGCATGAGAAGCCAAAGGACCAGGGCCATTACAAACTGGACGATGGCAATCATGAGTCGGCCT
>CALEMP010000028.1 GCA_937910685.1 uncultured bacterium
CAGTTCGAACTTCTCGGACGGCATCTCGGTCGACTTCTGATCGCCTCCCGGGGTTCTTCCCCGGAGCCAAGGCAAACAAGCGGGCGTCTCCCCCATTGCGGGGGAGGCGCCCGCTTTGTATTGGATTGGGGCTTGGGGTTCCCAATATGGGACAGGAATTGGCTACTGGGTGCAAAGTGCTGGATGATTGGGAACGAGGATCCTTTTGAACCGTGGCCTGTCATTGCGGGCCAGCTGCACCCTCCACCTTCCCGGAACTGAATCAAGACCCAAGCATGGCTGTCATCATGAAACCCACCCTTCAACGAGCTCTCCTTCTAGCTGCCAGTATCAGCTTCACAAGCCTCACCTCTGCCCAGGTAGGCGACACCTGCGGCACGCCGGTGGTTATCTCGGGTACAGGCACCTACAACTGGGACAACACCCTCAACACCACGTCTGGCTTTGACGGAGGCGACCCGGCCACATGCTTCAGTCCGGCCAATGCGGGAACCACGGGCTCGGACACCATTCGCCAAGATGTGTTCTTTGCCTGGACGGTCCCGACTACAGGAAACTACATCTTCGACACGGAAAACTCGATCGGCATCGACGACACCAAGATGTCCATCCATTTGGGGTCTGATTGCAGCGCGACTTGTGTTGCCTCGGATGATGACGGTGGCAGCGTGCCTGAGTTCTCTTCTCTCATCCAACTGACGGGCCTGACAGGCGGTGACCAATACCTGATCCAGGTGGGCAGCTGGAACGACACCAGCGATATTGGCGACGCCCTGCTGAACATCACTCACCTAATCCCACCCACGAACGATGATTGCTCTACGCCCCAGGTCATTAGCGGTCTAGGCACGTTTAACTGGGACAACAGCTCTGCAACCACCAGTGGTTTTGACGGGGGAAACCCCACTGGCTGTTTCAGCCCGGCCAATACGGGAACCACTGGAATTGACTCGATCCGTAAGGACCTCTTCTTCGCTTGGACCGTTCCAGCAGGAGGCGGGGACTACCAGTTCGACACGGAATTCTCCCCTATCAACACGGACACAAAGATGTCGATCCACACAGGGGCCGACTGTTCAGCAACCTGCCTGGCCTCGGACGATGATGGAGGGGTTGACCCGGTTTACTCATCCAAAATCGTGCTTTATGGGCTTACAGGCGGCGATCAGTACCTGATTCAGGTCGGTAGTTGGAACGATTCCAGCCCCGCTGGCGATGGATTCCTGAACGTCAGCCTGCCGCCGGCTACTCCTGCCAACGACCTATGCTCCACCGCCACGGCGATTAGCGGCAGCAGCACCTGGGCTTTTGACACGAGTACCGCGTCCACCAGCGGATTCAACGGGGCAAGCTCTTCGGTTTGTAACTCGGGCGCCCTGGACATGGGCGGCGATGTGTTCTTCCAGTGGACCGCTCCCAGTGCTGGTGATTACCGGTTCGACACCTGCGGCTCGCTCTACGACACGAAACTCACTACGCACCTAGGATTGGCCTGCGCATCCACATGCGGAGCTCACAACGATGATGGCGTCTGCGGTAGCGGTGCCAGCGAAGTCGTGCTACTGGGCCTCTCGGCCGGCGACCTGATTCTCGTGCAACTGGGTGGCTGGAACGGACTGGTTGGCTCGGGCATCCTGAACATTGCCCCTTGGGCTGATCCCTGTGGGGCTCTTGGCCCCGATGCCTTCGAGGAAAACGACACCTGTGCCACCGCCCAACCGATCATCGATGGGGCATACCCCGGGCTGACGGTATTCCGCACGGACTTGGACATCTACAGCCTCACCGTTCCCGCAGGAGGCACCCTCGATGTGCTCTGCAACCACAACATTAGCGATGGAGATATCGACATATTCCTGTTCGATTCAGTGAGTTGCGAAGATGACCCCTCCGTGGACCCGACTTGCGCGGGTTCCCTAGCTTGCGGCTGGTCCAGTGTGGCTCCCGAGTCCTTGACCTGGATTAACGCCACCGGGGCCGATGTGGACTGCACCCTGCGAGTCAGCCTCTGGCCGTCCAGCACGGGAGACTGTGTGGAGTATGAGTTGATTGTCACGGGCGCCGACGCTGGTGGACCCGACCTGTTCTGCGATCCCGCCTCGACGAACTCGAGTGGCACCTATGTGACCCTGGGAGGTTCGACCTTCTCGGGACCTGGAGTGTTCCACCTTGAGGCTACGGATGGCCCCGTGGACCAGTTTGGCTACTTCCTAGTGTCTGCAACAAGCACGGACCCAGGCATAACCGTAAGTACGGGCCAACTGTGCTTGGGCGCGCCTATCGGCCGCTACAACCCGAACTCAGGGCCGGGATTGAACTCAATCGGCCGCTTTGATGTGGGAGGTGTCTTCCAGAACTTGGGGGGGACTTCCTCCACTGGGGCGGGCTTTGATCTGCCGAGCAACTTGCCGAGCCCTCCGGGTGGACTGATTACGAGCGGTTCCACCTGGCACTTCCAGCTTTGGTACCGGGACCTTGCCGGCACGTCTAACTTCTCGAACGGACTCTCGGTCTCGTTCTAGAACCCCCAAGACCGAGCCTCTGTGGCTGAATGCACTGTACTTGCCTGGAAATCAGGCAAGTAACAGTGCTTCGGTCATGCAGTCTCATCCTGATACACATGGACCATCCGTGCAGTCGGGCGTGGATAGATATGGGACAATGTGCCCTGAACGAAATCGTAGGCGTCTCGCAAAGAGGCCTCCTATGCCCTTTGAAGTCTTCAGAACCATACATCTGGCATACTTCAAGACGGTTAGAAAGCTAGCCCTACCCCAATGCTCCGCACCTCCACACTTGCCCTGCTCCTTCTAGGGATCCTAGGCCACGCCTCCTCGGGCCTCGCCAGCGCACAAGATGCCTGTTGGGATCCGACGCACATCGACGGAGTCGGATCATGGGCCCTAGACAACACCAATGCCACTCCCAGCGGCTTTATGGGTTGCGGCATGAACATGTGGCGAGACGTGTTCTACCAGTGGACTGCGCCTAAAACAGGCGGCTACATATTTGAGACCTGTGGCACGACCGGTGACACGATCATGGCAGTCTACGACGGGGCCGGCTGCCAGGCGAATTGTCACCGCTTCAATGACGATGGTTGTGGACTCCAAAGCCAGATCACATTCGGAATGCTGCAGGCGGGAGATCAAATCCTCGTGCAAGTGGGCGCCAAGGACATGGCCACCGATATCGTTGGCCAACTGACCGTGCGCTGCATGCCAGCCTACAACGACGAATGCGCGGCAGCCCACTGGTTCTGGGGCAAAGGCGTCTTGCCCTATAACAACGGCTGCGCGAACACGAGTGGCATCAATGCGTCGAGCGGATCCCTCTGTGACACCTTCACGATCAATGACGATGTGTTCTTCCTTTGGGTCCCCACCTACAGCGGCTCATTCTGGATCGGAACTCAGTCTTCGGACCCGGCTGCGGACACCCTCTTGCGGGTCTACCAGTACACCGATTGCGGCAACCTAGTCTGCGTGGGTTCTGACGATGATGACGGGCCGGGGATGCTCTCACAAGTCCACTTGCCGGTTGTGCCCCTGGGCTTTCAGTACTTGATCCAATTGGGGTCCAAAACCCCCGGTGCTGGCGGGGCCGGAATGCTCGTGGTGGACGACAACCCCTGCGCAGTCTTGACCAACGATGTCTTCACCCCCAATCAAAGCTGCTCGTCCGCAGCTGTGGTAGGCAACGGCACCTATGCCAACCTAGCAGTGGGACCGACCGAGCCCGACTACTTTGAGCTGACCGTTCCCGGGGGCGAGGTAGCTGTGATTCAGACAGTGACCGACTCGTTCCCCATGCCCCTGGAATTGGCAATCTACACCCCCTCCACCTGCCCTAGCCAAACCGTAGGCAACTGCGCAGGCTCGCTTGCCTGTGGCCAGGTGATATCGAACAACAGCTCCCAGTTACTTTGGTCCAACCCATCGTCCGCCCCTGCCCTGATTAAGCTGCGAGTGATGCCCCCCCCGGGCACCACGTGCTTGGGCTACACCTTGATGCTTGGCGGTCTTGATGGCGGCACGACCGTTGGTTGTAATCCCGCCATGCCCAACACCTCGGGGCTGCCCTGCACCCTGGCGCCCTCCTCGTTCTCGGGCCCCGAGCAGTTTCACCTAGAAGCGGTCAACGGTCCGGCAGATGAGTTCGGGTACTTCCTAGTCAGTCACTCCCTAGTGAGCTCCGGCATCACCGTTTCGAACGGTCTCTTGTGCTTGGGCAATCCCATCGGACGCTACAACTCTGTTGCGGGGGTCAATAACTTCAAGCGCAACAGCCTGGGGAAATTCAATGACCAAGGAGTCCTGATCAACCAATCATCCACATCCAGCGTGGGTTCCGGGTTTGATGTCCCCACCCAACTGCCTGGCCCCCCCGGTGGACTCATCACCGGCGGCCAAACTTGGTACTTCCAGCTGTGGTTTCGGGACGGTGTAGATTCGAACTTCTCCGATGTGGTCGGAGTGACGTTCTAGAGGACCCGCGACCTACTCGCCAGCCAGTAATTTCCTGCAAGCGGCGGGAAGGTCCTTGAGGGGCACCTCTTGGCTTTGCTTGTTGCTCATTTGCTTGAGTTGCGCCACACCGCGCTGCCACTCCTCATCCCCCACTACAATCGCCAGGCTGTGCCCGCGCCGGTCCGCGTACTTGAATTGGGCGCTGAGCTTCTTCGGCTCCGGATAGAGCTCCACGTTCAAGCCAGCAGAACGCAACTCGGCCGCCAACTGAATGTGATCAGGTATCCGCTGGTCACCAAAGAGCACGAGGAACACATCCGCAGTGGTGGCAATCTGCTCGGTGCGCTCGAGTTCCTCCAGAGCCGCCAGCAAGCGGTCTAGGCCGAGTGAGGCTCCCACCCCTGGGAGGCGCTGCTTGGTATAGAGCGACGCCAGATCGTCGTAGCGGCCCCCTGAGCAGCAACTGCCGATGCCGGGGAGATCATCCAGGGTCGTCTCAAAAACGATGCCGGTGTAATAATCAAGGCCCCGGGCAATTCCCAGATTGATCACCAGCTGATCAGCGGTCACGCCGCCAGCGGTGGCTCCGTCCACCACTTCGCGAAGGCGCTGCAGACCTGCTTCTCCCTCTTCGGATCCCGCCACCATTTCAGGCAGGGCGTCGAGGACTTCCTGGTTGCTGCCCTTGAGCCCAGCCCAGCGCAGAACCTCTTGGGCTTGTTGCTCAGAAACATTTGCCTCGCGCACCATTTCGGCGGTCACACCGTCGGCTCCAATTTTGTCGAGCTTGTCAAGGGCGCGCAGTAGGGGCACGCTCACGTCGAGCAAGCCCAAGCGATCAAAGAGGCCACTTAAAATTCGCCGTTCGTTCACATGAATGGTGAACCCGCCGACCCCAAGCCGACTGAAGAGGCTGTGGATCACCAAGATCGTCTCCGCATCGGCGAGGGCGCTCTCGGTGCCGATCGTGTCGAAATCGCACTGGGTGAATTCGCGGTAGCGGCCCCGCTGGGTGTTTTCTCCCCGCCAAACCGGACCTATCTGATAGCGCTTGAAGGGGGTCCCTAGGGTGCCCGCGTGCTGGGCCACGAAACGCGCTAGGGGGATGGTCAGGTCAAACCGCATGGACACATCCCGGCCGCCGGGGTCCTCGAAGCGATACATCTGCTTGTCAGATTCGTCGCTGCCCTTGCCCAGCAGGATCTCGGTGTACTCAAGGGCCGGGGTGTCGATGGGCACAAAGCCAAAGGAGCGATAGACCTCGCGGGCGGTGTCAATCAACCGCTCGCGCGGGATCATGCTGGCGGGGAGTTGGTCGCGAAAACCCTTAAGGGTCCGTGGTTGGATGATCTTGCCCATGGCTTTCTGCTTGCTGCCAGAGAGAATAGCACCTCGGGCCCCAGCAGCATCCTGATGATTTCCCTCTCGCCCCTAATCCTGCAGACCCGTGCCCCGGTCCATCGAATTCAGCGCTTGGGATAGGTCTCAAGGACCCAAGCCTTCCAGGCGGTTTCAAGAGCCAAGGGGCTCAGGCCGTAGTGTTCAATCAATGCCTCACGGGCGGGCTTCTTGTTCTTCAAACGTTCGGCAACCGCCGGCAACTTGGATCCGTCGAGGTGAATCAGATAGTCGATCAAGGAGAAGGCTATGGCCTGTTCGGCCTGTTCGAGAGTGTTCACGTCCCGGGACAGAACGGTGGCCAAGGAAGCCTGGCGATCTTGCTGGACCAACTTGCGCACGGCCACGCGCCAATTGCCCTTGCCCCACGGTCCGCCTACGCCCTGCTCTTGAAAGCACCAGGTTTGGGCCCGCTCCACCAGATCGATTTCGAACCACGAGGCCAAGCCCTCATCGAACCAACCCCCTCCCTTGTACTGTCCCATCCAAAGGGAGGGGAGATTGTTCGACAGGAGCAAGTGCGCCGCGTTATGCACCAAGTAACGGTGCAGGTCGTCGTCGGTAGGGAAATGAGAGCGTGATCCACATGTGCTGAAGAAGGGATTCGGCCCCATGCGTTTGACCCCCATGGAGGCGTTGCCCCCACAGAAGCGGCGCGCCGCTTCGCTGTGATCGTTCGGCAACCACCAAACCGCCATGCCGGAACGGTCAGGAATTTCGCGTTCCTTCACGTGCAGTACCTCGAGGTAACGGGCATGCACGGCCTCCATGCGCTCGGCGAAGAGGTGCAGCAGCTCATGCTGATCGAATCGCTTGCGACCGATCTTCAAGGATTCAATGTCCCACAAGAGGCGGAAATGATCCGACTCGCCACCGGACAGCTTGCGTTTCATTTCCGTCTCCAGCTCATGGTGGCGAACCATGGCGGCCTTACGGCGCTCGCGCATCTTCTTCAGTAGCTTGGCCGCATCGGACCGTTCGCACTCACCGCAAGCGATGCGACCAAGGCCATCACAGGTGGGGCATTCCCCCACGTGAGTGCAGAACACCATGTTGCCTTCGAGGCTGAGGTCCACGCGCCCGTGCACCTTGTCCTCGCAGAGGACCATTCCCGTGGTATCGCAATAGCGACACTTTCGGTGCTCGACCTCGGGGTCCTGCACGCTGCCCCCGTGGGCCTGCAAGCTGGGCAACCCGATGAGCAGCAACAACCAAAAGCCAAGCACCAACATTCTCAGGAGAGATACAGCCATGACCGGCATTGTAACGCCTGCAACCCCCATTACTGAATCCGGTCCGTGCGGCGAAAGACGACCCGCCCAGCCTTGACCACGGCGCGCACGGGACTGCGACCCAGTTCATAGGCCAAGTGCCGATGTGACGGCAAATCGGTCACGCAAATATCCCCTTGCTTGCCCACCTCTATGGTGCCAAGGCGCGCCCCGCGCCCCAAAGACGCTGCGGCATTCAGGGTAATCGCGGTCAACCCCTCGGCCGCCTTGAACCCATAACGCAAGGCACCCCAAGACGCGACCTCCGGCAGACTTTGCATGTAGCAAGAACCCGGATTGAAATCCGTGGAGAGGGCAGGGGCCAAACCCGCATCAATCAGTGCTCGACCCGGCGCCTCTTTGCTCTCTCGCAAAAATAAAGGGACCAGGGGACAGAGCACGGGAGCCACGCCGGCCTCGGCCATGGCTTCCATTCCCTTCCCGTCCACCCATTCAAGGTGGTCCGCACTGACGGCACCCAGTTCCGCGGCCAGCTGGGCTCCCCCAAGGGGCGTGAGCTGATCCACGTGCAGGCGCACCCCAAGGCCGAGTTCCTGCGCACGACGGGAAATCCGGCGGGTGTCTTCCAGATCAAAGGTATGGGCTTCAGCGAACACATCGCAGTACTCGGCCAGCTTCGCCTCGGCCACTAGGGGCAGCATCTCTTGCAGGACAATTTGCACATAGCGTTCTTTCTCGCCCGCATGTTCGGGGGGGATTGCATGGGCTCCCAAGAACGTGGGCACTATGTCGATTGGATGTGAAGCGGCCGCATCACGCAGGACTTCTAGGGATTTGATCTCATCGGCAGTAGTCAACCCATAACCGGACTTGGCCTCCACCGTGGTTGTGCCCAACATCAAGAAGCGGTCGAGCCGGTCGAGCAGCAAGGCCAAGAGCTCTTCGCGAGAAGCATTGCGGACGCCCTTGACCGTGGAGAGTATCCCGCCGCCCGCCGCGGCGATCTCCGCATAACGCGCCCCTGCCAAACGTTGCTCGAATTCACCTTCGCGCGTACCCGCGAACACCGGGTGGGTGTGGGCGTCGACGAACCCGGGCAGCAGGGTGCCTCCTTCGGCATCGAGGCATTCCGTAGGGGCATAAAGCTCACGCAGTTCGCTTTCCAACCCACATGCGAGAATACGCCCCTGATCCAATGCCACTGCGCCCTTTTCCAACACGTGGATTTCATCCATGGCACTGCCGGCCCGGGAGCCAGTCCCCAAGGGGGTGGCCAACTCGCTGGCCCCATGGATCAGCAGATCGATCGCTTGTTTTTGCACAGGCCCATGTTGCCAGCCCGACGGCCCCCGCCCTAAGACTGAATCAGCCGGCGGCACGGGTCTTCGCCGGGAAGCGAGCGATTTGGGCAGAGCTGCACCCGAGGTTCTTGGCCACCGCCATGACCAAGCGCTTGCGAGCCCGGTGGAGCGCCATTTTGACCCCGGACAGGCCAAGCCCCAGATCACGCCCCACCTGATCCCGAGCACGCCCCTCCACCTCGATCGATTGCAAGACCGCACGATCCCGGGGACTCAGCCCCTTGAGGGCGGCCCCCAGGGCCAGGGTCAAGATCAGCAAGTCCCTCCGCAAGCTCTCTTCAAACTCCCGATCCTGGGCCACACCACTCGGTCCACGATGGCGGTCCGTGTGATTGATCAGGGTGCGCTCATCACAGGTCTCCATGCGGCGAATCCAAGTGATCTGGCTGCGCAGGGCGTTGCAGACGATGGTACGCGCCCATGGCCTGAACGGGTGGGAGGCACCTCCTTTGAAACTCTTGGCATAGCGCACCATCCCGTACCAGGCCTCTTGGAGAACCACTGCGGGATCGATGGCCGGGTAGCCCCCGCGCATGCAGTGCACCAACCAACCCCTCAGATTGTGGGAGACCCGTGCATGGAGGAAATGGAAGGCGGCCTCAGAACCCTCGTCACGGAAAAGCTCCATCAAGGCGGTCTCCAACTGGCGCTCCTGGCGGGCCGCCTCGCGCTTGGCGGAATCGGTCAGGGAAGGGGCTCGGTTGGAAGGGTCGCTGGGGTCCCGGGTCAGGTCCTCTAGTCGGAGGGGACAAAATCCCCGTCGGGCGAGCGCTCCTGCGAGGGACTGGGGCAGGGGGGCGGGGCCAGGGGTGGCACGGAGGGGACGGTTGCAGGCTGAACGCATGGGAGCCCTGGTGCGAACTCTGTGCCAGGACGCGGGCGGCGGCACAGGAACCCATAACCTCCTTCATAGCAAAGGCTTAGGACGAATACACCGCGCCTACCCCCAGCTAAACGTTACGAATCCGCAACGCCAAGACACCCCCTTGCACCATTGAGGGGTGACGCCCACCTCCCCAGCTCACCAGCCGCTCTGTCATCCCATAGGCAGCCCCAAGGGGCTACTATGCCTTGGCCCCCTGGGCCTTCCCCCGTCGACCTTGACTCCCCCACCACGACCATCGCCCCTGGACTTCCTAGGCCCGGCCCTACCAAGCGAGCCCTCGCTCCTCGTCCCGGCCCTGGCCGCAGGCAGCCTGCTGCTGGCGATTCTGTGCGCCACCATGCGCTCCGCCCTCGACATGGCGGTGGGCAAGCGCATCCTGCAACGGGTGCCAGACGAATCGCGCCATGAAACCCTCGCGCCATTGCTCGCGCGGGTAGATGCCTTAGCGGCCAGCGCTGCGATCATGGTGGAAATCTTCCAAGCCCTGTTCACTCTCTTGGTGTTCAAAGGTCTCGCCAACTGGGCCGGCTTGACCCAGGAAACCATGGGCCTCGCCGTACTGATCTCTGCGGCGGGCATGATTGTCTCCTCGGAGGTCCTGCCCACGGCTTTCGCTCGCGCAGGTGGCGATGCCCTGTTGCTGCGCCTCTTGCCCACCTTTGCATTCTTGCAAGCGCCGGTCGTGCCCCTACGCGCCATGGTGGAAAGCGCACGAAGGGCGGTGTTACGCGTCCTGCGTTTGCCCGATGAGGAACCCGCCACCCGACGCCTCTTGGCTGGCCTACGCGGCGCACTGGAAGAAGCTGAACCGGATCGCGACTTGGACGAACAGGAACGGGAGATGATCGAGAACGTGATCGAGTTCCGCAGTGTGGACGCTGTAGAAGTCATGACTCCGCGCACGGAAGTGGAAGCGGTAGACGTGGAAGATGGCGTTGCGGGTGCTTTGCAGGCTGCCATGGAGAGCGGCTGCTCGCGCTTGCCTGTCTTTGAGGACACGATCGACACGATCATCGGTACGGTGTCGGCCCTCGACCTGACCCGTTCCCATATGGCAAACGACCAAGAACAAGTCAATCTGCGCGACTTACTCAAGCCGCCGTTCCTGGTGCCGGAAACCAAACTGCTTGCAGAGTTGCTGAAGGAATTACGCCACCGCAAGGAAAAGATGGCCGTGGTCGTGGACGAGTACGGGGGTACCGCCGGCATCCTGACCGTGACCGATATCTTGCGCGAACTGGTGGGAGAAATCCCCCAAGTGGACGCGGATATCGAGGCGATCCAAACCCTTGAGAGCGGGTGCTTCGAGGTCCCAGCCGCCTTACACGTGACCGATGTGAACGAAGCCTTGAACATCGACTTGCCCGAGGAAGAAGACTATGAAACCCTTGCCGGCTTCATCCTTGCGCGCCTCGGTCACCTGCCCCAGGAAGGGGAGTCCTTTGAGGAAAATGGCCTCGCCTTCAAGGTGCTCAAGGCCAGCGACCGCCGAGTGCTGCGAGTCCTCGTCCAACGCCCAGCATGAGTCGTCGCACCGAACAGGCCCTGATTCTGCAGCGGGTGCCCTACGGGGAATCGTCCCTGGTTGTGCGCGCCCTTACCCGCAACGACGGGCCCGTACACCTCTTGGCCCGGGGTGCCCATCGGGCCAAGAGCGCTTTCGCCTGGACCCTCGACCTGTTCGATGAGTTGGAATTGACCTACCGCAAGCCCCGGGGCGGAGGACTCGCCACCCTCGAAAAGGGAACCGTCCTTCTGCGCCGAGCAGCCCTCCCCAAGAACCTCGCGGCCTACAAGGCAGCCCTGTGCGGCTTGGAGCTTTGTGACATGGTCGCACGGCCGGGAGTGAACGAACATAAGCTGTACGAATTCCTTTCCCAGCTCCTGGGGGACCTCAACCAGAGCGGCGCCGAAGCCCCCGATGACGCGCTCCTGGCGCGCTTTGAGGCCCAATTGCTCGGGGACTTGGGCCTTTTTCCCGCCACCAACACTTGCGCCGAATGCGCCGGCGACGCCCCGGCTTACCTTGCCCAGGAGGACGAAGCGGGGCCCCGGGTTCCCTTCTCGGCTGAGGCAGGGGGAAGGCTCTGCGAAACCTGTGCCCTTGCAGCCAAGAAAGCCGGGCGCAAAGTCGGTACCCTGCCCCACAGAAACTTGGCCGGCCTAGAGCGAGCTTTGGGTGGTGAGATCCACCAGGACCGTAAGCTAGCCCAGGCAGTGCATGCCATTGCCGCACGATTCCTCGACTTTCACTTGGGCGTCCTGCCCCGAACCCACCGTCAGTTCGCCTCACCCGCGGCACACCGATGAGCCTCCCCCTGCGCTTCAGTCTCCTTCTTCTGGCCACCCTCGCTTCCTGCGCGAGCGGCCTACCTCGCCCCGACGGCGTTCCAAAATCATACGACACGGTAGAAGTTCCCGGCGCCATCGACGCCGCCCGGGATGCGCTCTTGCACACGGACGGCGCCAGCGCAGCTGTGGCCTACCTGGCAGCGGCCCAGGCAGCTCCGCAACTCACCACGGAGCAATCAGCCACCATCCAAACCCTGCTAGTGGATGCCGTCTCCAAACGCCTTGACGAACTGCGGGGCGGCGGCGATCCCGAAGAATTGGAAGCCATTGGTGAGCTCGAACTGCCCCGAGACCTGGCGGTACGTGCCTCCATGGCTGCGGCCCGCGCACTGCTAGACCAAGGAGAACGAGTGGCCTGCCACGAGTACCTGGTCAAGGTGGACCAAAGCTACCCCCTGCACGCAAGACGTGCGGAATCCGGGCGACTGCTGTTCGAAGCGGGACATTCCCTGGCCATAGACGAGGGCACCTACTTTGGATTTTTGTCCTACCGCCCCCTGGCCACCCCCGTGCTTGAGTACTTCGTCCAAAACCATCCCGAGCACCCAGATGGACCAAAGGCCTATAGCTTGCTGGCCGCCATGTATGAAGAGGAGCGGGCCTTCGCCAATGCAATTCGCCGCAACCGGGACCTGTTGCTGGAATACCCTGGATCCTACCAAGCGGTAGCGGCGAGGGCGCGCATCCCGCACCTGCGATTGGCGCAACTCTCTAGTCCCGAGTACGATCGAATCGAACTGAAGATCGCCCAGGGTGAGTTGCTCAGTTGGCTCGAGGATCATGGAGCCCATGTATTGGGCGCTGAAGTGCGCATCGACCTTGCCGATTGCCTGCAACGCTTGACCGATTCCGACCTGTCCATCGCGCGGTTTTACGAGACCGTCGAAAATTCCACTGGCTTTGAATTCCATGCGCGGCGCGCCCTGGAAGAAGCGCGTCAAGGAGGCAACGAGGAACAAGTTGCAGAAGCCATGGATCTCTTGACCGCAGCCTCCTTGGCGAATTCCAAGTGACACACTCCAGCGCGACAGTCCTGCTGCCGAGCCTCTTGCTTGGCATGCTGCTTACCAGCTGTGGCTTCAGTGCACGCCACACCCTGGGGCCAGAGCGGCTCAGCTTGGGGATCAAGATATTTGCCAACGAAGGGCGCGAGCCCGATTTGGAGCGCCGCCTTCACCAGCAACTGACCCTAGCAGCCCAGCACCTGGTGGATGCGCCCCTGGTGGCTCCATCCCATGCGGACGTCACCCTCAGCGGCCGCATCCTGGAATACCACACCCGAGGCGGAGTCCGGGGCAAGGACAACGTCTTGCTGGAGCGCGGGGTGGACTTGACCATCGAAGCCTCCCTGCATGACTCCAGTGGCCTGCTGCTGGCAGGCCCCGTGACCTTGCGCCAGGATGTTGGGCACACCACCCGGGAGCCCGGTGGGCCCCGTGCCGCCGAGGACCGGGCCGTGGCCAATCTTGCGGAGGGAGTCATCTTGGACCTGCTCGTGGACCTGGAGCAACGCCGCAGAAAGTCCCAAAAGGCTGCCCTAAAGACTCCCTGAACAGGCCTTGGGATGCCCATAGGCCCGCCGTATACTGTCACGGCACTTCGCGGGGCAATTCCATGGGAAGGAACCCTAGAGCAAAGCGCAAAGAAGACCGATAACAGATCATGGCGGATGAAAACGAAAAACAAGACGGAGCCAAGAAGCCGCGCCCCTTTGGGCCGTTCTTGCTCTTCTTGATGGTTCTGGTGGTTGTGCTGGTGGCTTTTGGGAACTCCCGTTTGGCGAGTCCCGAGACAGTCACGCAGGACCAATTCTGGTGGAAACTCTGGAACGGCAAGATCGCGGCCCTCGATATTCGTGGCGAGCACGAGATCATGGCCAGCGACGTGGATGGTCGCACCAGGTACGAGGTCTCCTTCACTGAAGTGGCCCCCCTCGAAGAACAACTGCGGCAGGCCAAGGCCTCCCGCGGAAGCCTGCAGATTTCCGCCGCAGACCTGAGGGTCGCATTAGAGCAGAACTATCTGAGCCCCGAAATCCACCGGCACCTGACCGGAGTCAAGACCACGGTCACCGAATCCCGTGACGAGTCTGGTCAGACCCAGATCGATTCGCGCGAGACCATCCAGACCAATCTCTTTTTGGTGGAGGGCACAGCTTTGCCCCAGGACTCCTGGGACTCTCTCGAAAGCTCACAGAATCTCACTTGGATTGAACAACTGCCCAGCGACGGAGGAAAGGTCTGGCTACGCATCGATCCCGCTGCGGACATCGCCGACCTGAAGTCCAAACTTACCGCCGCAGGCTCGACTGAATTCAACGTGTCCTTCGACCTTTCGGAAGGGGGCGGCACGAGCCACGGTGAACCGGACACGACCCTCGGGTCGATCCTGATGTTCTGGGGCCCTTGGCTCTTGATCTTCTTTGTGGTCATGATCTTCATGCGTCAAATGCGAGGCCAAGGGGGCGGCGGTGGAGTGATGAACTTTGGACGCAGCCGCGCTCAAAAGTACACCAAGGAAGACCGCACGGGCGTGACCTTCGAAGATGTCGCCGGGGCCACAGAGGCCAAGGACGAAGTACGCGAGATCGTCGAATTCTTACGCAACCCCGGCCGCTTCACCCAAATCGGTGGACGCATCCCCCGGGGCGTGCTGCTCACCGGTCCTCCAGGCTGCGGCAAGACCTTGCTGGCCAAGGCCATTGCAGGCGAAGCAGCAGTGCCCTTCTTCTCGATCAGCGGCTCGGACTTCGTGGAGATGTTCGTTGGCGTAGGCGCAAGCCGAGTGCGAGACCTGTTCAAGCAAGCCCGCGAATCCACCCCCTGCATCATCTTCTTGGACGAAATCGACGCGGTGGGACGCCGTCGCGGCGGTGGCATGGGCGGCGGACACGACGAACGCGAGCAAACCCTGAACGCGATCCTCGTGGAAATGGACGGCTTCGGTACGGAAGACGGCATCATCCTAGTGGCCGCCACAAACCGCCCCGACGTGCTCGATCCGGCCCTCCTGCGCCCCGGTCGCTTTGACCGGGAAGTGGTAGTGGATCTGCCCGACCTCGAAGGCCGCCGACAAATTCTGGACGTGCACCTGCGCAAGGTACGCAAGTCCAAGGAAGTCGACTCGGTAACCCTCGCCAAGGCCACCCCCGGTTATTCCGGCGCGGATCTCGCAGCGATCATCAACGAGGCCGCAATCATGGCGGTTCTCGAACAGAAAGATGAGATCGAGATGGAGCACCTGGAAGAGGCCGCCACCAAGGTGCGTTATGGCCGCCGCAAGACCAGCCACAACATCGAGCCGGAGGACCTTGAGGTCACCGCCTATCACGAGGCGGGGCACACAATCGTCGCCGCAAAACTCGACGAGGTAGACCCCCCCGCCAAGGTCACCATCGTGCCCCGTGGACGGGCCCTCGGGTCCACCATGATGCTTCCCGAAAAGGAGAGCTACCACATGCAGCGCAAACGTATGTTGGGACAATTGGCCACCCTGTTCGGTGGGCGCATCGCGGAAGAGATCTTCTGCGGCGACATCTCGGCAGGTGCCAGCGACGACATTCGAAGGGCAACGGACTTAGCCCGGGCGATGGTCACTGAACTTGGCATGAGCGACAAGATTGGTCCGATCAACTACTCCGAGCGCCAGGGTTCTGACTTCTTGGGCAGCGAACTCTTCAGTGGCAAGTTGCACTCGGAAGAGACCGCCCGTGCGATCGATGAAGAGGTAGAGCGCATCCTGCGCGAGGCCTATGAAACCGCGCGCATCACGATCACCGAGAACCGAGATGCTATCGTGCGCTTGACGAATGGACTCCTGAAGTACGAGACCCTCGGCAAGCAGGAAATCGTCAGTCTGATTGAAGGCGCCGACCCCGAGACCCTGCGCCCGGATCCCCCTCAAGCTACCGACGAGCCCGAAGAGGCCGAAGTAAGCACAACCCAAGCCCCCGGCGAAGAAAACACCGAGGACTCAGACGAGTTCTCCGGCGAGGCGGGGCTCTCCCCCGCCTGAGCGTGCCCGGGGCCCCAGAGAGCATCCCGCCCTTTGTCATTGGGCACTCCCAAGACGTGGAATCCCTGTGTGCCGGGGATGCTACGCGATTAGAGCTGCGCTGCCTCGATCGTGATCCGGCGACCGAGTTGCACCGCCTGTCCCTCAAGACAGGTGGGCTACTCCCCGAAGAACAAAACCTGTTGCGCGCCTCCAGCGGTGCACACTTGGTGGATCAGGGGGCGAATCTGGTGCTTTCCATCTCGCCAAAGGCCCTCGCCGCACTTGCGGAACGCTCGACCTTAGGTCGCTTGCTGGCCCAATGCACCCGAGCCTCCCTACGACCCAACGGCGCCCCGTGGATCATGGGGATCGTCAATGTCACCCCGGACAGTTTCAGTGACGGAGGCCTCTGGCTCGATCCTGCCAAGGCGATCCAGCACGGGTTGCAACTGGTGGAAGAGGGCGCGAACCTCTTGGACATTGGCGGCGAGTCCACCCGGCCGGGAGCCCAAGCTGTGTCTGAGGCAGATGAACTCCAGCGCGTAGTGGCGGTGATCGAAGGGCTGGCAGTGCGCACCAAGGTCCCCTTGAGCATCGACACCACCAAGACCGCCGTGGCCCGGGCTGCCCTCGACGCGGGAGCCAGTTGGGTCAACGACATTTCCGGAGGCCTGCAGGAGGACGGGATGTTGCCCCTGGTTGCGGAACGGGGAGCGGTTTTCGTCGCTATGCACCGCCAGGGGAACTCGGCCACCATGCAGTTGGATCCAGCCTACGGGGATTGTCCCCAAGAGGTCTGCGAGCACCTGCGCGAGCGCGTGGGAGCCTGTCTCGCCGCGGGAATCGCCCCCGACAAACTGATCTTGGACCCTGGAATCGGCTTCGGGAAGACTCTCAGGCACAACCTGGAACTGATGGACCGCCTGAGAGAACTCCGCTCCCTGGGGGCTCCGATCCTAGTGGGCCCCTCCCGCAAGGCCTTTATCCAGCAGTTGACCGGGGCCGCCCAGGGATCGGACAGCAAACTCTCCGAGCGCCTCGGGGGCACCGCTGCCGCAGTCTCTTTGTGCATAGATCGCGGAGCACAAGGGTTCCGGGTCCATGACGTTCGCATGATGGTCGAAGCAGCTAAGATAGTCCACGCCATCACCTGCCCCACCACGACCGCCTGACCCATGGACGCCCTCCCCGCACTCAACACCTTCGACGCCATCCTGCAGGTGTTGTTGCTGTCAGCGGGTATCTACCTGCTGCTCAGCTTCCTGCGCACAACCCGGGGCACAGGCATCGTCCGCGGCTTGGGCATCGGGCTCTTAGGTGGCGGCATGACCCTATGGCTCGTGTCGCAGATGCTCGAGCTCGACGAAGTCCTGCGGGTCTTTGACGCCATCGCCCAAGTGGCAGTGATCATGTTGGCGATCCTGTTCCACCCAGAATTGCGGCGGGGAATTTCCCGGCTCGGGGAACATGAGTTACTGGGACGCTTCCTGCGCAACGTACAAGCCGCCACCGTGGAAGAAGTGGCCCTAAGTGCTATTTCCATGGCAAAAGATCGGGTCGGGGCCCTGATTGTCTTTGAACGCCGCACGCCCCTTGAGTCCTTCGTCGATCGCTCTGTGCCCATCGGTGCGCAAGTCACGCGCCACTTGATCGAAACCATTTTCCACCCGGGCAACCGCTTGCATGATGGTGCGATCATCGTGCGCGGAAATCAGGTGGAGGCTGCCTCCTGCATCTTGCCCCTGACGGAAAACCAAGACCTTGGAAAAACCGTGGGCACACGACACCGGGCGGCCCTTGGCTTGAGCGAAGAAACCGATGCGGTCGTTCTGGTGGTCTCGGAAGAAACCGGTTCGATCTCGATCTGCAAGGAAGGTCGCATGGAACGTCGGGTAGCCCGGGACGCGGTGAAAGAAATGCTGCTCGATGCCCTCGGTGGCAGCAACCTCCATGAGGAAAAGCCCAAGCTCTCGCTGCCAGCCCTGTTCTGGGGTTGGCTGAAGTCCAACCGTGCGGAAAAGGTCATGGCCCTTTCTCTAGGCCTAGCCCTTTACGTGGGCGCATGGCGAGCAGGTCGCTCGGTGCAGGAATTCACCCTGGACTTGCAGGTGCAAACCGCAAGGGAAGGCCGCGTGGCGGGCTTGGGAGAGTTACTGGTGCTGACCCCCGAGGCCATCAGCGCTTCGGTTTTGACCCGCTCGGGGCAATCGAGCAACCAATCCAGCGTGCGCGTGGTGGTCCGCGCACCGCGAGACCTATTGGGTTCCCTGGGCGGCAGCTTAGCGGGCCGCGTGGAGCTCAAAGCCGACGGCACTGGGGAACGCGACCTTTCCACGGGCGAGGTGCGTTGGAGTGGATCAAGGGCTTTTGACCCGGACGAATTGGATGTCTCCTGGAAGACCGTGGCCCCACGCCTCGTGTTGCGCGAATACACCACCACCAACGTGACCTTGACCGCCCAAATGGTGGAAGTGGACACCGCCCAACTGGGCACCGGTTGGAGCGTGGATCCAGCCTCCTTAAGTTTCCTGCCCAGCGAGGTGTTGGTGCGCGCGCCCCTCGGGGCCGAAGGGTCCCTGGAAGAACAACTCATTTTCGAGACCGTTGTCCTGCCCAAGCGGCGCAACGAGGAATGGACTGAGCGCCCACTTTGGAATGCGGCCCTAGACCTGTCGGGTCGCTCCCAGGACGACGGAATCGAACTACTAGGCCTCTCCAACCTGTTGATCAAGGTGGTTCCCGCCATGGAGTCTGTGGGACACGTGGAGCTGGACGTGGCAGTGGTCTCCCTCGATCCCACTGCGCCGGATGCACCTGACCTTTGGGAAGCCCCCAGCAAGAAGGTGCGGGTGGAAGTGCGAGCCAAGGGCATCTTCACCGGCTCCGACGAGGAAGATGGCGGCCTGCGAGTCGCCCTTCTCGAAGCGATTCGCGAGAGCGCCCATGCGTTTGTAAATGTCAGCAACCAAAAACTGGAGTCCACCAAGTTCCCAGTTCAACTTCAGCTTCCCGGGCCCGATGCTTGGCTCCTGCGCGTACCCCAAGAAACCCGCGAAAGGCTACGACCGCTCGGAGTTTCCTTCCTGGACATCGTGGTGGAGCCTGGTGGGCTAACCCTGCGACCAAAGGCCAAGACTAAGCCAGAGAACACAGAGACTTCCGGAGACGGGGGCTGATCCCATGACAAACGAAGAGATCTTTGGCACGGACGGCATCCGCGGGCGGGCCGGCCAAGGCTGGTTGACCCCCGCCGGAGCAACCGCAGTGGGTCGCGCGGCTGGCCAAGTGCTGGGCTCCTCGAAAGGGATAGCCATCTTGGCCCATGACGGCCGAGAGTCCGGACGCTGGCTGGAAGCAGCCCTCGCCAAAGGCCTGGGCCAAGCGGGCGTTACTTCCCGCAGTGCAGGACTTTTGCCCACGCCGGGATTGGCTTGGCTGGTGCGCGAAGAAAACGCAGCCCTGGGGATCATGGTCAGCGCATCCCACAATCCCTCCCACGACAACGGCATCAAGCTTTTTGGTGGCAACGGAGGCAAGCTCAATGATGAGCTGCAAGAGCGCATCGAAGACCTCCTGCGCCAAGAAACGGCAGGGGAAGAATCATCACCGGCAAACAAATTGCTCATCCCCGAGCCAGGGTTGGAAAACGCATACCAGCAACATTTAATTCATGATCTGGGTGCGGGACTGGATCTCAAGCATGCCAAGGTGGTGCTCGATTGCGCCAACGGCGCGGGCAGTCATGTGGGGCCGCGTGTGCTGAGCGAAGTGGGCGCCACGGTGATTCCCATTGCCCACCAACCGGACGGCCAAAACATCAACCGACGCTGCGGGTCAACCCACCCGGAAGCTCTGATGAAAGCGGTCCAGGCCCACGGAGCCATGCTTGGCATTGCCTTGGACGGAGACGGCGACCGCTGCATGCTGGTGGACGAACACGGGGCACTGGTAGACGGGGATGGAATCTTGACCATTCTTGGGCGCCACGGTGCCCAGCAAGGCAGCCTGCCCAAGAATCGATTGGCCGCCACGGTCATGAGTAACCGCGCCCTGCACATCGCCCTCGAAGAGGTCGGAGTCAGCGTGACCGAAACCGCCGTGGGCGACCGCGCCGTGGTGGAAGCCATGCAAGAAGAGGGACTGGCCCTCGGGGGCGAACAGTCGGGGCATGTGATTCTCGGCGAACGCACCGCTTTCATCGGGGACGGCTTGGCAGCGGCCCTGGCCGTGATCGAAGTCTTGGCCCAGACGGGTGAGGACCTCTCGACCCTCGCCAGCGCCTATCAACGATTGCCCCAGGTGTTGCTCAATCTGACCGTGACCTCCAAGCCGGACTTGTCCCTGAATCCAACGGTCATGGAAAAGGTCGCGGCCGCAGAAAAAACCCTAGGCAACCATGGCCGGGTACTCCTGCGTTACTCCGGCACCGAGCCCCTTGTGCGGGTGATGGTCGAGGGACCCGATGCGGAGCTAATTGAACGCTTGGCCCAAGAGGTGGCGGATTGCGTCCTTCACGAAATCGGCAAGAGCCAATGATCGCCGCAGCCCTAGAAGCCTCGACCCGTGAAGCGTCCTTGGCCCTCACCGTCGAGGGCCAAATGTACAAGCAGCATCTGCAGGGAACCCGCGTCCATGCCAGCGACATGGTCCCCTGCCTCGCGGATCTCTGCAAACAGGCGAGCATCCACCCAAGGCAACTTGAGGTCTTGGTGCTAGGTCTTGGCCCCGGCAGTTTCACCGGATTGCGCGTGGCGACGGCAACGGCCCTGGGGTTATCCCGGGGAACCGGAGCTCAACTGGTAGGCATCCCCTCCCATGAGGCCTTGGCGTGGAACTATCTAGAGTCCAACAGAAACCACGAGCAGGTGATGGTCTTGCAAGATGCCCGGGGCGGTGGACTGCAATACTCCCACTACCAGTGGGCTGAAGGCCTGCCAGAGGTTCTTTGCCCTCCCACCCGCATTGCCTGTGAGTTAGCAAGTGAACTCCTTCCCCAGGGCGTGCCACTGTTGACCGATGACGCAGGACTCGCTGCAGCCGGTTGGAGCCAATCGGACGAAGCACAGGTGGTGGGCGGCGTCCTACCGGAAGCCTCAAGTGTCCTGCGGCTGGGACTGGAGCACTTCCAGCGAAACGGTCCAACACCCACGGAGAGGCTGCGACCGCTTTACTTAGCAGCATTCGTCCCCAAGGTGCGCGCACGCTAAACAAAAGCGCCCCCCCGTTCGAGATCGAACGGGGGGGCGCTATCATTGGGGCTTGGGACCCGCGAGCTTTCACCCTCGGGCACCTACCCAGCGATCAAAGATCGTGGGGACGCAAGGTCCCCCGGTTGTTCGCTGCTGCGCGGGCTTCGGCGCCCGCGATCATTTCGCGCACTGCCACGTCAAGCGCAGCGTAGAAGTCACTGGAGATCCGGAGACCAACAGAGTTCTTGGTGCGAGACTTGCTGATGATCAGCTCAGCGGGGGCTTTCTTGCCGCGACGCGTGGCTTTCTTCGTAGCCTTCTTGGTGGCTTTCTTAGCAGCCTTTTTCTTTTTCCGAGCCATGGTATTTGTGAGCCACCTGAACGGCAGCCCTTTCAATGGGGTGGGGGTTATTGGAAGTCTGTAACGCACAGAGAGAGTGGCGACCAACCATCCCCATGTCAACTGTCTTAGGAAAAGCAATCGGC
>CALEMP010000029.1 GCA_937910685.1 uncultured bacterium
CCCATGTGGTCGTCCACGGGATCCTCCAAGGCGCTGGACCCGTTTTGTTCGATCACCCGGCGCAGGTCGCCATCGGTGAAGATGCCGGCCAGACTACCGTCCGTGTTGAGCACCAACGCAGCGCCGGGACGGCCGGGTGTTTCACTCGTCATGCGGAGCACATCCAGAATGCTCGCGCCGCTCTTGACCACGGGAAGCTCCTTGTCCTTGCGCATGACCTCAGAGATGCTCATCAAGCGCCGCCCGAGGGAACCCGCCGGATGGAACTGGGCATAATCCGTGCGTTGAAAGCCCCGCTCCTCAAGGACGACCATGGCAAGCGCGTCCCCGAGAACAAGCATGGCGGTGGTTGACGCAGTGGGCGCAAGCTTCAGAGGGCAAGCCTCCTCGATGCGACCAATCCCCAAAATACCGTCCGCAAGGTTTCCAAGGGTCGAGTCCTCGCGGCCCGTGAGAGCAAAAACACTGGCCCCGATCCGGCGCGCCACCGGCACCAGCCCGTTGACCTCGTTGGTCTCTCCAGAATTTGACAGGGCCAAAAGCACATCCCCCGAGCTAATGCGCCCAAGGTCGCCGTGCAACGCCTCGGCCGGGTGCAAGAACAGGGACGGCGTGCCGGTGGATGCCAAGGTCGCTGAGATTTTTTGCCCCACGAGACCCGCCTTGCCCATGCCGGTCACAACCACCTGCCCGGAGCAGGCCAGGATGGCGGTCACGGCCCGATCAAAACCCTCCGAGCCCCCCGCGCGGAGACTCTCCGCGAGGTTGCTGATCGCCTCCGCTTCGATACGAATCACTTCAATCGCCTGATTCACCCGATTTGTTTGGGTCGCGCCTTTGGACATATGGTTTTGTGGGCTCAATGAGCCGCTCCGCAGCTGACCCGCGGAAGATGCTGCCGTCCAAGGGGAACGGTCACGGGCATCGCATTGTAAGATTGAAGACCGGCCCACGGCAAGAAGCGCCAAAGACCCTCGATAGATGAAGCTCCAGGGCCTATTCTGCCCCCAAGACCGCCCCCCATGGATACCTTAGAACTGATTCGAACTGGCGCAGTGATCACCATCTTGATCCTGTCTCTGGCAATCCACGAAGCTGCCCACGCTTTTGTGGCGAATCTGTGCGGAGACCCCACTGCAAAAGAACAGGGGCGCCTGACCCTCAACCCCATCGCCCACATCGATCCGGTCATGACCCTGATCGTGCCTCTGTTCCTTTGGATGAGCACGGGCTTTCTATTCGGAGGCGCTAAGCCGGTCCCGGTCAGTCCCCACCGTCTACGCCACCCCTTGAGGGACATGTCCCTGGTCGCCATCGCCGGGCCCCTCTCGAACATACTGTTGGCGATTCTGTTCACCGTACTTTTCAAGGCCTCGATCTACTGGGGCCATTACGAACCCGGCGCGCTCATGCCGACCGCGCTTTACTGGGGCGTGATCGCCAATGTTTTTCTGGCGGTGTTCAACATGGTGCCCATCCCCCCCCTTGATGGCTCGCGGGTCATGGCGTACCTCTTACCTTCAGGTCTGCGCGCGTCTTATATGCGCCTCGAGTCCTTTGGACTGATGATCGTCATCTTCGTCTTCTTTGTACTCCCCGGATCCCGCGAGTTCTTGAGTGGGGCTTCCGAGGTAATATGGAATTTGATCTGGGCCCTGACGGGAGGCAACTGGTCATGACCGACGAGTACACAGTTCACCTTGAACAGGTCTTTGAAGGCCCTATGGACTTGCTGCTGCACCTGGTGCGCGAGCAAGAGGTCGAAATCAGGGATGTCAAGATTGCCGGGGTTATTGATGGGTTTTTCGCCTATTTGGAGCACCTAAAAGACCTAGACATCGAGGTCGCGGGCGACTTCCTCGTGATGGCGGCAACCTTGATGTCGATCAAGAGCCGCTCGCTCTTGCCGCGAGAGGAAGTGAACCTTGAAGATGAGCTCGACCCCCAGGACGAACTGATCCAGCGCCTGATCGAATACCGCAAATTCCGCGGGGCCGCGGACGATTTGGAAGACCGCTACGCGCGCCGCTCCATGGAACATTTGCGGGGATTCACGGGGGAGGCGCGCATGTTCGCGCCAGAAAGGGAGCTCGACATGGGCGAACTCTCCATCTGGGATCTCCTCTCTTCGTTCTCACGCCTCATGCGCGAAACCCTCGCCGATCGCGTGCATTCCATATCAGGCGATTCGCGCCCCCTTCGCTGGTATGTGTCCATGCTGGCACATGTGCTCCGCGACCGCCGACGCCTACCTCTTGAAGAGGCCCTGATGATCAACGGCGACCCCCCCACCAGGGCGAGCATGATCGGTGGCTTTTGCGCACTCCTCGAGCTGGTCAAAATTGGGCTCGTTACCGCCATCCAACCCTCCCAGACAGACCCTATCGAACTCGTCCTGCGCGAGGACTCCGAGGGGGATTTTGAGTCCCTCATTCGCTCCTCACGATTCATGGACGAGGACGCGCCAGAGGAGTTTCCCGACGAGAAAAGCCCCCCTGAGCCCACAGAAGCCCCTAGGGGCATGCACCTAGGGGCTTCTCCTATAGACGAAAGTAATACTTCCCTGACCCAATCGGAGCTAGTCGACCCTCCGCCCGAAGACTAGGATGTTGCTGTGGCAATCGACTTTTGATCGTACGCCTTTGTTCAAGAGTCCCCCAGCCGCAAGACCCATGAGTTCCCCCCTGGACGTAACCGATGCCAATTGGCAAGCCGAAGTCATTGACAGTTCCACCCCTGTGCTGGTGGATTTTTGGGCGCCCTGGTGTGGCCCCTGCAAAATGATGGGGCCATCGGTTGACCAACTCGCGGGAGAATTCGACGGCAAGCTGAAGGTGGTCAAACTCAACACGCAAGACTGCCCCGATGTGGCCGCGCGCTACGGCATCATGTCGATCCCCACGTTCTTGGTTCTCAAGAATGGCGAGGTTTCCCACACGATTTCCGGCGCCATGCCCTACCCCGCCTTTAAAGAGGCAGTCGAGCCCCACATTTAAGGGCTGACAGCCACCGCAGGTGCGCACGCTTTTTCTCGGTTCCCCGCCCTTTGCTACTGCAGTTTTGCGGCAGCTCTTGGGTTCGAAACACCCCGTCGTTGGGATCGTTACGCCCAAATCAAAGGTCCAGCGGCGCGGCCGGGTTCAAACTGCCAGCCCCGTGGCCGAGTTGGCGAACACCCACTCGATCCCCCTGTTGCAACCCAACGGCCTAAAGGAACCGGGTACCCTCGACCAATTGCGCGCCCTGGATCCCGAGATCCTCGTGGTCGCGAGTTATGGGGAAATCCTCAACCAGGAAGCCTTGGACCTTGCGCCCCATGGAGCCCTGAATATTCATGGGTCCTGCCTGCCCCGCTGGCGCGGCGCGGCTCCCGTACAGGCGGCGATCATGGCCGGGGATTCCGAAACCGGGGTTTCGATCCAACGCATGGTGTTGGGGCTTGACGAGGGGGATGTGATGCTGGAAAAGCGCACGAGCATCGAACCCGAGGAAGCCGCCAAGGACTTGATGGAACGACTGGCCGAGCTCGGCGGCGAAGCCCTGGTCCAAGCCCTCGACCAACTGGATCTGGGCACCGCAAAGTTCATCCCCCAGGACCCCAGTTCCGTGACCATGACCCGCAAGATCCGCAAGCAGGACGGACGTTTCGATTGGTCTCTCGACCCAAGCACCCTTCGGCGCCATGTGCGCGCCATGAACTCCTGGCCGGGCGCCTCCACCCACTTGCCGGACGGAAGAGCCCTCACGGTCCTGGCGCTGGAAGAATCCTCCCCCACCAATGAGCCTCCGGGCACCTTTTTGGGAGGCCCAGGCTTTAGAGTGGCTTGTGGCAAGGACTCAGCCACGGGCTCTAACTCGGTCAACCTCTTGCAGGTCAAGCCTGCAGGCAAGTCCGCCATGGATGGCGCGGCCTTCCTGCGCGGCTCCAAGCTCACGCCGGGAGACCTGCTGGGAGCAGAAACTACCTCATGACACTACGAAATATTGCCTGGGCCATTTTGCGCTCCGGTGCAAATCAACCCCTGCGCGAAGTGGACCGCGCTGCGTATCAAGAAAACCTCGATGACCGGGACCGCGGGTTGCTCCGCGCGATCGTCGGTACGGAAATCCGCAGGCGCGCCACCCTGCGCGCGATCGTTTCGCGCTTCACCCATGGCACCCCTAAACCTGACTTAGCCGCGCACATTCGGGTGGGCCTGACCCAAATGCTGTTCCTGGATCGCGTGCCCCCCCACGCGGCTATCAGCGAAACCGTATCCGCCGCAAGTGAAACGCTTGGCATGTCTAAGGGCCGTATTGTAAATGGCGTTCTGCGCGAAGTGCAGCGCCAAGTACACCTCGGGCTCAGCGGTGACCCACGCTGTGATTTGCCGGACCGCAATTGGCACTTCGAACGCCACATCTTTAGGGACCCCATAGAACACCCCGCTCTTTGGGCCGAAGACGTGTTCAATATTCCTTCGCATCTATTCAAGCGCTGGAGCACGCGCCACGGTGAAGAGGCCGCTACCGAACTGGCCAAATGGTACCTCCAGGAGCCGCCCCTTTGCCTTTGGTCCAACGACGATGAAGTCGTCGATATCGGGTCACTTGGAGTCGAGGACGCAACACCTTCCAAGGTCTCGTCAGCCCTGCACATCCCCTCAAACCAAATCAGCGCCGTCTTGCAGTCTGAGGCTTTTGCCCAGGGCAAGGTCTGGGTTCAAGGGGAAACCGCCCAGCGCGCTGGGGCCATGCTCGAACTTAAACCGGGTGACCGCGCCCTTGATGTTTGTGCTGCACCAGGAACCAAGGCTATGCAGCTCGCGCGCAAGGGGGCAAGCGTCATAGCATGTGACCTTTCCGCACGAAGGCTTTCCCTCATGGTCCCCGAGATGCACCGCCAAGGGGGAGGGCTGCCGATCCAGTTGGTGGCTTGTGACGGAGGATCCGCCCTGGCAGACGGCGAACTTTTCGAAGGCGTACTGGTGGATGCGCCTTGCTCGAACACCGGCGTGTTGGGTGCTCGCCCCGGAGCTCGCTGGCGCTTCGGCCCAGCCAATATAAAAGCGTTGACCGAACTGCAGGGCACCCTGATAGAACAGGCCGCCCAACGAGTCACCCCTGGCGGCCAGTTGGTCTGGTCCGTGTGCAGCATCGAACCGGAAGAGGGCGAACAACGGGTCCGCAGCTTCCTCCGCGAACACCCGGATTTTGAACTGGACGAGTCCTTCTTGACCCTCCCCGGACCCGCAGGGTCAGTGGACGGCGGCTTTGCAGCACGCCTGCGACGCACCAAGGGCTAATTCCCCGAACTCCCCTCTTGAGACCCCGTTACCAGGTGGTACCCACCTGCCTAGAGTGATCCCTGAGCTAGAATCAGAGCCCCATGAGCAACCGCCCTTCCGACGCCCCAAATCTTGGCAGCCCCCTGATGGCCGCAATGCTAGTCGCCTTCGTTGGCATCGGAGGAGCCGTCGTGATCTCCCAGTTTGCTGGATCTTCCGGCGGCCCGAGCAAGGACCAGGCAGAGGCCCTCGAACGCGCCAGCGAAAAGGCCGACCCCTTCGCGGACCTGAACCGGACCACGCCCACCCCGATTCCGATCCGCGCAAAATCCAACGGACCCACGGGCAGCCAGACCTCGCCGGCCCCCCACGCCTATGACTCCTCCCCGGACGATCTGTTGGATGCCGACGCGTGGACGAACGGAACAGCACACGCGCGAAAAGGAAAGGCCCTTGACGCGGCAGCCGTCGCCGCAAAAAAAAGCGGAGACCAGACGACCTATGTGGCCAAGGCTGTCGCCGCCCGAGAGGAGTTCACCGCCGCCCTGGACGACGTGCGCGACTGGGAGCTGAAAATTCGGGACGAGTATGGTGATGGGGACCGGAAGGTGCGCCTTGTGATCAAGGAAATCACCGCCTGGTCCAAGGTCTACCGCCGTTACCGCAAATTGGCAACCAGCGACAACTAACGTGACTGGCGCAACTCCAAACCATGTCCCCTATGCCCTGGTCACTGGCGCATCCTCTGGGATCGGCGCGGCAACCGCACGGTGCTTGTCCGTTGCGGGCTACACCGTGGCATTGCTCGCGCGCAGGGCAGACAAGCTAGAAGAGGTCCGGCGGACCTTGACCGGGTCGGGACACCTCGTCATCCGCGCAGATCTGAATGAACCCGAGGACATCCAACGGGCAATCCAACAGCTACGCGCCGCCTTCGGGGGCCTGGACTTGTTGGTTAACAATGCGGGCATTGGATACCGCGCTCGCCTTGAAGAGCTCGAAGCAGACACCCTAAAGCGAGTGTTTCAGACCAATGTCTTTGCCCCGCTACTCATGAGCCAGGCAGCCTTGCCGCTTCTACGAAAGGGCCGCAGACCCGTAATCGTGAACGTCTCCTCGGTGGTTGGACGCCGGGGGATTCCGGGACAAGCGGCGTACGCCGCCAGCAAGGCCGCCCTTTGCTCGATTGGTGAGTCCTTGCGCATTGAACTGGCCACGGACGGCGTGGCCGTCTGCACCCTCTGTCCGGCATTGACCACGACAGGGTTCTTCGACGCCCAGCCCAACCCAGCAGGGCTCTCCGATCCCGAACTGAACCGGGCGGACCCTGCAGCGTCTGTGGCCGAAGAGGTGCTGGCCCTGGCGGTCCAGCCCAAACCGGAAAAGACCCTGCGCTGGAAGTGGAAGGTCCTCGGGGCCCTGACTCCCTTTGCCCCGCGACTGTCCGACCGCTTGCTGGTCAAACGGCTCGGCGGCGACTGGGAAATTCCGCGCCGATAGGTCTACTGGGATTCCCGCTTTTGCTCTTCAAAGTGAGGAGCAGGTGGCAGGTCGAGATGTTCATCCCCAAGCAGCTGGGCCATGGATGGTCCCCGGCTGGGCTCGTTCTTGTTGGGCAAGGGGCTTAGGGGTTCCTCTGCCGAGGGTTCTTGGTCCGGATCCAGGGCAGCTTTGACCGCCGCGTCGCCTTCGTCAAACAAGGAGCCCCATTCTCCCGGAGCACCCTCATTCTTGGGTGCGAGGTGCTTAGCCAGCCAGTCCCTGTTTCCCTGGACCGTTCCAACCACCGGCTGAATACTGAGGTCCGACAGGGCCGCAAGGGAACCCAAGGTGTCCGCCTCCACAATGCCCGGCATGATCATGGTGACCAAGTCACCAAAGCGTGCAAGAGGGACGAGGCCGTGCTCGAGCAGGAAATTCGCGTCAAATAGGCTCAGTAGCTCGGCATCCGGCTTGGCTACATCTACCGGCACAAAGGCCAGCTGGAAGACCTCGCAGATTTCCCTAGCCAGATCCCAGTCCGACAATAAGTCCCCTTCCACCAAAGCCTGGGGCAGGGGCTGTCCGCCGGCCCGTGAGGCCTCATAGAGACCCTGGACCAGTTCCGGTTCGACCTTGCCGCAATCGGCAAGGTGGTCTGCTAGGCGGCTGAAGCCGAGACGTTGAGAGTGATGAGCCATAAGTGGGGTTCCTACCCACTATCGAACGCATCAAGCCTGGGGCTGGAGCCCTTGAGGGCCCAGAACGCGGAAATCTTTTCCCGATTCTGGCTCAAACATCCAGGTTGGTGATCTCGAGCGCGTGTTTCTCGATGTAATCACGCCGCGCCTCGACCCCGTCGCTCATCAGGATGGTGAAAATCTGGTCCGCCTCAAAAGCGTCCCCCACCGAAACCTTCAGCAGAGTGCGCGTCTCGGGATCCATGGTGGAGTGCCAGAGCTGGTCGGCATTCATCTCGCCAAGACCCTTGTAACGCTGGATGTCCACGCCTGTTTCAGCCGTCTTGCGGGTAACGAGGGCCAGCTCGCTGATCTCGCTGCACTCCTTGGGCTCCTTGCCCCCTATCACGGTCCAGGTGCCGCCCCCGTTGACGCTGATTCCCTTGGCCGCCAAACTGGTGAGACAATCGGCGACTTCGGAGGAGCGCATCAATTTGCTGCCCTGCATGTGCGAGTCCGCCATCAGGACGCCGCCCTCGGGGCCGCTGTAAATCACGAGGTCTTCTTTCACCATGCCGCGCCGGAGCTCGACAAAGTTCTCGTACTCCTCCAGGGTCTCGAAGAAGTGATCCGTCTGGTCCGCACGCGCCCACCAGGTGGGCAGTTTTTTCCCGTCCCAGCGGCCGATGAGTTCGGAGTAGGTGATCGGCGCCCAAATGGGAATCACCGACCCCTTGAGCCCGTCCAGCTCGGTCAGGACGAGGGCAAGCTCGCGCATGGCGGCGCCCTCAAAGGTCGTTTTGCTGACTGAGTCCTCAATCTTCATCTGTGCCGTACCAATTTCCGACAAGTAGCCACGCAGGGCGTTCTCGTGAACCAGGTACTTGTACTTCTTGCCCTTGGACACCTTAAAGAGAGGGGGCTGAGCGATGTACAGCCGGCCCTCATCAATCAAGGGTCGCATGTGCCGGAAAAAGAACGTCAGCAAGAGCGTACGGATGTGCGATCCGTCCACATCAGCGTCAGTCATGATGATCGTCTTGCCGTAGCGGATTTTTTCCGGGTCCAAATCCCCTGAAATTCCGCAGCCGAGGGCCTGCACAATGAGCAGGATCTCTTGGTGTGCAAGCATCTTGTCCAGGGGCGCCTTCTCGACATTGAGGATCTTACCCTTGATGGGCAAAATAGCCTGGATTCGCCGGTCGCGCCCCATTTTCGCGGGGCCACCAGCCGAATCACCTTCGACAATAAAGAGTTCGGTTTCGTCGCGCTGCTTCGACTGACAGTCCGCCAGCTTGCCAGGCAAACTGCCGCTGGCAAGGGCGCTCTTGCGCCGGACGAGGTCCCGCGCCTTGCGCGCAGCGTCCCGGGCCGTCTTGGCCTGGATCGCCTTCATGACGATCCCCTTGGCAATCTTGTTGTTCTCTTCGAGGAATGTGCTGACCTTCTTGCCAACAACGGACTCGACGATGCCCTGGGCCTCGCGGTTGCCCAGCTTGTCCTTGGTCTGTCCCTCGAACTGGGGATTGGGGAGCTTGAGGGACAAGACGGCGGTCAAGCCCTCGCGGTAGTCTTCACCCGCCGGGGCCTTGTCATTGTCCTTCAGAAAGCCTTCGCTGCGGGCGTAGTTTCCCAAAGAGCGGGCAAGCGCCGAACGAAGGCCCGTTAGGTGCGTACCCCCTCCGTGGGTGTGAATGTTGTTGACGAACGTGAAGACGTTCTCCTGGTAGCTGTCCGTCCACTGCATGGCCAGCTCGACTTCATAGACTTCCCCAGGATTGTCCCTGGACTCTTCGGATCCTTCGAAGGACAGGACGTCCAGGTGTAGCGAGGTGCGCGCCTTGTTGGCGTCTTGCACGAAAGCGATCAAGCCGTCGGGGTATTCAAAAACCTCGTGGGTATCAGTGCGCTCGTCAAGCAGCTCGAGACGTAAACCGCTGCGGCCCATCAAGTAGGCGGTCTCCCGTAAGCGCTTTTGAACGATCTCGTGCTGGTGTTCCACGGTGCTGAAAATCTCAGGGTCCGGGTTCCAGCGCACCGTCGTGCCCGTGCGTTCCGTCTCTCCGATCACTTCGATTTGGGTTTTTGGGGCCCCTCGCTCGAAGCCCATGCGGTGGATCTGGCCGTCCTTGAATACGGTGACCACAAGAGACTCCGCCAAGGCATTCACGCAGGAAACGCCCACACCGTGCAAGCCCCCAGAGACCTTGTAGGCCCCATCGCCAAACTTTCCGCCCGCATGGAGTTTGGTCAACACCAGCTCGAGAGCCGAGACTCCCTCGTCGGGGTGGATATCCACAGGAATACCGCGACCATCATCCTCCACGGTCACAGAACCGTCTTCGTGCAGCTTGACCACACAGTGGGATGCAAACCCAGCTAGGGCTTCGTCCACGGCATTGTCGACTACTTCCCAGATCAGGTGGTGCACACCACGCACATCGGTGTCCCCGATGTACATAGCGGGCCGTTTGCGGACGGCTTCAAGGCCTTCCAGTACGGAAATTTGGCCGGCGTCGTAGTTGCCAGAGGGTTGACTCTCGGTCATGGTCATTTCTTCAGTTTGATGGTCACTCGGTGGATTCGCTCCGTCCCGAGAAGTTGGTTGGTTTTCCGCCGGTATCGTTCGGCGGTGAATGATTCGAGTTCTTGCTTGTGGACGGCAGATTCCACTTCAACGACAAGTTCACCGCCCCGATAGCTGACCGAACGTGCCCGTCCGGCAAGTTTTGGTCCAAGTGCTTTGTTCCAGGCCTCGTGCACGTCACCGCTGCGTAGCTTTGCCCCTAAGCCCGACTCGCGCAGATAGCGCTTGAGGGCATCTCCGAATACGAGGGGTTCCCCGTGGGAGATGGTCGATTTACGAATAGGGCTCAACAGAGATTCTGGGTGGTGCCGGTGGAAGCCGAGCGTCAGTGATCAGGCATCAATCGTGATGGGCATCACGATGTAGATGTAATTTTCCCCAAGCATGAACTTGCCAGGGCTGGACTGCTGTTGGAATTCTAGGCGGATGGTTTCGGATTGGCACTGCTTGAGCCCATCGAGCACATAGTCGGGGTTGAACGCGATCTCGGAGCCCTCGCCGGTGTATTCCACCTCGAGTTGGGCGTCAGCAGACCCGCGCCCAGCTGAATGCCCCTTGAGCTCTAGCTTGCCCTTGCTGAGGGTCAATCGCACGGCACGGGCTTCGTCCCCGGTGACGTTTGCCACAAGGCGAAGTTTTTGGGTAAAGAGTTCACGATCCGCTTCCATCAGGTGTTCCCCCGCTTCAGGCAGTACCGCGCTGTAACTAGGAAAATCCCCGTCAATCAAACGGGCAAAGAGTTGAGCATTCTGGGTTCGGATCCCAACCTGGTTTGCATCGAAGCTTAGTTTGATTTGGTCGAGGGGGTCCTCAATGGCACGGGCAAAGAGCTGCAATCCCTTGGTGGGGACGATTGCAGACTGCTTTTTGCCGTTTGCATCGATGGGCTGGCTTCCAAGGGCCAGCCGCCGGCCGTCGGTTGCAACCAATTTGACTTCATCGTCGGCAATCTCCACGAGGACACCGTGCATGGCATAACGGCCCGCATCCCGAGCAGCAGCAAAAGCGGTCTGTTGCACCAGGCGAGAGAAGTTTCCCCCCTGAAGACTAAAGGCATCTTTTTCCTCGAAGTGGGAGATCACCGGAAACTCATCCACGTCGAGGGTCACCAGCTCACACTGATCCGTATCTCCTTTGATGATGCACTTTTCCTCTTCGCAGGAAATCGTCACCGTCTCGCTGTTGAGGTCACGGACAAAATCTAACGCAACCTTGCAGGGCAAAACCGCGACTCCGGTTTCGTCAACCTGAGCATCTTCGACAGTAATTCGTGCGGAAACCTCAAGGTCTGTTCCCACAAGTTCGAGACCTTGGTCAGTGGCAACCAGTTTGAGGTTCTCGAGGATTGGCTTTGCTCCCCGTGCAGGGACGACCGTGTTGATGATGGACAAGGCTTCACGGAGCTTTTCACGTTGACAGGTGATCTTCATGATTGGATGTTGCTGGACTGGGGGTCGTGAACGGGGAGGAGTTGTTCAGAGGAATCCCTTTAAAGAATTAGTCGTAGTAATATAGGGGGCTTGAAATCGTGGAAGACTCGGGCCGGGAGGGGCCCTAATTCTAGCGTGTTCAAGGACTTATGTGCAGGTTGGAGCGTGTGGAAGGGTGCCCTTTTTGTGTGGACAATCTGTGGAGTTTGGGCGAGTTGTCGACAGCTGTCCAGAAGGTTCCTGAGGGGGGGCCGGGAGTGAAATTTGTCCCCGATTGGTAAACAGACAATCCACGGGTGGATCAACGGGAAACTCACAGGTTATGCACAGGGGTGAGGTGGGGCTGGTTGCGGGAAAGGGTGGTTGGAATTCGCGCAGGGCGGGCCTGGAGAGGCTCAGGGCGGCACCCCGGCGTATCTTCGCAGCAGTTCTCCCAGGGCCTCCCGGTAGGGGCTAGGAGCCCTTCTTGGGGTTCCCTTCGAGGAGGTGCTGGTCGAGGGGGCCGCCACCCAGGAGGGTGAGCAGCGTTGAGAGCTCCTTCTGGACGCCCTCTTCCTCCCGTGCGCGGATGCGGACCTTTTTCACGGCATGCAGGACCGTTGAGTGGTCGCGGCCGCCAAAGTAGGCCCCGATCTCCTCCAGGGACCAGGGCAGGAGCACGCGAAACAGGAACATGGCCAGCTGCCTGGGCCAAATGATCGACTTGGTGCGCCGCTTACCCTGCAGGTCACTTAGCTTGACGTCGTACTGTTTTGTGATGGCTCCGATGATGCCGTCCACGGAGGGGGCTCCGGGCGCGAGCTGCAGAAAGCTCCCCAGGGCTTCGTGGGCCAGGTCGAGCCTGATCGGCCGCTTGGTCATTTCCGAGAACGCAATCAAGCGCGCCACGGCGCCTTCGAGCTCGCGAACGTTGTCCTGCACCCGCTCGGCAATCCACTGGACCACATCGTCGGGGAAGGGCTTGCCCCTCTCCCGGGTCCTGCGCTTGATGATGGCCATGCGCGTTTCATAGTAAGGGGGCTCGATCTCGGCCACGATGCCCCACTGGAAGCGCGACACCAGGCGGTCATGAAGGGTGGGGATGTCCTTGGGGGGTGCGTCCGAGGAAAGCACGATCTGCTTTTGCTCGTTGTAGAGGTGGTTGAACGTGTGGAAGAACTCGTCCTGGGTGCGATCCTTGTTGGCGAGGATGTGGATGTCATCCACGACCAAGACATCTACGGTTCGGTACTTGTCACGGAATGACGGCAGGGTGCGCTGCTCTAAAGCGCCCACAAAGTGATTGACGAAGGTCTCACAGGACACGTACAGGATTCGGCTCTTAGGGTTCTTTTCAAGGATGCGGTGGCAGAGTCCTTGCAGCAGGTGGGTCTTGCCCACACCTACCGAACCGTACAGAAACAGGGGGTTGTAGGTCGTTCCTGGCTGTTCGGCTGCGCCGGTGGCGAGTGCTGATCCGAAGCGGTTGCAGTGTCCCACGACGAAGCTCTCAAAGGTGTAGTTGGGGTTGAGAACAAAATCCGAGGTTGCAAGCAGTGAACCCCGGGGCCGGTCTTGGGGCGTGGGGCGCGCGGAGTCGCCATCCTCTTTGTTCGCCGGACCCTTGTCCTGGTCCTCCACATAGGCTTCCGTGCAGGCCTCTTGGTCGACTTCAACCACAATCAACTTTGCGCTCGTGATGGCGGCCTTGACGAGGCGATCGAGATTGGAGCTGTAGTTCTCTTCGATCCAGCGCTTAGTGAACGAGTTCGGCGTGGCCAGGGTCATCACCCCATCCTCTAGCCCAGTAGGAACGCACATGCTGAACCATGTGGTGTAGCTCTGTGGCCCAATCTCTTCGTGCAAGCTTTCGGAAACTGAGGCCCAGGCCGCGGTGAGTGCGTCTGGGGTTAGTTCAGCTACGGTGGTTGTGTCGGGCATCCCTAGAGGGGTCCTTGGGGTAGGAGGGTCCGTGGACGAGGGCACAGCATGGAACCACGCGTTTGCCCTCTTTGAAAAGAGATTCGGCACTGTTGGGGATCAACGCCGGGGGGATGCAGATTGGGCCGGGGTGGGGGTGGCACGTCCTTGGTCGGGGGAGACCGGGAAGCGTGCGGTGAGGGGCTCTCCGCGGACCTATGGTGGCAGCGATTGCCCCGCCCGTCAACGGGTTGCCCACAAGGAAATTTCACGACCGCCGTTTCGCGGTCAACGTAGAGTTTTCCGCAGGATATCCACAGCGCTGTGGATATCTTGTTCGGTGGTCGTTGGGCCCAGGGAAATGCGCAATCCAGCGCGCGCGCGCTCCTCTCCTTGGCCCATGGCGAGCAGCACGTGGGACGGTTCAAGGGAGCCGCTTGCGCAGGCGCTCCCCGCGGAAACCTCTAGGCCCGCAAGGTCGAGGCGGACCACAAGGATGCGGCCTTCAGCTCCCGGAAATGCCACATTCAAGGTGTTAGGTAAGCGCCCGGCGTCTTCCACGGGGGGGCCGTTGAGATCCAGTTGAGGGAACGCGGCGAAGAGGCCCTGGGCAAGGGTCGTGAGCAGCGCCCGTTGGCGAGGGGCCTGCTCTCGCGCTTCCCTGGCGGCGAGCTCTACTGCAATGGATGCTGCGTGGATTCCCGCCACGTTTTCTGTGCCCGGGCGCAGGCCCTCTTCCTGTCCGCCTCCTGCGCACAAAGGACCAAGCGAGGCCCTCCGGTTCTTCCAAAGAAACCCTACCCCTTGAGGGCCGCCCACCTTGTGAGCACTGAATGCGGCCATGTCGGCGAACTCTTTCAGCCAGGACAGGGGCTCACGCCCTAGGGACTGCACCCCATCAACACAGAGCAAACCCCTATCCTCCCCACCCATCGCGACGCGCACGGCTCCGAGGTCTTGTTGTGTTCCGGTTTCGCCGTTGGCGGAGGCGATGGCAACGAGGTGCGCTGCTCCCAGCGCCTCCCGATCTGACTCCAGGTCCACACGCCCTAAGTCGTCGACCCCCAGGGTCGTCAGCTGGGCGCCCCTGCCGGCCGCCAGGGCACAGGCTCCCAGGACCGCCGAGTGTTCGGTTTGGCAGGTAACCAAGCCGCCCTGGGGCGGCGCCTCGCCCATCACCCCGATAATGGCCAGGTTGAGGGCCTCGGTTCCGCCGCTAGTGAAGGTTAACTCCTCTTCCGCAACTCCAAGGGCTCCAGCGATGCGTTCGCGGGCCTCATCCACGACGGCGCGAGCGGCGCGACCCCGGTGGTGGACGCTTGAGGGGTTGCCGAGGCCCAGATCGAGGGCCTCTTCGAGGGCCTTTCGAGCTTCAGGGCGCAGGGGCGCGGTGGCGTTGTGATCGAGGTAGACCTTTTTCATGGGTGCTTCCCGAGAACCCGGCGATAGAGGGCCTCGTAGCGCGGAATGACTGCCTCCCGAGCAAACGTCCCGACCGCGCGTTCCCGGGCGGCCAGACCCATTTCTTCGGCCCGTTCGCGATCATCGATGACTCCGCGCATGGCACGGGCGTAGCCCTCGAGGTCATCGGCGGCACATAGAATGCCCGAGACCCCGTCCTCCACCACCTCTGAAACGCCCCCCACATCGGTGCTGATCACGGGAGTGCCACAGGACATGGCCTCGAGAGCAGAGAGGCCGAAGCTCTCTTCGCGACTGGTCAAGCAGAAGGCGGTCATGGGCGCCAAGAGCGAGGGCAAAATATCACGTTCGCCGAGGAACGTCACCTGTTCCTGGACCCCGCCCTCATTGGCGACCCGCCGGGCTTCCGGTTGGTCGGGGCCATCCCCCACCAAGACCAATTGTGCGTTTGTCCCTTTGGCGGCGAGGGCAAAGGCGCGCACCAGCCAGGGCACGCGCTTGACCGAGCGAAAGTTAGAGACGTGCACGAAGGTTGGCACGCTGCGGCGAGGCTCGCTGCTTGGGGCGAAAGCGTTGATGTCCACAAAGTTCGGCACCACTTCGACCGGGCAAGAGAGGGCAGACTGACAGAAGGCCTCCTTTGTTCGCGCCGCTAAATCATGGCTCACCGCGGTGATTGCGTCGCTGGCCCGCAGCACATGTTCAGTGAGCGGAGCATAGGCGGGGTCATTGCCCACAAGGGTGATGTCGGTCCCGTGCAGGGTGGTGATGACCTTGGGCGGAGGGTGCTCCGTGTAGCTCCTTGATGCTTCTCGTGCCAAAAATGCACTCACCGCATGGGGCAGGGCATAGTGCGCGTGGAGGATGTCAAAGCCGCGCTGGCGATGGATTTCCAATACCTTGGAAGTCACCGCGAGATCATGTGGCGTGGAAGTAAAAAGGGGATAGGGCACACCCCGAGCCACGTGCATTTCTACAGGTCCGCTGGAGCGCGCAAGGCGTGGTGGAACCTCGTGGCTGAAGAGGTGCACCTCATGCCCCATACGGGCCATGGAAATCGCCAATTCGCTGGCCACAACTCCCGAGCCCCCGTAGGTTGGGTGACACAGGACACCCACACACATTCGGTCGTTCATTCCCACGTTTTGCTGGGCCAGATCGGCCGGGATCGTTCTTCGCCCATGTAGTCACCCCAGGAAGAGGCGCGCATGCTCGGGCGGGGCTTTGATTTTATGGGTGCCTCAAGGGGGACAGGCTCTGGGGCCTCTTGCATTTCCTCGAACGCCACCACGGGGGCGGCTTCCACTTGGGGCTCGGGTGGATGGAGCACAATCCATTCTTCCGCGGCGGGCTCGGCGATCACCTCGGGGGTCGCGGCCGGGGGAGCCTCGATGAATTCTTCACCGGCGTGATTCCACTCGAGGGCTTTTTCCGTTTCTAAAGAGGCGTCCGGTGTGAGGGTCGCGGTGGGCGTCGGCACAATCGCCACCTGGGGCGCGGCAGTGGTTGGAACCCTGGGCTCAAACGCGCTTGGGCTGGGGTTCAGTGTGGTTGGGGCCTGGGCAGTACCGACGCTTGTTATCGAGGGCGAATTACCGGAGGACTCTTGAGTCGGCGGATTCACAGGCGCGAGATTCACTGGCGCGGGGGTTGCGCTGGGGATGGGATGGGGCTCTTCCGCGCGAGAGGGGCTGGTCTCTTGGCGCGGGTTGGCGTCGGCTTCCGCGATGCCCTGGACTTTTTCTTCCAGGTCCGAGGGGCCGGCCTTGGCGGCTTTTTCGTTGGCCAGGATTTCTTCCGCGAGGGCCGCGTAGTCCCGCGCGCCCCGGGACTCGGGCGCGTACTCGAAGATGGTCTGGGCGTGGGAGGGGGACTCCGCTAGGCGCACGTTGGTGGCAATCGTCGTCCTAAAGGTTTCGGTCGGAAAGAACCTGCGTAGCTCTCCCAGAACTTCCCGCGCCAAACGTAATCGCGCGTCATAGATCGAAGCTAGAACACCCGTCACCTTGAGCTCGGGATTGAGCCTAGCTTGCACTAGGTCGACGATCTCAAGCAGCTTGGAAAGGCCTTGAAGGGCGAAGAACTCGGTTTGGGCGACCACTAGGACTTCGCTGGCGGCGCACAGGGCATTCACCGAAAGCAAACCGAGGCTGGGGGGACAATCGATCAGGATGTAATCAAGCGGCTTGCCCGCCTGGGCTTCACGCTCGGCCCAAACGCTGAGCGAGTCTCGCAAAATAGTCTCGCGCCCAATGGTCGAGGCCAGCTCGAGCTCTGCACCAGAAAGGTCGATGTGGCTGGGCAAAATCTCAAGGCCCGGCGTGCTGGTCGTGCGCACGGCGCTATCCAGGGGCGTAGCCGAACAAAGCACCGAGTAGGCCGAGGCCTCGCCGGGCTGGACTTCCACCCCGAGGTACATGGAGAGGTTGGCTTGGGGGTCGAAGTCCACCACGAGCACCCGCTGGCCTGCCCGTGCCAGGGCCGCGCCAAGATTGGCAACCGTGGTGGTCTTACCGACTCCCCCTTTTTGATTGATGATGGCGATTCGACGCATGAACCCCACAGTCTACTGTCTGGAGGAGGAGCCCTGGGGCTTTGGGGCATGCCAGGGGGATTGAGGCCCGTAGGAGCCCTTTCCCAAGCCTAGGCCGAACCGAGCAGGGCCAGCAGTCGGCTGTCTGCGCTCAGGGTGCCGGCGCACAGGAGGGGTTCGCCGAACTCCACGCCTATGGCTCCCCCATGGGTCCGGGCCTTGTGGGTCACTCGCTCGAGGATGTCTCGGCCCCGTAGGAAGTGAGCCCCATCGTCCTTTGGGCTGCTAGGGGCAAGTTGGCTGGCGTAGGCCTGGATGACCTCTACCTTGCGTTCAAAGTAGGCGCTGATATCCACCACCAGGCTGGGATCGAATCCCGTGTGGGATTGGAAAATGAATCTCTCCGGGGGGCGTTGGGCCGGGGGGCCTCCCGCTTGCTCTGCTAGACGCTTGAGACCCGCCAAATACCACCCATCGCGAGCCAATTCACCAGCTCCCCGATGGTCTGGATGGGGATCATCTGGATTGTGACCAACCACTATAGTTGGTCTAAGTTCCCGGATAGCTGCCGCCACGGCCTCGCGTTCGGAAATTCCGGCTACTAAACGCCCATCAGGCAGCCCAAGGTTGCGACGGACCGCGAGGCCCAGCTTCTGGCTCGCTTGGGCTGTCTCCTGGTCGCGGTCTTCTACGGTTCCACGGGTGCCCATCTCGCCCCGGGTCAGGTCCAGAATGCCCACTCGATGGCCTCGATCGGTCAAGCGCAGGATTGTGCCTCCGAGGGCAATTTCCGCATCGTCGGGGTGGGCGGCGATGATCAGGAGGTCTAGGTCGTGGGTGCTCATGTGTTGTTGGGCCTTATGCGTCCTCAGGGGTTTTTGGGCGCGCAGTTTCTGGAAGCTGCACCAAAAGGTGTTCGGTGCTTAGGGCGGGGATCTCCGCATAGAGGGAGTCCACCCATTCTGGACCATGGGGAGCCATAAATTGAAGGGCCGTGAGCACTCGCTCTTGGGGCAGGGTCCGGGGCATGAGCGCGTGGTTCAATCGGCGCACATGACGGTCGCCGCGCCCCGCCTGGTTCTGGTGCACCCGCCGGGCCTTGCGGGTTAGGCGCGCTACTTCCTTGGCATTCAGGTTGGCCGTGCGCTTCAGGCTGGAGCCGAGGGCGGGTTCCAGTTGGCTCAACGCTTCGCGCAGGCTAAGTAGCTCGGCACGTTGGTTTTGCTCAAGGGTTTCCAGTTGCTTCAGGATGGCCGGTTCGTCTTCTATCGCTGCGGGTGGCCGCCAGTCTCCTTTGGTGCGCATGACTTGCTCGGGGGTGGTGTCCTCCACTGCAAGTGCGCGGGAGGTTTCCCCGTCCACCACGGTCAAGCTCACCCGGGGCGCAAAGGGTGTGATGGGAATGCCAAGGGACTCTCGCACATGGACCAGCTGGCGGTGATAGGCGTATTCGCCGTAGCCGCCGATGGTGACCGCCACGGGTAAGGCGATGTCTTGGACCAAGGGTCGCAGGAGGGCGCCGGCGGACCAGTCCTCTGGATCTTGAATGATCAAAGCAGCGAGCTCGGAAGGGGTGCAAGATCCATCTCTGCCGTCTTCTTCAAACCCATCGCCGCCAGGGCGAAGGGCGCGCCTGCCCGCATCGGTCACATGAAAAGCTAGGGCCGCGCGGCTTGGGTCAATGGCCGGATCCTTGGCCATTTGCAGGGGCTGCAGCGGGTTACTGCCCACCACACCAGCTAGGGCTCGGGAAAGGGCGGGGCGAATCCAGTCGGGTTCAAGCACCACCAAACCGTGGGTTCCCAAGAGGGCGGTCAGTCCCCGGGTAAGGGCGCGGGCCAGGGTTTCTCCCGGGCGAGGCAGCAACAACTCAAGAGCCCACTCCACATGCTTGCTGTCCCCAAACGCTTGACGCAGTCCGGCTGACATGGACTGCAGTTGGTGGTGCTCTTCGGTCAAAAGCACCTTTCCGATGGGCATGCGACTGGAGCCCGCCCCGGCTAGGCCGAGCTTTTGCAAATCATGGTTGCTGTTGAGCACCCACGCGTGATGCACCTCGGCCCAATCGTGATCGTCCGCATGGTTCCAAAAAACCGGAACCACGGGCTGCCCCCACTTATTCGACAACTCATGGCTTAAGCGACATGCCTGCATCGCCTTGTAAAGGGTGTAGAGCGGGCCCCCCACCAAACCGGGCTGTTGACCCGTGATGACGCAGGTTGTGCCGGGCCGCTCAAGCAGGCTGATCGAGGTAGTGACGCGGCTGGGGATTTCCAGGGCCGAGAGCCCCTTGCCTAAATCTTCGGCCAGTTGTTTTCGCTCTAATGCGGTTAGCCGTTCCGTGGGCTCTGGAATTTGTTCAAGACGTTGCACCAGGGGCAAGCTGCTGCCATCGCTGCCACTCAAGCCCGCCCGGGCCACTGCGCTCAGCCCGAGAATATCCGCAGGCAAGGACCTGGTGTTTAGATTCAACCTAGCAAGCTCCCGTGGCTGCGAGGTCCGCGCGCATTTGGTCGAGGGCTTGGCTCGTGGCGTCGCGCCAAGGGGTTTTTGGATCCCGGGCGGGGTACAAAATACCTCGGGAGGAATTGACCAGGACTCCGCGGCCGCCGGGCAAGAAACCCGCGACCACATCTTCCGCGCCGGCGCCCTGGGCTCCGTAGCCGGGCAGTAGCAGGGGTGTTCTAGGCATGCGCTCGCGCAGGGCTTTGAGTTCGGTGGGATGTGTTGCCCCCACCACGGCCCCCACCGAAGAAAGGCCACAGGACCCGATCAACTCTTCGCCCCAAGCAACCACCGCATCGGCGATTTGGTTGGTCAAGGTCGGGTTGCCTTTGGTTTGAAACTGTTCTCCGCCGGGATTGGAGGTGCGTACCAGGATGTAAATCCCCGTATCCGATTCGCGGCAGGCTTCCAGGAAGGGCGTGATCGAATCATGACCTAGGAGTGGGTTGACCGTGACCGCATCACAAAGGGTGCGCGGGTCAGTCTTCGGTGTTCCGGTTAAGAAGGCGGTCGCATAGGCGGCGGCGGTAGAGCCAATGTCCCCGCGTTTCACGTCTCCGATCACGAGCAAGCCTGCGTCTCGTGCATGGCCCACTACCCGTTCCCATTGGGCAACCCCATCGTGGCCCAGGACCTCGAAAAAGGCCGACTGGGGCTTGACCGCCGCAACCCGTTCGGAGATCACGTCAATCACCGCACAGAGAAAGTCCCCCATGGACGCGGCCTGTTCGGCGCGTGAGGCCTCGGGGTCGTGGACGGCGGCAAACTCCGTGGGGATGCGGTCGAGAAAAGGGTCGAGGCCCACAAGGGCTGGACTGCCCTTTTGGGCGATGGCTTGGTCGAGGCGGTCAGCAAAGGTCATGGCAGTTGCTCCCATGTGGGAGAGGAGGGCTTCATTCTAGCGCGCCCACCGGGGCTGATTTGGGCTCGCAATCTCCGGCCACCTTGCGCAGAAACTGGACGGCGATGGCGTCCGCTACGGGGCGGCCCTTGGGGGTTAAACAGAAGCGCTCTTCACCCAGGTCGGTCTTGATTTCCAGGAGCCCCAGCTCGATCATTTCACGGGCCACGGGGAGGGCCGGGTCTTGGTCTGGGGGGCCGTTCCAGTGTGCGGCGGCCCGGACTTGGGCGGGATTGAGGCCCTCCGCTAAGCGTAGACCCAACCACCAGCCCTCGGCGAGGCGGGTCAAATCGCTGGGCTCATCGCGCCATTGGGTCGCGTGGCCGGAGGACTCGATCCACCTCAAATAGGGTGCGATACCCCGGGGATTTCCGGCCCGAACACTGCCAACCTTGCTGACGGCCCCAGGGCCCAGGCCCAGGTAGGTCCCGTTCTTCCAGTAATTGATGTTATGCAGGCACTCGTGTCCCTTTAATGAGTAGTTAGACACCTCATAGGCCCCTAGGCCGGCCTCCCCGCAGAGCTCCTTGGCACGCTCAAAGAGGGTCAACTCCAGCTCTTCCGGGGCTTTGGCCAGGCGCCCCTGGTCGAGCCATTGCTTAAACCTGGTCTCTTCCTCATATGTGAGGTTGTAGGCGGATATATGTTGGGTAGTTAGTGCCAGAACTTCCCCGAGGTCGTGTTCCCAGCGCTCCAGGGTCTGTCCAGGCCATGCGTAGATCAGATCGGCGCTTAGGTGCTCGACCCCCGCCTCCCGCGCGGCTTCAAGGGCCCTCAGGCCATCCGGGCCCTTGTGGACGCGCCCAAAGAGTTCGAGCACATCATCGTCGAGGGCTTGCACCCCCACCGAGAGGCGCGGGATGCCAAGGTCCAAGAGGGCTCGTGCCTTGTCCCGGTCGAGACTCTCCGGGTTGCACTCGGCCGTGGCTTCGATCACCGAATCGCGCCAGCCGGTGATCTCTTGCAGACCATCGAGCAACCTTTTCAACAACTTGGCGGGTAAGAGGCTCGGGGTGCCTCCCCCAAGAAAAAGGGTCTTGGGGTTTTTGGGTGCGCGCCCCGCGGCCTCAACCAGAATTGCGTCCACCATGCCCCCAAGATCCTGGCCCTCGGCCGGGACGGAGAAGAAGTCACAGTAGTGGCACTTGGCGGCGCAAAAGGGAAGGTGCACATAGAGCGCCGTGCCCTCTTCTGGTTGGGGCAGGGCCAGCTCTGGCGGCGAGGTCTTGTGAAAACTCATCAGGCAGCCTTAACCTTTCGCTCCATTGGGAGCGGCTTCCGACTGACCGAGATAGGTCAGGGCTTGCAACATGGCAGCCTCAAGGGTCAGACCCTCAGCCGCGCGCGGCGCGAGGTCTTCCCCGACGCAACCAAAAATACGCAAGGCACAGTTCAGGAGCCCGTCGACTTCGGTTTTGAGGTAGTCCTGGACCGTCTCGGGATTCTCAAAGTCCCCCGCCAGCACCACCACCTCGGTGAGTTGCTCCAGCAGCCATTCACGGTCGCGAATCTTCGTTGGGTGGCGGAAGAGAACCACCAATAAGCCCCCGACAATCTTGTGTTGCTGGGGGTCCATTCTCGCCAAGCTCATCGCCAGCGCTTCGCGGTCAATTCCCGATGCCATGGGCACAGGATAACCGCCAGTGGACCGCTAGCGGCCAAATGCGCTAGTTTTCGTCCAATGTCTCGTGCAGTTGTCGCAGAGCATCCTGTTCGATTTGGCGCACACGCTCGCGGGTGACGCCGACCACCTCGCCGATGGCCTTGAGGGTCATGGGCTCCATGCCAGGGTCGAGGCCGTAGCGCAGGCGCAGAATGGTCCCGTCGCGCTCCCCTAGGGCTCCTAACAGCTCGCGCAGGCGTGAAACTAGGTCCTTTTGGGTGACGGATTCAGCGGGAGTGGCGGTGCGGGTGTCCTGCACTGTGTCCTGATTCTGACTGAGGATGTCCAGGGAGACCTGACTTGCGGATGTGTTCTCTAGGGCCTGCTTGAGAAGGGGCCAGGACTCGCTCGGTATTTCGAGCTCTTGGGCGACTTCCTCCACGGTGGGTGCGCGGCCCAGTACATAGGTCAATTCCGTGGACGTGGAGCGCCACTTATTCAGCATCTCGGACATGTATCCCGGCACGCGCACGGAGCGCACCGTATTGGTCAGGGCGCGGCGAATCGATTGTTTGATCCACCAGGTTCCGTAGGTCGAAAAGCGGCAACCGGCTTCAGGATCAAACTTTTCCACGGCCCGCATGAGGCCGATGTTGCCCTCTGCGATGAGGTCCTGCAGGTTCAGGCCACGGCCGGAGTAGAGCTTGGCCACGGACACGACCAGGCGCAGATTGGCCCGGATCATGTGTTCTCGTGCCTCGGCATCGCCCGCTTGAATGCGGGCGCCGAGCTCGGTTTCCTCTTCCCTTGTCAGGAGTGAGACCTCGTTGATTTCAACAAGGTAGGTTTCAAGGCAGCGTTCTGAGCTGATAGCGGGCCTCCCGAAGGGACGGATGGGGGTTGAGTGAAATGGGGGACAGGGAAGGTTCTCCTGCCTAGGGATTGATCGGAATAGGGGGAGGGTTCTCTTGAGGCGCGTTTGGATGAGGCACCTGCAGGCCCGTGCAGGCACCCTCAGGGCCCCCCAGGCCCCTTCAGGCGGGTGTTTTAGTTGGTATAATGACGCCTACCCTGAATCCCCATGGCTGAATCCTCCCTCGTCAAACTGGTCCCTGAAGATGACTTTGCCCGCCTCTTGGCCGGCGCGTCAGATGGGCTGTTCCTGCGGGCCCGGATGCTCTTTGCTCGTGGCGACGCGCACTGGGGCAAGCGCGACTTGTTCGAGCTCCACAGCGAAGCGGACGAGCTTGAGATTTGTCTCGATGATTACGGGGCGCGGTGGAATACCCGCTATCACTTTTTCACGGAGCTGACCGCATCGGTTCGCGGCTTCAGCCTGGCGGGGCTTTCCCTCGAACACCTGCACCGGCGGCTGGATGGTTATGGGATCCACGGTCATGGGGACGCGGTCGAAAGTGAGGCCCTCAAGCTTGGCTTGGAGCGTTCCCGGGATTTCGTGCAGCGCTCCCTCATGACTCTGCTCAAGGGCCTGTTTGATGAGGCCGCTTTGGTGGACATCGATGTGCCCCTCGAAGCTGCTGTTATGAAACCAGCCGGAGTCCCACCTGTTCGCTTTCAGCTGCCGCGGACCCTAGGCATTCAGGACCTTGCGGATGAAGACCAGCGGATCGCCGAGGTCGTGAGCAAGTACATGCAAGCCTGCGAGATGCTGGAGCAGGCGGGTCTAGCCCCGCTGGAAGGGCCCCAGGAACGGGATGAGCTCCTGCTTAAGCGTTGCCGCGAAGAGCACGCCCGGGTGTTTGAAGCCACCGTGCACAACCTGCAGTCGGCCTATGACACGCACATCAAGAACACCACCCAGGAATCCTCCGATCCCCGGTTGCCCTTGCTTCGGGGCCACATTTCCACCTGCCTGCACCTGCTGCAGGCGGTGACCCAGTTGGTCCACTTCATGGAGCGACATGAAAGTGGTGAGCGTGGGGCAGAGGCTCAAGAACGCCTGACCAAATTGATTCGACGTGAAGAGGTAACGGATATCGTCTTGAACACCTTGCTCGAGCGCGCGTTCTGGGCGTTGGGTGCGGGCAGTTCGTTGGCGGCGGAATTGTTGCCGTCCTATACCGACGTGGGAACGGTTCAAGTGGATCTGCCTGAGGGCGTCACCTTGCACGCCCGCCCAATTGCCCTGATCGTTGCGGTGGTCAATCACCACGGGACGCCGGTGGAAATCACCATCGGGGACAAAACGGCCAACGCCGGTTCGATTCTTGAGGTCATGATTCTGGCGGGTTCCAACCCGGAAGCGGGCACCGTGACCTTTCAAGGGGATGCGCGGCCCATTGCAGATTTGCAGTGTCTGATCGAGGCCGGAATGGGGGAGCAGGGCCTGGATGAACTGCCCGCAAGCCTCGCATACCTGAGGGGCTAAATACCCAGGTGCAGGCGGTCTGCCAAGAACGCTGGAAGGCCAGCAGCCCTTATGCGGTGGGCCTCCTGTTCGATGTCGTATTCCACCCGGCGGAGCTCGTAGGTGGCCTCATCTGGCAAGAATAGGCCCCAGGCAGCCCGCGAATTTTCGTCACGGGGTTGGCCCACGCTGCCCGGATTAATCACCGCGCGGCGGATGTCATCGAGTCGGATTTTCGTGGCAAGGGGACGGGAGAGTTGTTCTGGAGCGCGCTCGGTTTGCACCACCACAAGCGGCAGGTGGGTGTGGCCCACAAAACAGATTGGGCGCGGCATCGAGTCGAGGCTGCCCTGGGCCGAAGCAACGGAAGTTAGATATCGAAACTCTTGGGCGTGGTCATAGGTCCCGTGCGCCAAGGAGCATTCATCGAGATCCACGGTCAGGGGCAGGTCTTGGATCCAGCCCCGTTCATTCGGCGTCAAAACACTTTTGGTCCAAAGGACTGCAGCCCGCGCGTTGTGGTTGAAAAAAACCGGCTCGATCATGCCGGCGCAGGCCTCGTCGTGGTTGCCGCGGATGACTACAGCGTCGATTTCTCGGAGGGTTTTGATGGTCTCTTGGGGTGCGGCTCCATAGCCGACCACGTCTCCCAGGCTCAAAATGCGGTCAACCCCAACAATTGCAATATCCTTTAAAACAGCGTCTAGCGCGGCTTTGTTTGCGTGAATGTCACCGAGAATTGCGTATCGCATGCCTGCCCCGGCCAGGGGTGCACACGAGGAGGAGCGCAAACCAACCGGCCAAAGAGACAGCAGCCGGGGCGCCGGCGAAACCGAACGCAGAATCATTGGGAGCGGGCCAAGTTCCTGCACTGAATAGGGACGCAAGCCAAGGCCCGGCGCCTGGCATTCCCCCCAGGGTCGCAGGCAGCCACCAACCAAGTAGGGGCAAGAGGGCAGCAGAGATCCCCGGGCCCAGACCCGCACGATTGAGCAGCAAGGCGAGGAGGGTCAGCTTCATGCCGCCCGCGGTTCCGGCCAGCAGGGCCTCAGGGCCGCCCCAGCCCCAATAGGACGCGCCGATGAGCAGGACCCCAAGGGGAGCGAGGAGCGCCGGCACGGCCAAAGCCAAGAGTTCGTGCCCCACCCGTTGCCAACGCCCGGTGCGAGCCAAGAGCCACTCCACTCGCCCGAGGGCTGCGTTCGCGCCCATGACCGCCACCAGGGAAGCCAAGAACGCGAACTCCGTGGGAGTCCCGCCGGTGGCCCCGTGCCGGTCCAGGATCGAGAGGTTCGTCCAGGCCGCCCCATAGGGGAGGAGTATCCCCGCCACGACCCAGGGCCCAAGCGTCCACGGACTGCGGAGCGTACCCCGTAGGGAGGAGAGGAGGGAGGAGAGGAGGGAGGAGGAGGAAGCCATGGGCTGTGCCTATCATGACCACCCCGGGGGCCTCTGCCTAGGAAGATCCCCTCCAGTTTTGGGGCCAGGGGGCCCAAAAGAGGGCTTTCAGGTGCCCTGGTGGGGGAGACTGGAGTGTTCCACGTGGAACATGGCCCAGGGGCGGGACCTGCCCTACGCCCTTCCGGGCCCTTCCAATTTGGTCTTAGGTGAGTGTTCCACGTGGAACATTGCCATGCCGCGCAACTCTGGGATAAGGGTGGGGGACCACCACCCGGGAGGCTCCAAGGGTAGCAGCTGACCGAGCCGCTGGAGTCGGAAGCCAGAGAGGTCAGTGTTCCACGTGGAACATTGCCGCCGGGCGCAACTCCGGGATTCTGGTGGGGGAGCGCCACCCCGTGGAAGATCTTCACTCCTGGCTCCTGCCTGTTGCGGTAGGGAACCGGCGAGGACGATGTTCCACGTGGAACATGGCTCGGCCCCCGGACCGGGTCCGCACCGCCTAGCCGTTTGATGTTGGCGGTGGACGGGTGTTCCACGTGGAACATTGCCATACCGCGCAATTCTGGGATAAGGGTGAGGAAGCTCCACCCCGTGGAGCATCTTCACCCTTGGCTCCTGCCTGTTGCGGTAGGGACCTGGCGAGGACAGTGTTCCACGTGGAACACTGGCTCGGCCCCCGGACTGGGTCCACACCACCTAGCCGTTTGATGTTGGCGGTGGACGGGTGTTCCACATGGAACATAGGGGTTGGGAGGTTCCCTTCGTTAGCCGGGGGCCTGTCCCCAAGCTGCTCGAAGAGGGTGGCCTCCAGGGTGGGGAGGTAGTCATCCAAGCCTCGCCTCCAGCTGTGCTTCCCGTGGGAAACGTGCGGAATAATGGCTTCTGAGGCCCTAGGGGGAGGTTTCTTTTGTAGCTGGGCCCTAAACTCATTGCGCTGAGCCCCTGCTTAGGCGTATTCTCCGTTGTATGTTCCACGTGGAACACACCTCCGGAAAGTTTCAAACGGCGATTTCAATGACAGCACTCGGACGCGGCCTCGGCTCCCTAATCCCTAAAACCCCGGCCCAAGAGGAGATTCCTCGCAACCTGCCGATTGCTCGGATTCGGCCCAACCCCAACCAGCCGCGCAAGGTCTTTGTGACCGAAGCCCTGGACTCCCTCAAGGAGAGCATTCAGCGCCACGGGGTCATGCAGCCGATTTGCGTGCGGGCCGTGGACGGCTCCTACGAAATCATCGCGGGGGAGCGGCGGTGGCGAGCTGCCCGGCTTTCCGGTCTGACCGAGATCCCGGTGATCGTAAAAGAGGCTGACGAGGCCCTGGTGCTTGAGCTGGCCCTCATCGAGAACATCCAGCGCGAGGACCTGGACGCCATCGAAAAGGCCAAGGGCTTCAAGGAGATGATGGACAAGATTGGGCTCACCCAGGAAGAGGTCGCCCAGCGGGTGGGGGTCAGTCGTGCGGCGGTTGCCAATCACTTGCGCCTCTTGCAGTTAGCCAGTGAGGTTCAAGAGGCCCTGGTGAATGGACTTGTGTCCTTTGGCCATGCGCGCGCTTTGGCCGGATTCGAGAGCCATAAGGAACAGTGCACGGCCCTTGAAACCATCGTGCGCGGGGAGCTCTCTGTGCGCGCAACCGAGCAGCTGGTGCGCGGTGATGTGCCCGCATCTGGTGGGGTCACGAAGCCCTCCAGTGGAGATGCATCCAAGGCCTCCAAAGTCAGTCCAGAAGTCCCCACTTGGCAGGTGGATTTCAAGCGCAGGATCGAAGAGGGCCTGGGCCTTGCGGCCGAGTTGCGGTGCTCAGATTCCTACGAGGGGCAGGTCCTGTTGAAATTCAACGACCGCCGGCAGCTCGAGCATCTGATGGATCGTCTTGCTCCCACCAAGAAGCTCTGATCTGTTGCGCCCGGGCGCACGCCACAACTTGTGGATTTCTTGTGGATAACCGGCGAGACGCTCCCCAGGGGATTGGGGCACCTGCAAAGGCCCGTCGTATGACTTGCGGGGTTCCCTTGTTTTTCACAAGTGCTGAGTGAACGTAACCCCCTCAGGGCTAAGGGTTTACGGCGAAACCCGGGTTCCATCCCGAGAAATCTAAAGAGTCGTCCCTTGACAAATCTGACGAACTCTGGGTGAGGCGAACCTACACCGGTGGAGCCCCCTTTTGTGGGCAACTAGCAATGCTGCGCCCGCGGGGAGACCACTTACGCCCCGGTGATTCGGGTCCCTGTGATCTTGATGGGCTCAACCGGAATGTCCCTCAAATTGCCCACTGCGGGGCGAATCTCGGCCTTTCCGATCTCTTCCACAATGGATAGACCGGACGTGATCTGTCCGAAAATTGTGTGGCGTCCGTCCAGGAAATGGCACGGGTTAAGGGTGAAGAAAAACTGGCTGCCGGAACTGCGCGCTCCGCCTGAGGGGGCCGCTGCGGAGAGGTAACCCTTCGCGTGGACCAGGCCGTTCTTCTCGGGGGTCTGGTCATAGCCAGGGCCGCCCTGACCCCAGATGGCCTCTTCGCCTTCGAGGGTGTTCGGGTCGCCGCCTTGAACAATCCACATGTTGGCGTTGCGGACGACTCGGTGAAAGAGGGTCCCGTCATAGAAACCTTCCTTGGCAAGCTTGACGATGTTCTTCACGTGGACCGGCGCCCGATCCATATAGAGGGTGACCTCGATCTCGCCGGCATCGGTCTCGAAGACCATCTTAGGCATGTTGTCTGCCGGCGCCGGGTTGGTCAAAATGGGGTTCTCGGCGTCCCAGGTAGTCTGAACCGTCGATGCGGCGGCTAGGTGGGCTGCGATGGTGGTGCGGGCGCCGTCGGGGCCAATAGGCAGTTGGAGCTTGCTCAGGACTGGATCCGTGGTAGCGCTCAGGCTGGCAAAGGCTTCTTGTGCCTCGCGGCCATTGCCCTGACTGAGGGCCACTTGACCCTCGGCCAAGAGCGCCCAGGGCTCGATCTTGGAGCCCTGGCTCCCCTCGCGTACGGCACGGATTGCGGCCAGGTCTTGATCGCGGAGCGCTTCGTCGAGGGGCACCCATTCGATGCCGTCCTTGGCATTCGCCTGTTGGCTGGACCAGATGTTGTAGAGCAACATCCCGGAAAGGACGAGAGTGATCAGAGCGACGGGTTTCCAGAAACGGTCGACGGTGTTCTGAAAGGCGGACTTCTCCTCGCGGAGAATAGTGACCTGGGTGGGAGCCTTGTGCTTGGCCATGGTAGTCGGGGGATCGGTGGTGGGTGCCCAGAGTGGGGGAGCTATAGGTGCTGGGATCGGGCGGCATTCTAGCCATGGGGAGGCCCTTGACCGCTTCGAACTCCAGGGATGGTACTAGTTGATCGGCAGGAGTAACCCGCCTCCGAAGCCTCGCTTGGATTTATGGGAGATCGGGGCCCCATTCCGGCGTCATGGGGAAGGCCCCAAACACCCCGCTTTGGAGCCAAGGCGCTGATTTTTTCCCTCGAAATGAGGACTTCTCCGCCAAACTCCGCATGATCGGGACCCTTCTCCGTATTTCATCTCCTATGACCGCTTCCCTCCTTCTTCTCCTGGCCCTCAGCCCTCAAACCGATCATCGGACGCTTCATCCCCAAGATGCGCCGATCTATATCGCGGCCCCCCAGATTCAGGCCTACGTGGACGCCTATGGCACAACTGCCGTGGGACGGGTCATTGATGAGCTCAAGATCCAAGCTCTGATAGAGGGGGTTTCGGGGCTGGCTGGCGCCCAGATTGAGGCGAGCTTTGAGGAGGTATCGACCCTGTCCTGGGGTGAGGTCCAGAGCATTTTTAGGGGGATGGCCGGAGTTTCCGTTTCCCTCTCGGAGCTCGCAGATATCAAGACCCTCACCGCTTTGAACGACGCACAATTTGTGCAGGATGTTGAGGCTCGTTTGGTGGCGGACTACACCGATTCAGCTGCCGCGACCGCTGCCTTCGATCAAATTTATGCGGCTTTCGACCAGGTCCCTGGAATCGAAGTCGGGAACGAGGACTTATCCGCTGGACGACTGTCCCGATTTTCTCTCGCCTCCGGGGGGTCAGATGAGGGCGCGCCCTCTGACGCGATCGAGGTTTTGGTGCTCTATAGGGAAGGCAAACGCATGGCCCTCTTTTCCCCGGCCAGCTGGGCTCGGGGCTGGGGTGAAGGCACGTCTTCAGCCGCTACGAAGGCTTCCCCCCTGGGCGAGACCCAGGGCCTGGTGCTCTTGGAAGCCGACCTCAAGGGGGGTGGCTGGGATCGCGCTGATCCCCTGACCCAGGCCCTCATGCCTTTGGCCGAGGGGTTTATGGGCCCCTACTACACCATGTGGAGCCGCGGAGGAGTGTGGCGCGCACAACTCATTGATGGGCGCTATCACGTGGATGGCCACTACCCCAGCTCCAAGGGCGCGCAGGCTTTTGGAGCCACAGCGCTCGGGGCCGAGCCCTTTGGACTGACCCACCCGGAAGCGGCTGTGGCATATACCACCTCCCTTGATGGCTCTGCGTTGCTTGGGATTTTGAAAGCCGAGGGCCTTGGTCCGGACGACGCCACCATCGGCCAGGCGTTCTGTGCCGAGCTCGGAGACCAGGTGACTATTTCGGTACCGAACAATGTGAGCGTGATGGCCGCGCCAGGGATTCAGTTTGCGGTTCCCCTAAAAGATTCCGCTCGGGCGGGCGAGGCCCTTGCCGCATGGATGGCAGAGATCGAGCCAAAATTGCCCGAGGGGACGAGCTTCGTAACAAAGTCCTATCGGCGGCGTGAGCTCTACACCTTCTCCATCCTTCCGCCCAAGAGCGGCCTTAGTACAACCATGACCGAGGAAAACTCGGAGGGTCCGGGCAGTTTTCTGAATCTCGGCAGCATCCTCGACTCCCTGTCTGGAATGATCAAGCCAACCGTAGTCGTGGCCGAGGACAGGCTGCTGGTGACCCTCAGCGCGACTCACGCCAAACGAGCGGTTCGAGCCTTGGCAAAGGGGTCGGGGGTGGCGCCCCTAGCGGGGGGCCAGTGGCCCGAGGTCGCAATGGAGGTCAGCCATGCGGATTGGATTCAGGTGGTGGCGGGCCTCTACCGGGGAGTCAAGGGAATCGCGGGAATGATGTTTAGTGCGCCCGGGCGCGAGGTTGCCCCAGACCCCGGTCAGGAAGGTCCAGACCCCGACGCGCCCCCCTCTCCCACGGAGTTCATTCAGAATTTGCCCGGGGCAGATGTATTCGCTCAGCACTTCAAACCCGCCCGCTGCTGGGAGACGCGCACTCCCGGGGGCCTTCGATATCACTCGGAATCTTCCTTCGGGCCGGAAGCCGCCCTCTTAGCCTTCGGTGGCCTGAGCGTCTTCCTTGGATCTTCTTCCGGGGACTGATCCCAGGGTGGATGCCTCGCGGGGCACTTCACCTTGGTATTCTGCGCCCATGGCCCGTCACGGAGGAGAGCCCGAAGGGGCCAACGGAAAACCGCGCAAGCACCGCACTACTCGGCGAGTGCGCCACGCCCGGCGGCGTATTTTGCTGCCTATCCTAACTTGGTTTGGGGCGCCGATTTATTGGCTGATCTCGTCCACCTGGCGCGTGAAGTTGACCTCCGAAGACCCCGGCGCTGTCGAAATTTTGACCCAGCAAGGAGCTCTGGGTGTCTTTTGGCATGGCAGGAGTTTGCCCGCCGTGCGCTCCCTTCGAGGGTTTAAGGCGGCGGTGCTGGTTTCACCCTCTAAAGACGGGCAGCTGTCCATGGCGATCTTGCGGGGGTTGCGTATTCCCGTGGTGGAGGGCTCTTCTAGCCGCGGCGGTGCCCGGGCCATGAAGGAAATGATGAACACGCTGGGTAGCGGCACCTCCATCGCGATCACCCCCGACGGGCCCCGGGGTCCGATGCACTCCATGACCGACGGGGTGCCATTCCTGGCCCATCGCACGGGTTATCCGATCCTGCCCCTTGGGATTGCGGTCAGCCGTTCTTGGCGTATGCAGTCTTGGGACCGCTTCACCGTACCCAAGCCCTTTAGCCAGATCCTGGTGGTGGTGGGGGCGCCGATCAGAATCGATCCGGAGCTCGACGACCAGGCCGTGCGCGCCTGCACCCCCGGGGTCCGCGAGGCTCTAATTGCTGTGGAACAAGAGGCGGCCCGGCTCCTTGGGCAAGGGTCAGAACCGTGATCCGTGTGGCCACCGCCGGCTGGTCCTACCCCGACTGGGAAGGGCGCGTTTACCCCAAGCGTAAACCCCCGGGCTTTCACGCCCTACAGACCTTGGCACGCTGCTTCGATGGGGTCGAGGTGAACTCGACCTTCTACGCCGAGGCGCGCCCCGAAATCGTCACGAAGTGGGCCGCGCACGTGCGCGAAAAGCCGGACTTTCACTTCATCGCCAAGCTGCACCAGTCCTTCACCCATGGGCCCCATGAAGGGGTTGAAAAAACTCTCTTCGAACTGCGTGGCAAGACTTTTCAGGCGGCCCTTGAACCCCTTACGAGACGCGGTCAATTGGATGGGGTCTTGGTTCAATTCCCCGCGTCCTTTCACGAGAACCCTGACAACATCCGCCACCTTGGCTGGATCCGCAGCCTGCTCGGTGACTTGCCCCTGATCCTCGAAGTGCGCCATCGCTCCTGGTTCGAGCCCCCGGCCCTGTCCAGTATCAGGGGTCTCGGCTATTCCCTGGCACACATCGACCTTCCCGATGCGTGGGATCACCCACCCGACCGCTTCGCCCCGACCGGCCCCATTGGTTACATGCGCCTGCACGGCCGCAACGCCCAAAACTGGTTCAAACCGGACGTGGGCCGGGACGATCGCTACGACTACCTGTACACCCCACAGGAGGTGGGCGCCCTTGCAATTCGCGCCCATGAGATTTCCCAAGAGACGGACCAAACCTGGGTCGTGACGAACAATCACTTTGGAGGACAGGCGGTTGCCAATGGATTGGAGTTCAAGTGGCTCTTTGGCGGTCGGCAGCCGGTTGCAGCTCCTGATGAAATTGTCGAAGCCTTTCCACACCTAATTAATATCGCCGAGCCCCGCTCCCAGGGCGGCTTGTTTGGGGGCTAATTGGGCCCGACCTACCCGCGCTTGAGCGGAGGGGGCGCGATGCTCCCCGGCGGGATTCGCGTGGGAGATCCTC
>CALEMP010000030.1 GCA_937910685.1 uncultured bacterium
TCGATCTTGGCCATGCGCCGTCCTTCGGCGTCGAAGAGGTACTTCCAGGAGGCGACTCCGGTGGTGTCTGTGGCCGTGACCAGGCGCCCGCGGGCGTCGAAAGCGAGGGTTTGGCCGTTGCCGCGGGCGGTGACTGTGCCGTCGGGGGCGTAGGATCGCGCTTGCCCTCCAAGCGAAAGCGTTTGCAGCAAGCCGGTTGGATTGACCATGGGCGCGAGGTCGATCCCCTCGTCCACGAGACCGGCGGCTTTGTCCGTCCCACTTCGGGACTCCTCGAATGTGGTAACACTGTGCCCGGAACCGTGTAGTCCTTGACGTCCCCCCCGAGGATCACTCGTCAGAACACAGAGCATCGATAAGGTCTTCCAATTCGAGACCGCGTTGAGTGGGCTCATAATCCGGCAGGAACCCAGTCTCAATCAGCTCATCGCCCACGATGCTCTGAATAGTGCTCTTCTGATCTCCCAGAGTGACCAGGTCCGTCCCATCACGGAGCGCTGTGGCAAACTGCGGCGCCCTCTTTGCGAGCACGTCGCGAAGGAGTTTATAGAGATGGTCCGACAGGGGAGTGGTTTCAAGCTCTGGCCTCTTCACTGCTTCCTCCAGCCGTCACGATTGCGACTCCAAGTTGTGATCACTTTTCCATCTGCATTCAGGACAACCTCCGCGTCTTTTCCGATGTACTTCGTTGTTCCTCCTGCCTGCTTGACCACTTCTTTCGGATTCTTCACAGCATCAAGGATACTACGAGTAGCCACACCCTTCCCTCCATTTCTACCCAAGGCTCGGTTCAAGCCGTGCCGCGTGTACCCGGTTATCCTCCCGGCCTTCCCCCCCCTCACCCAACACGCGAACTTCTTAGCCTTGCCCCAACCCCACCTGGCCCCCTTCCCGCCCAGCTTCCAAAGGGAGAAGCTCAGGGGAATGGGAAAGGGTAGGAGAGCCTACTCCGCCTCAGGATCCACGAGCGTGAGCCACGCTGGCCTCTCGGACTCTGGGCCGTGCCAGCCCCATTCCGAGAGTACTTCGATGAACACATCGCGATCGTATTCTTCGCTCGGCTCTGGTTCACTCAACACCGAAAATCCGTACCCCGCCTGCACAATCTCGTCACTCCAATCCACAATGGAGTCATCAGAAACAACGAGCATGCCTTTAGGGCCACCAATGTGACGAACGAGCACTGGTGCTCGGATACGGCTGCCCGAAGGCAGAATCACTTCATAAGGGCTCACGATCTCAAGCCCCAGATCGTTCGCGACTCTCTTCCATTTCGCAGGGAGACGTGACCCGCTGGTAGACATACCCATCAGACCTTGACCGGTATGTGGTTAACAGGGCCGACGTGACCGTACCGCTTCATTGATCGGCTTATATTCATGTCGCTTTTTTACCGAGCAGCCCTTCCACGCTTGATTGAATCTCAATGAACCCCCACTCCCGAAGTACTCCGAGCACTGCGTTGGTCGGATCAAGCCCAACGATCAACACCTCGCTTAATGGAGGATCGTGGGCAAACTCGCCGTGATGGTCTTCGACAAGTTCCAGAGCCATATCCAACGCCTGCTCGGGCATTCCCGCTCCCCTGGCAAATGTTGTGACTCCAGATGCCAACTCGCTATCCTCGGCTCTGGACCGTGCCCAGTAGCTTTGAGCGGCCTTCGCGTTCTCCTCAGACTCGACGAGCCAAACATGGCAACGATCAGCGAGCGCCAATAGCAAGGTGCTGGCATGCTCATCGAACACTATTGCAACTCGATGGTGCCTCGTCATTTGGGCAACTCGTGGGGAGTAGCCGGTCGCACGCCACCGCCCTTTGCGGCAAGGAGGGAGTCTGGTGCACTCCTCAATCGCAGCTGTCGCAGCGCGGCGATGCGGGGACCTTCAGCAAGGAAGCCTACAAGGGTGTGGTTCTGACATGCCCGCGCCTGCGTGGGGTCCGCTGAACCCATCGTAGACAGTTCAGTCGTAAGCACTGTCGTCGTAGATGTACTGTCAGCCTGGACGAATGTGTTACTCCCGTGCCCAACAAGGGTCGAGAGCAGGAACAGAATAGCCGTGAGCATGTTCATCAGTTTGCCTCTTTCGGAGTTACGAAGGTCTCAAGGCAATAAGGGCAGAGCAATCCGCCCTTGGAACAGTAGCACTCATCGTTTCCTGACAGGGCGACGTTACACACCATGCAGTGGCCATGCTCTTCAGGCATCTCCAACCGGCCCTTTCCCCAGGCATACGTCCGAGCTTCAGAGACGTTCTCCTGGAGAAACGATCGCTCGATTCGCGCTCCGTTCACCATCACCCATTCCGTCATTGTCAGTTCCCTCCCCCGAGCGGGACCTTCCGGTCTGGTACGGGGCCGCGCGTTCGAATGTCAACATGCGGTGGTCCGTGCGCAGGGTCGGTGTAAACGTTGTAGGAGCGACCGCTCTTTGGGTTGTAGAACGTGTCCGCGCCCGGACGTGAGCTACGAGGCGGCCCAAACTTCTTGCCCAATGCCTCCCCGGCATCCTTGGCGGTCTTGCCACCAAAGAACTTTCCTGGAGTGGTGAGCCCCTTCCCTCCCCCCTTTGCGGCAAGGAGGGAGGCCGACGCACAACCGTACTCCGCAAGCTCGCATCCCTGGTGCAGTTCGAGGGTTAGAGTCGCCGCACCGGCGACGTGGACCTGCTCGGCCAGGTTGAAAGCCCAGACGCGGTTTTCAGCCCCCGCGACCGAGTGCGCCGACGCGGTCCCCGGGACGAGCAAGCTCGCCAGGACGCACAGCAGCGCGAGGATGGGCCATCGGGATCGCATGGACTAGTCAGTGCTCGCAAGCCCGCCAACGCGAAGGCTGAGAACCCCCCCGGCATCATCAACGGAGGCTCTTCCAATAGCTGCACGCTGAACGGTTGAAGGTTCGTCGGACAGCTGAAGGTAGAAGGCATCGCACTCGTCATCGTAGGAGTACCTGAGCCCCGGTCCAGTGGTAGGAACGTACTCTCGAAAATAGCGAAGGCATCCCTCTCCAACCTCGTACTTCAGGTTGATTATCTCTAACCCGGTCACTTCACCACCAGCGTTGAAGTCCAGCACTACGCTCAGGTCAACCGATCGCAAGTCGCCAGCGGCTTCGCGTAGTTCGACTTCGACAGCATCACGACTCAGCCGAGTACGAGGGAATTCGCCGCTCATGGCTTTCCCTTGTGCGCGCTGACAATCGACCCGCCATCTCCCGTTACAACCGTGACGTTGTTTGCGGGATCGTAGTGGACCGTAGTGCCGTTCTTGCCAGGGACACCCGGCGTCGTGTCGATCGTATTGTCAACTACGCTTCCCGGGATGTTCCGCTTTGGGCCAGTCCCTGTCCCATAGTGCTTCGTTAACGGCCTCCCTTTCGGCGTCGCTCCATACTTCGCTCCCCCCTTTGCGGCCTTCCCCCCCCTCCTCAAGCACTTGAGCCACTTTCTAGCAGCCTTGAACGCTACTCCGGCCAACTTTCCGATTGGAACCAGCCCTACGACGCCCCACCCATAGTCCCCATTCCGGAAGTCTTCAATGGGCGTCAGCCATATAGCCGCAGCCAAAACACGTTTACCACTGCGGACAAACTCACTACGGTTAAATGCTGACTGTCCCTGAATGGAACGGTCAAATGGATGGCAGGCATAGCATGGATGCCCGCGGTAGACGCCCGGACCGGGAGCGCTTGCCTTACTAGCCCGGAGACTGTCTACCATATCCTGCCATGGATCCCCCCCCACACTCAGCCCCCAAGGATCCCT
>CALEMP010000031.1 GCA_937910685.1 uncultured bacterium
CCGTCCTCTTTTGCCCCGTCCTCTTTTCCTGGGGCTTCTTTCTCTTCGCGCTCAATTTCGTCCAGAGCTCGACGCATGGGGTTCTTGCTGTCCTTACCCCGCGAACGCAACTGGATGCGGCCCTCTTCGATGCGCCGGGGCCAGTGGTTGTTGGAGCGATCAGCATCTGCCATTTCGCGCAGGGGGTCGAGCTCTAGTCGCTCGATCGTGCCTTCGGTCACCAGTAGCTTGGAGACACGTAGAGAATTGGACTGCCAGATTTGTGCGGGCAGTTGGACCAGGTTGTCCGTGCCGTCGGTGTAATGCACCCGGATGTGTACGGGCATGGGCACACCGCCGAGGTCTTCCAGTTCCAGCTCGTAGAAATTGAGCGGCAATGCCAAAAGGCCCCGGTCTTCTTCCTTGATGTCCTTCAGGAGCGCCTCGTACTTGCGGGTATCCGCGGGGGTCACATCCAATTCATCAAACGTATCGTAGAAGTCTAAGATTCGCGGAAACCGGTCGCTGCGCTTCGGGCCCTTTGCATGGAGCTCCCTTGTCAGGGAAACCTTGTTCGTATCGCGCTCTACGCGTTTGATTTCGTTTTCGATCTCTGGGTCTTGGCTGCTTACGGTCCAGCGAGTGAGCCCGCTGATCGACTGGTCCACCTTATCGGTGGTATAGAACCATCCGCGCCAAAACCAATCCAAGTCCACCGCCGAGGCGTCTTCCATGGTGCGGAACAGGTCCGCGGGTTCGGGGCGCTTGAAAGCCCAGCGGCGACAATACTCGCGGAAGGAAAAGTCGAACAGCTCGCGGCCCATGACGGTTTCGCGCAGAATATTCAGGGCCGTGGCGGGCTTGGCATAGGCATTGTTCCCGAACTGCAGCAGGCTTTCCGAGTTGGTCATGATCGGGACCTGATCGTCGCTGGCCATGAAACTCACAATCTTGTCGGGGAACCCGCGCCGTGAGGGATAGTCGGGGGCAAAAGACTGTTCCGCGAGGAATTGCACAAAGGTATTCAGCCCCTCATCCATCCAGGTCCACTGCCGCTCATCCGAATTGATGATCATCGGGAACCAGTTGTGTCCCACTTCGTGAATGATCACGCCAATCAGGCCGAGCTTGGTGCCGTGGCTGTAGGTGCCGTCCTTATTCGGGCGCGGGCCGTTGAAGCAAATCATCGGGTATTCCATGCCGCCCACCGGGCCGTTGACGCTAATCGCCACCGGGTAGGGGTAAGGGATCGCGTGCTCGGAAAAAACGTCGAGGGTATGGGCCACCGCGTGGGTGGAATAGCGGCTCCAAAGGGGCTCGCCTTCCGGGGGGAAATAGGACATGGCCCAAACCCGGCCCGTGCCCTTCACATCCACTCCGAGGGCATCCCAAGCAAAGCGTCGGGAAGAGGCCCAGGCAAAGTCCCGCACGTTCTTGGCGTGGAACTCCCAGGTCTTGGTGCCAGTGGGCTTGCCCTTGGTGCGCTCAGCGGCTTCCTCGGGAGTCACGATCAGGGTCGGCTCATTCGCTTCCCAAGCGCTGGCCAATCGTTCGCGCCAGATGGGCTCCAGAACTTGGTCGGGGTTTTGCAGCTCACCGGTGGAAGCAACCACGTGATCGTTAGGCACGGTGATGTTCACCTGGTAGTCGCCGAATTCCAGGGTGAACTCTCCGCTGCCCACAAACTGTTTGTTCTGCCAGCCTGCGTAGTCCGTGTAGGCGCACAGGCGCGGAAACCACTGGGCGATTTCATAGAGACGTGTGCCATCGGCGAACTCCTCGTACCCCGTGCGTGCGCGCAGTCTCTTGGAATGATTGATCAAGTAGGTCCAGCCGATGTGGAAGCTTGTGCTCGCACCGCTGACCAGGGGCTCGGGAAGATCCACCCGCATCATGGTGTCGTTGATCGTGTGGGGCAGATCCTCACCCGCGCCATCGGTGACGCCAATGATTGTGCAGGACCCATCGAAATCCAGCTTGTGCAGGATCGAGTGCATCTGGCCATAGGCCATGCTGGTTAGCTCGGGCGCCAATTGGCTGAGGGCTCCGTGGGAGGCGGGGCTGATGAGGTTGGGATCGATCTGCACCCAAAGGTAGGACAAGGTGTCCGGCGATTGGTTGTGGTAGGTGATGTGTTCGCGACCGGTGATGCGGTTCTCAGTCTCGTCCAGGGCCACGTCGATCGCGTAGTCGACTTTTTGTTGCCAGTATTCCGCACCCGGGGCACCGGATGCGGCGCGTTGGTCGTTGGGGGTGGGCAGGACTTCGTCCAATTGGCGGAAGCGATCGAGGGGGCGGTCGTCCAGGGCGCTTGCAGAGAAAAGGCCAACCGCGACGAGCGCGCTGGAAACAATCAAAGGTAGGGGGGAGTGTTTCATAGGGATCAGGACCGAGATTCTAACCGTGTTGCTTGGGAGGCACAGTGAACTTGGGCTTGGATAATCAGTCGGCTTTCCTCAAGCACCCGTCAGGCGTCGGCCGCCCTCGCTGGGGGCAATTCCTTGCGCTCCAGGAGCTCAAAGACCCCGTCGCTTCGGCGCCAAAGGCCTATGGACGGGTGCTCTCCGCCCAGACCCAGGATCAGGCAGAGGCTCTCTTCCCAGGCTGCGCTTCTGTCCACAGGGCTTGGGTGCCAGTCCCCATGGGGGTGGCTATGCCAGGTGCCGATCCATTCCGCGCCTCCAAGGGCGCGGACAATATCCTCGGCGGCCATCTCGAACTCCAGGTCTTCCTTTGCGCGGTTCTGCACCTGAACCCAGGCCAGTTCCCGATCTGCCCCGCAAGTCAGCAAGCCGCAGGCTTCCCTCGGGTGGGATTCTTGAGCCGCGGCCAACAACTGCTGGCAGAGTTGGGGGCTGAGTTGAGGGAGACCGGAGGTCATGCACCCAGCCTAGCGGAGACCCGAGCCCTAAAACAAAACCCGGGGGCCTCCTCGCAAGAGAAGGCCCCCGGGTGAAGCAGGAAAAGGCGTTGGAGCCTAGACTCCGCCGCGATTGCCGCCGCGGTTGCCGCCGCGGTTGCCGCCGCGGTTGCCGCCGCCCGTGTTGCCGCCGCCCGAG
>CALEMP010000032.1 GCA_937910685.1 uncultured bacterium
AGCACCGCAGAAGTGAACTCATTCTCCTCGACCTTGACACACCTCTGCTGGCCTAGTTCTGTGTAGGCGATTACTGAATTGGTGGTGCCAAGGTCGATACCGACTTTATATACCATGAGGAAGAGTAGGGTTAGGGTCTAGCGGTGTGATTAAGTAGCGACGATGACCCGGGCCACACGAAGAACAAAGTCCTCCTGGTGATAGCCACGACCCAATTCCTCGAGAACAATGCCACTGTCCGCATCCTCGCTCGATTGCTCGTCAATTGCTTCGTGAAACACGGGATTGAAGGGCATGCCGACTGTCAGCGTCCTCTCAAAACCGTAGGAACGGAAAATTCGATCCAGGCGTTTGTCCAGCGCTTTGGTCGCCGCCGAATCCGACTCGCTGGCGAGGGACTGGACGATAGAGTCAACTAAGTCACCTAGGTCTGCAAGCGAAACGAGAACTCGCATCCGGCCTTCCTCTCGAGCTTCACCCTCCCGCCGTTCGACCAAGCTAGCTATCTGCGTTTCAGCTTGCCGGACGCGGTCATCCACAAAAACCTCTACGAGCCTCAACATCTCCTTCATTAGGAGCGTGCGGTCAACGAGTCGGTAACGGCCACCACGGCGCAAGAGCTCTTGGCCGGTCATTCTCTTACCGCAGTGTGTCAACAGCTGGCCGAGATGGTGCACCTCATCCGCGGTAGTCCGCTGAGTGGGTAAATCCTCGCCTTTTCTCATAACAGTGTTTTGCTGATTAGCCAACCCGCCCCGCTGATCAGGAATAGCAATCCACAGCCAGAGTTCTCGCTTCCACTGCCGCTGGTAGATGACTGAGCCGCTTTGCTCAGAGGCCCGGAGACCTCAGCCCATCTATCAGACAACGGGCTCAGAGCATCAGAGTGTCGCCTCTTGCACTGGTCCCACTCCGCAATAGCCCCTTTGGGCCGAGCCCCAAGAATCGCATCGACGTTGGCACAAAACTGATCGACATCATCAGGAACTTCATCACCGGACCAGAATGCAGCCAGCGCCTTGATCCACGCTGGCACACTCTCGTCCTTGTACAGCGCCACCCTCCCTCGATAGAAGAGGGCACCATCCCTCAAGCCGTCCGCCATCTCCTTGAGCTCGGAATTACTCGAGTCAAAGTGTTGCATCAACTCTACGGTAAAATGAACCAAGTCAGGACGCTCGGCCTTGACGAAAATGTCCGCGATCGGCGCAAGTTGGCTCGCGGCATACCGACCGGCATCTGGATCCGAGTCTGGAATAGCGTTCCGCAAATCGCCCGCTGTGCTCTCCAGATCCTCCCAACGTGAATTCCTCGCCAGAATCAAGATCCTCCGGATAAACAGCGGGAGGTCCTGCACGTCCACAACCCCGTCGGCGTGAATTCCGCGCTCAAGCACCTTAAGAGCTATCTCGTCTTGATCGTTTTCAGTGTGATGCCCCGCCAAGCACAGGTACGCGTCCGAATTGTCACGATCTAGGACGATCGCTTCCTTCAGCTTCTGCACACCCTCCGAAGTGCGCCCTGATTTTAGCAAGGAGTCTCCAAGCCACGTTGCGTAGGTCGAGTTACCGGGATCAATCTCGAACAACCACGAGAAGACCCTGCCTGCCTCATCATTTCGCTCAATACGATCAAGCGCAACGCCCAATCCAAAACGCAGGTCCCTAGAATCAGCGTATTCGTCGCACAATCGATAGAGTGCATCGATGGCATGTTGATCCTCGCTCTCAACAATTCGATCTACCAGTTCTGACGCGCGCTCAAGCACATCCTCAGGCAACCGCTCCTGAGTGTCGTACTCCCTTCGCTTGTCAGGGTTGGACAGGGTGCGGTAAGCCTCGGAGACCAATCGGAATCGTTCGGGGTTCGATTCCGGGGTGAATTCGCGAACCAATCGAAGATAAGCCGCTTTGAGTTCCTGAGGAGCAGCAGTTGCCGTTAACTCCAAGGCCTCGTAGTAATCGAATGTATTGCTCGTCATATCCAGAAGTCGACCGGATCGTACTCGATGCAGCCAAGACTCGCCACCATGGCGCTTCCTCTACCCATTGTCATGAATGCGGCGTATTTCATTGTCCGATACACCTAGGTAATACGCGGACCCATTCAGACTTGCAAGGGTGCTTCCGGCATTGGTTGTTGTTCAAGCTGCGAATTTTCAGTGTCTTCCTACTCAGCTGTAATGAATTGATTCGTGCGGTCGGGATGAGATACTCATGCCAAGGCAACCTCCTTGTACAAAGGGATCCACGCCCCAGAAACATGCAGCGAATCTCAGATTTCTTTGCAATCGAACTGAAGTTCACGCCCCCCCCCTACATTTAGGTGAGCGGCACCCGCTGCTTTGTTGGATCCGCCAACCCTCATTGAGGTGCAGTGGACCACCGGGTGCTTCCTACATCCGCTGTTACTAAGCCGCCCATTTCGTGATCTCCATACCTTCCTGATACGCCCTGGTGTGAGAAAGTACAAGCACAAAGCCAACGGGACCGACCTGGGCAGTGAAGATGTCCCGGAAGGACAGCTGGCGGGTCGCCAATCCGGCCTGCATCGCCGGAGTGCGCACGACCTTCCCGAACTTCAGCGAGCTGTGCGGACGACAGAAGTTGTAATGGCAGCGGAGCAGCTCCAGATGGTCGTCGAGCGCTCGCTTCTTCCGTGCATGACATGGCGAGCGGCGGTTGAGGTAGGCTGAGCCTTGGCGGATGGTCAGGTTGAGCCGTTCGATAAAGGCCGTGTTCAACTTGGTCGAGTCCTCCGACTCTTCAAGCGCGTCCTCCAACCGCCACTCGGACCCGATGAGCAGCTTGGTGCCCACCTTCACGACGCGGTTCTTCTTGATCTTCTTGATGACCTGCGCGTGCACACAGGCAACGCCGAAGGTGAGCTGGATTGCGGGGCCGTAGAACTTCATGCCATCGCTCGTAATCAGGGGAAGGGAGCCCATTCGCTGCTATCCGCGATGCGCCTGATGAAGGTCTTGGTGTTGCGCCAGGTTCGTGGACCGACGAGCGTTGTTGGCCAAAGACGCGACGACACCTCGATGCCTGCGTAGACCCAAGTCTTCTGGTTGCGGTTGCCGAGGAACGTGTTTAGCTCGTCGAGTTGGAGCTCTTCCAGGTCGTAGCCCCGCAACTTGGCGTCGTTGAACTTGCGTGCGAGCGCAGAGGCCAGTTCAAGCCAGCGGCTGACCGTGTTCCAGGAAAGGCCTTCGATACGAGCGATGGCTGACTTGCTGATCCCTTCGACGCTCATCGCGGCGACGCGGTCGAACTTGACCTTCGGGTGCTGGAGCCGTTTGTAGGCTGTCCCTGTGGTCGCGCCAAAGGTCTTGTTGCAAGCGGTACAGCGATAGCGGCGGCGTCTCCCCCACTTCACCTTGGAGAAGCCGTGCAGAACGACGCGGTCCTTGCCGTCGCAGGCTTCATTTGGGCACGACTGGCTGGCTGTTGAACTTCTTCTCATTTGACCTTCCTCATGGTCATCCGAGTCTAAAGTGCGCACAAACCACGGCCGGTCCAAGGCTTACGGTCGATCTGTAACACGCGATGAAGGAAGCACCCCGAGACTGAAGCGAGCGCACTCCCTTGAACGTCCAAGGCTTACACGCGATGAAGGAAGCACCCATTTTTCGTCAATTTTGATCCCTCATGGTCACCAGAGTCTATGCTGAGCGTAGGCGCTGGGATGACCGGGGCTTACGTGTGACCTCTAACACCGGGGGGGCGAGCGAAGGGCAGCAATAGAGCAACTGCAACAGATCCAAGGAAGGAACTAGCTAAGTGGAAAGTAACTCACGAGCAGCGGATCCAGTTCTTATCACGAGTTGCTTCTTCTATTTCTTGACGCTGATCATCTCCTGCTTCTTTGCTCATAGATCTTTCGGTTTTGGAGGCGCTATCGTTGCATTTTTTGCGGTTGGAGTCCTCTGGCACATGTTGTTCCCAACAGATACTAAGGCTGCTCAGCTCGACAAGTCCGGTGCATCGAGGGACCATGAGGTTTGGTCCTTAACCGACCGGGAGGTAGAGGAACTCTTTGTGAGGCCCTTCGAGACTCATCTGGAGCAATACGGATATAGGAATTTCACGTTGGAAGACAAGCGCACCCACATGCTCCTCAATTGGGATGACGTATATGAGACAGAGCGAGAGAAGCAGAAGGAGTTAGAAATCACACTTGCTGAGACAGATGAACTATTGACGGAACTATGGCCGGATAGCATGAATGACGCTACGCAGGATTATCTTCAGAACAGCGGCTGGACTGAAGCCCTCGGAAGAGAGTTCACCAGGGAAGAAGCCAAGGTGTTTCATAAGGGTGTACACAAGTACGAACTGACTCCAGCTGAAAGGGAGCTGTTCGATCGCTACATTGCGGAACTGCAAGGAAAGAAGGGGATAGACGCTGGGCAAGATGATTCCACCTGACCTATGCCCGCGATCTCGGAGGGGACTGGCAAGACGACTACACGTCCTGTCCAAAAGCTCGAACGCGAGCAAAGGGACCGTACACGGGCGAGTGCCCCAGAGTTCGAGTCTTACTCGCCCCCCGAGCCATACGGTTTTGCGAACCTAGAGAACAGCTATACGGTCCAGGAAGGGCGATTCTGTTCCAGAGAGAAAGTTCGCAAAACCGTATGACTCGGGGTGTTAGTGGCCACATAAAAAGGGACCTTTGCAGCAAAAATTGGCCTGTTGAAA
>CALEMP010000033.1 GCA_937910685.1 uncultured bacterium
GAAGTGGCCCTCGCGAGCCTTTTTGTACGCTCGGTTGATGGGAAGCGGTAGGGGGCAAGTTTCAGGCCCGCGGTCTCTTTGCGCAGAAGGGTGGGGTCGTGATTGCGTGCAAGGTCCTCAATTGGATACTCAGCTGTGGACGACCAAAACCGGTGGCTGAATTCGCTAATCGAGGTGACACAAGCGCCATTATCCACAGCGCGGCACGCTTCATTGGCATGGACGCCTATCGGGGGTCCCGGCTTGATTCCCTTTCGCCTCCCGGCGACTTCCCAAATAGACTGTGTTCGGTGGGGCAACAAGATCCTATGGACAGCAACAAAATGTGCCACCATTCCTGTATTCGCAAACGAGCCGTGCGCAGGGTTCAGTAGACTAGCCCCATCCAAAATGGACCACCCAAGCTTCACCGTAGTAATATGCACCAAGGACCGGCGAGATTCCTTAGCCCGATGTCTGGAAAGCCTAGCTGGTGAGTTGCGTAACGCGGATTCCAAATTTTGGAGTGTGCTTGTGGTGGACAATGCGTCGTCCGACGGCACAAGCGAACTAGTAAGGTCAATATCCTCTGATTTTCCTGTCGAATTGCGCGTGATTCGTGAGGAGCAACCAGGAGTTGCATTCGCAAGAAACACAGGTCTACGCCAGGCCAAGGGAGGTATCGTGGTTTTTGCTGACGACGACGTCACGTTCCATCAAGATTGGGCCTCCGCCTGGGGGGATGTGTTCACCGCCCCGGAGGTCGACGGGGGTGGCGGCCCTATCCTTCCGGTCTTCCCCGCACCTGTACCGGACTGGTTCAGGGCCGGGCTCTTTTCCGAAGGCGGTGGAACGATCGGGCACTACGACTGCGGTGATCAGAAAATGGCCCTAAAACTGGGTACCGAGTTTGCGTTTCCTGCAACCGGAAATGCAGCGGTACGTCGCTCCACGGCCCTTGCCCTTGGCGGGTTTCGCGAAGATCTTGGGTGGGGAAAGGATAAAAAAATCCCCGGCGAAGACACGGAGCTCTTCAGTCGCATTCACTCCACCGGCGGGAAAATTATTTACACGCCCGCTCCCAAAGTCGACCACCACCTGACAGAGCAGATGGTCAAAATCGAGTACTTCCGCCAATGGCATGAGGGTTACGGCCAAGCATCTACACTGATGAAACCAGGCTACTCCCCCCTACATTGGACGCTCAAGTGCATAGAACAACTCGCAAACCTCCTTTACTACTCGATCCTTCTCGTTCTTCCCCGAGGTGACCGCAACTTCCGCGCTCATCGCAAACAAAGCCAGGCTAAAGGGAGGCTCACCCAGCTCGGCCGCAGATGCCTCCTAACGCTCAAGGGGCTTATCACTAGTAACGTCTCCATTGCACTTATAATCGGGCTGTCGCCGATGAGCTTTCCAATCCACACTCAGGCGCAGTCGTCACAGTCAACGACGTCAGCCGAGGACCTCCCCGGCTGTTATGGCCCTGAGTCGGCTGCAGTAGACACCCTCCCCAGGTATCGCCGAGGCTCTGGTCTCACTTAGAGTCCATGAGACCGAGTGCCGCTGACCTCACGCGAGTACCATTACCAAGGAGCCCAAGTGCCAGAAGTATCTAGGTCGCCACGGTCAAGTGAAAGCCAACTACGAGCCCCCCATGCTAGACGCCAATCAAAAACATGAGCATGGCCCGTTGAAGACTCACTTTTTCTTCCTCGTTATGGGGAGAAACTGCGAAAAGTGGATCTCTCGGAGTTTTAAATCTCTCCTCATGCAGAAGCATCGAGACTTCACCTGCATGTACGTCGACGATGCCTCATCGGATCGATCTTTCGAGCGTGCTAAGAGGATCGTTGGTTCGGACAGCCGCTTCAGAATACAGCGGAATGAGGAGCGGCGATACACCCTGTGCAATCGCCTGGAGGCCGTGTCCAGATCCGGAGCTGGGGCCTCCGACGTCTTCGTTGTTTTGGACGCTGATGACTGGCTCTCTGACAAGGGGGTACTCTCGTATGTCGCAGATGCATACCAGAATCCAAATGTGTGGATCACGCACGGCAGCTATCTCATTTGGCGAGACCTCCTTCGCTACCGCCTAGGTCTCCGAAAAAAGAGGGGCATCTCGAATCCCTTCAAATCCGAAGTCATCAAACGCCGCACATTTCGCCAACAGCCGATCTCCGCCAGTCATCTTCGAACGTTCCGGCGATTCCTGTGGGACGCGATCCCTCCCGGTGACCTCCTCGACCAGCGTGGAGACCTAATGAAGTGCACGGAAGACTTTGCAACTATGATTCCCATGCTCGAAATGGCTGGGGGATCTCATTCCTTGCACATCGATAGGGTCATGTACTACTACAACGAGTCTAACCCGCGTGGAGTCATGAAGAGCAACCGGCAGGCTCAATTGGAGAACGAAGCGCATATTCGGTCCCTGTCCCCCAGGCCCTTATTGGACTTTCAAGGGCAACCAGTGAAAGGTTCATGAATATCATTGCGAGCACATCGAATCCGGACCTTCCTTCATGGAGAATCCGGTGCGAGCAGGTAATTCCCTACCTCAAGGCCTATGACATCCAACTGGAAACGATTCACCTAGAAGACCTAACCCGGTGTTCACTAGGCACTCTTCGCAAGTTGCGGCGAGCACACATCCTCATCCACTACAAGACCCTTCTAACCGGGAAGCAGCTGCGTTGCCTGAAGTTCATTCACAGGCCAATGGTCTATGACTTTGACGACCTAGTCTCACACGACGTGTCCGGTGAACTCAATCCAACGTCTGACTATCGATTCAAGAGAATTCTTCGATCAGCAGATGCGGTGATTTGCGGTAATGACTTCCTTCGCGCCACCGTACCAACCCAGCTCCCCGCTGCAGTCCTCCCCTCCCCGGTCCCAACCACTGGCCCCATGTCCAGCAGACATAGTCAAACCCTGGGCCCAACCCGGTTGGGTTGGGTTGGACTGAAAGAGAACCTGCCCTTCTTGGAAACGATCGCCGCCCCCCTTCGGACGGTTGCCCAGACTTTTGATATTGAACTCGTCGTCCTCTCTAACGCCCCCTACGACCTGGACGGCATTACGGTAAGGAACATCCCCTGGTCACTAGACGAACAAGAGTCGGTCATTGCATCCTTTGACATCGGGCTGATGCCCCTCCCCGTTGAGTCGGAATATTCAAAGGGGAAGTGCTCCTACAAGATTCTTCAATATCTCGCTGCAGGAGTTCCTGCAGTCGCCACAAACATTGGAATGAACGCAGAACTTCTAAGACAAGGCGGCGGACTACTCGCAACCGATCACGCATCCTGGGTCATGGCGCTCCAGGAGCTACTCTCGCAAAGTAACTCCAGGGAACAGCTAGGCCAGCGAGGCCGTAGACTTGTCGAGGAGAAGTACTCCTACGAAGTTTACGCAAGAAGCATGGCCCACTTTCTCAAGGATCTAGTATGAGCACCTACAAACTCCAGCT
>CALEMP010000034.1 GCA_937910685.1 uncultured bacterium
CTTCGTTCCGTAGGATGGACTGCCAAAGCACCGTCCGATTCTCACAGGAAATGGGGCGACCATCCGGGACCGACGGTGCCAGCGCCGTTGCAACGACGACTTCTGATGCCCGCGCGGCCTGCGTGGATTCGGATCGATGACCCGGGCCCCTGCTATGCAGGCGGGGTTGGCGGCCAGGAAGCTGTCGTTCCTGGATGTATTCAGGGCCCGGATCGCCCCCGTTTGGTTTGTTCTTGCGGGCTCAGGTGTGTCCGCGTATCACCGGGGAGAGGAGAATCTGAAACTTGCCGCCTGAACCCACAGCGAATGACGGAAGCACCAGTGGACCCCGAGCGAGACCCTTACTCTCCTGGAGAAGTCACGTGCGCTGAGTAGAATCAGCAACCCTTTGACGCAATTGGGCAGCACTGTTCTCACTACGCTCGGGTACGCAACATGGGAGAAATCAAGTGGCTAGGGGAGGAGCGTCGGCTATGAGCTTGCTCACGAATTGGATGAGCTCGACTTGGGATTGAGGGGCGGAGTCGTGTGGGTATCGTTCGGTCATGAGGCGGTAGCCACCAAAGGCAAATTGATTGGCAAGATCCATGCCCTCTGACGTGAGCCCGGTTTGTTCACTCTGCGAAAAAAGCACCCCACATAATCCTTGGATATCGGCTCGATCATCCCATTCTAATCCATGCTTCTCGATGGCTGCACACAAAAGGAGTGCGAGAACTTGCTCCCTGGTTCCTTTGTAGTTGCCAATCCAATAGTCGATGACGGTGTCAGGCGAGCCCTCGAGCTGGCTACGACGTCCGTGAAGGAGCCCAAGGATAAGGCAGAGGTAGTAACGGTCAAACTTCTCTCTAAGCGGACCATCCCCACTCGCGAAGGCCGAGTCAAACCACTTGGTGGCCTCCGTTGTCCATTTAAACTCACTCATCTCTACACCTCATCAAGATCAAACTTCATAAAGAACTCACGGTCCTCCACGAGGACTGAGGAATCTTCCGAGGATTGCCAAGTCTGCGATGCCGATTCTGGTGCGGCAAGAAGCCTGGATTCTGTACCAGAGGTGCGACGAACGAGTGTGAGAAACTGGATACTCCCTCCTGAACACTGGCCTACAGTTTCCTCGAGGGGTGGAACGAAGCCTTCCCGCTCAGTCGAAATCATGTAGGCAACAAACTGATGGCAGAGCATGGGGACCATTTGTGCAATGCGCCCCCGCACAGTGTGGTCGAGAGGCCCGGCGGGGCTATCTACGATCAAAGGAAACTCGTGGCTTCCTTCAGACAGTAGCACAGTCAAGAAAGTGTATCCAACGGCGAGGTTCTGCCCCATGCTTCCGCTTTCCTGCCCTTCAAGCGTCAGCGACTTGTCAATGCTTGAGAGTCTAAGTGGATCGTTCGGTAGCACCTGCTGAAGTTGATCGTTGCAACGTTGGCGAATGACCTCCTTGAGCCTCTCTTCAGCTAGCGCGCGACTACGCTTCAAGATCCTCTTCAAGACTTGAGTCCTATGCCCGATCTCGGCTGTCTGGGTGGCAGCGAGTAGTTCGTCTCTTAATGTGTCCGCCTTCTTCTGGGCCGCGGCCACACTCTTGGGGCCATCATCGCCTGCGAAAAGAGTTTGCAACGCTCTGAGCTGCTTAGTCTCGGTATCAATCGCCCCCAGTCTCTTGGCCAGTTCTTGCTCATCAGAGTTTCCATGTGCGATGAGCTGCTGTCGGCACTGGCTGAGCAGGGTCTTCTTCTGATTGAGATCAGAGTAGGTCGCGGCGAGGTTCTTGCTCTCCTGTGCAAGGGTGGATCCCGCCGAAGGCTGGCTCTTCTGCGCTGCGAGATCTCGTTGGATAGCAGACTTTAGAGGATTGAGGACTGCATGAACGTCATCTCCGAGAAAGCGTTGCTTGTGGTCCTGTATTGCAGCGCGTTCTTCGCTTCCAAGTGGCCTCCCGCACACGCAGTCGTCGTTATCATCCGATGCGAGCTCATCAAACCATTGCGAGGAAGTTCGGGCGGGGAGTTTGAGGCGATCAAGGCTAGCCATGAGGTTTGTGGACTGCTCATGAAACCGCGCGTGAAGAGTCAGAGGTGTACGCAGCGCGATGAGCATCGCGGAGGAGTGTGTGTCGCGTACATTCTGACCTTGTTCGATTTCCCTTTCAGCCTTGCTGATGTCATCGTGAATGTGCTTGGTCTTGTCCTCCAATTGTGTCAACTCATTGGCTATACCGGACTGTTCGTCCTCAAGCTGAAGCAATCGCGCTGTGACCTCATCGCTCTTCTCCTTCAGATCGAGCGCGTTCTCCTCGGCCTCTTTCAGTAGGCCCTCCTTCTCCTTGACGGCATCCTTGGAGTGTGTACTTACCGGCGAATCCTTGACCTTGTCGTGAAGGTAGGTTTGGGCAGCTTCCTCCAACTCCTGAAACAGCTGCAGCTGGAACAGCGAGCAGATCGCATCAGAAGCCGCCGCTTTCCTGGGGTCGAGTAGCTCGTCGGCGAATTCCCCGTCAAAGACAAAGAGCTTGACGAAATCCTCACGCAGGAAAGGTCGAGCTGAAGCTGGGGGGCTCCAAGCTGGTGTGTTCTGGGACTGATACTGTGTCGCGTAGGTCGCGATCCCCTGGGCGAAGTCGAGCTTCATGCGAAGAGTGAGCCGGACTTCATCGAGAGCAAGGCGCAGCTCAAAAGTTCCCTCCTCGTTCTTGGCGCCTGGGCGACGGAGCCTCTGCACTGCTGTGGAGCTCCATGATCGAGCTTCGCCGGTCATCGCCGCGCGCAATAAAGCTAGAGTGGTGGTCTTTCCTGTGCCATTGGGCATTTGGACTAGGGTGACTCGATGAGATTCCACTGATCCATCTTTCCTGGAGAGGTTGATGGCCGCGTCTGGGCAGCGAAGTCCTGAAGATGTCCAACCAAGTAGGGTGAGCTTCATTGTGTTCAGGTCTAGTTGATGACCTTGTGAAGAAGCTCAAGCATACGCCTTGTTTCATCCGGTGCCTCGGTGACACCTGTGTCGCCAGACGCCAGTTGATTCAACCAAGCCTCCAGCCGCTCGGCGAGCTTGGGGTCCTGTTTCTCTTCCTCTACAGCGCATCGCAGGCACTCTAAGATCGTCTTGTGAATTGTTGCGTTCATCTGGTTTGGCGTTGGACTTGCGACAGCTCACGGAGCCACTCGCTGCGCTCGTGGTCGGCGGAAGGATGCTTGGCCGATGGCTCTTCTTGGAGACAAAAGTCGAGCACTCGGGCACGTTTGTTTTGGTTGTTCGGATCGGACCGTAGGCAACGTCCAAGCCGCTGGATAGTCTCGAGCTTAGCGCGGGCCGAGGAGAGGATCACAATTGAACCGAGGTTCTGAATGTCGATGCCCTGAGACAGCTTGTGGCAGGTGACAAGGCAGTCCAGTTCTCCCGACGCAAATCTGCGTAGCGTGTTGGGCGAGTCCGCAGCGAAGTACTGGCTGTAGCTCTTGCCGTGTTCGTGGAGGAGCTCAAAGATTGGATGGGCATACTCCCTCGTTTCCGCGAAGATAACGCATCGATCAAGGATTGAAGAGTCGAGACGTAGGTAGTCGGCCAGCCGTTCTGGTTTCTCTTCCGCCGTCTTGTAAACCTTCGCTCGTTCTATCCAGATCTCTTCCTTGGACATCGGTGTGCCTGCGTGCCTGCGGGCGGCGGCCATACTATTCACATTGCTCAGGCGTTCCCTATCCGACTCCGTAAGCTCGTAGGGAAGGGCCTGGTAGTCAAACTCGACTAGGATCCCTCGCTGGATGGCCTCTTCGAGGCCGAAGCGGAACACCACCGGCCCCACCTCACGCCTGAGAAAGGCATTTCCCTCATCGCTGTAGTCCTTTATCGGAGTCGCACTAAGGCCAAGAGTGTAGCCGAAAGACGAATGCTGCCCTTCGAGCATCTGCATTGCCTTGGGCGCGGCCAATCCGTGAACTTCGTCATGGATCAAGATCGCCTTGCTCTTGATCCCAGACTCCAGTTGCTCGATGACCCCAGGAAGAAAGTGCCAGCTAATGAGGAGTACCGATCTCAGTGGTGCCATCCAGTACGCGCTCCCGCCCTTGTGGTCGCCATCTCGACGGAGGAGAGACCAGCCGCGGTCCGCGCACCACCCCAGGAGTTCCGCAGACCACTGGTCGAGAAGGTCTTTGCCTGTCGTCGCGATGATGATGGACTCCACCGCATGATCCTGCCGCAGGAGGTCCATGATCCCCAAGGCTGTGCGCGTCTTGCCCGTACCTGTGGCCATCTCAAGAATCCCGCGTCGCGCGGCAATGAAGGCCTGCATAGCCTCATCTTGATGTCGCCAGGGGTTTGGAGCTTCGGAATCGGATTGCGTCGGCGCTGCAGGCCGCTGCTTGGAAGCTCGTGCCTTGAGTTTTTGAAGGGTCTCTATGGTCAGCTTGCGCACACGAAGTTGAGGATGCCCATCCCAAACTCGTGCGAATGCGGCTTGCTCATCCCGAATGCGCAAGTCCTCGCCAATTTGCCAGCTCCGAAAGACCATCAAACGCTCTAGGTTCCGCTCGTGCCCCCCGAGCGTCTCATTGGCTGATCCGATGAACGCTACCGAATGCCCTGTTTGCGTGGTGACGATCCCGAATTTTTCGTGATAGAGCGTCTCTTGACCAGTGTGCAGAGGGAACGCGAAGCGTATCTCCAGGATGTCTGAGGCCACGAGCCAGGTAAGCAGCTTTGCACAGGCCGCACCTGTGGCACCCCCGAACTGGACCTCCGTTGCGGACTCTAGGAGAGCCGTCGTTAGTTCGTCTTCCGCCAACTCGCGATCTGTCAGTGAGACTCCCTCGGCGAGCGCTGCACGATCAGTCTCATTGAGCTCGGGTGAGATCAGGAGTTGAATCGAGCCCTCACACTCAAGCATTGGTGGGATCGCTCCAGCCCAGGAGCGAAGTGCGCCGCTTGAGAAGTAGCCAGCTGCGCGTTTGTAGCTACTTGCCACACTGAGCAATGGTGAGAAGAAGTCCACGACGAGGTCGTCCTCTCCGGAGCGGTAGCTCGCTTTCAGAGAGTGAATTGGCGAGGAGGAGGGGGGGGGATTCGTGGGATTGCCAATGATTTCAGGGTTACTCGTCACGGTGGTCCTCCGGGTAGGTCGAGCAGCGTATCGAGGAGCATATCGTCGAGAGATGGTCGATGCTTGCCTGTTCCACTGTGGACTGGCCGCATTCGGCCCAGAATGTCCATGAAGGTGCCGTGAATGCGACCGCGTATCCACGCTAGCTCTCCCCGTTCAGCTTCTTGATAGGCTGTATCGACAAAGCTTGAAAGAGGTCCATCTCCCCACGTCAGCTTAGATCGCATCATCCGCTCACGTCGGATCTGCCGCCAAGAGTCACCATCAAACCAGGGGGATTCTAGACGAGCAGGGTGCCAATCTCCGCAATCAGGAGCAGCTGTCACAACACCTGAATACACCAGAAGAGCCAGGACGGGCCACGCGGCGTAGACATCGGATCGTAGGTTTAGGATGCGGTTAATCCGATGCCAGCTCGTGCCACCTCCGATACTAGTATCGATCAAAGTTGAGACTAGATCTTCCGGGGTTGGCGTTGAAGGGGAGTAGGAAGGCGAGGGGCGGGCTAGCGGTGCGGCTGTCCCCGAACGAGCTTTCTCTGCAATCCAGAACCGCAGCTGTTCTTCAGTAATTGGCCACTCCTCGGGGTCGCAACACAAGAGAAGGGCCTGATACAGAGAAACGGGTGCGAAAGCTCTCGCCCAAACACACCAGCGGTGCTCCAGCACTGGGCTCCATGCCGGGTAGCTGGACATCGGTTCACCAGCCTCTCGGGCAAAGACGTAGTTCTTGACATGATCCACCTGCTCCAGCTTGGCGAGATGTGGCGCGAGGTTATCCCCTGCAAGTGAGTAAGCTCCGGGCACTACGCGGTGATCCGGTCTGGCCTCTGAATGATCACGCCAGCGATAGTCCCCGATGGCAGCCCGTGAGGAGTATCTGCATTGAGCTCGCGACGCAGCTCAGCAAAACTGGCAATACCCATCTGGCCTATTGCTGCTTCGACTGCACCTAGGGCGGAATCCTTTCTTGGAGCCCAGGCGACTCCTCCCAGTGTCGCACTCTTGGGCGGTCGAGGTGCGGTTGGGCGCTCCTGAGCGTGTAGAGGGCACCATCCCAAGTCGCCAAGTCTGACGAATAGATGTGGAGCCTTGAGCAGCGCCTCCATGCCACGCCTCCCAATGTCGTCCCCCCCGCCAAGCGACAATCCTGGAAACTGCTCGGGATAGGGGAGCGCGATGTATGGGAGAGGAACCTGGAACGCAAGGGCGGTACTGTGGAGCGCCACTGCTCTCCGCATCCAGATTCTTGAAGGGCGTGGCAAGACGTATCCGCCGATCAACTCGAACCTCCCTGAGGCAAAGAGGGCCTTCTCCTGATCTTCGCGTTCGAGTGATGCCATGCCTGGCAGACTTTCCACCATCAGGTCAATTAGGCACGGAAGTGTGGGGAGCCCCTCGGTTCCCTCGATTTTTTTGGCTACTTCGAACGCGCGTTCAGAGAGTTTCAGTCCCGGGAAGTAGCGTGTTCCTACCAAGGTGCCAAACTCTTGAAGCAGTTCATTTTCTGACAGATCAACAAGGTCAAGGACCAACCGACCGACGGCATCAAGGCGGTTTCGGAGAGCAGAACGTCCACGCTCGGTGGCGACAGGTTGGCAAGATCGCCAGGAGGAATGCTCCAGTATCATTCGAAGTAGGTTCTTGGCGATACGTGCATTCCGTCCATTGGAGAGTCTCTCAAGGCCGCCAGACTCTATCTGCCGGACTCTCTCTCTCGTCAACTTCACGATCTTGCCAACCTTGACCAAAGTTAGCGGGGCACTGCCATCCGCCAAGCCATACCGTAACTCCAAGACTGTTCGCGGCCTGGCGGGCAACGAGTCGAGCAGTTTGTTAACCCACTGGCGAGGGGATCGTAAATCAGGAATCTCCCTGTCCAGATCAGTTCGGGGATCGTCAATCCAGAGCGCAAGTGCGTCAAGAGCTCGCAGATGTTCCGGAGCCATTGCGGTCCACTCTGCAAAGGCATCCTGACCGACGCTCGTCAACCAA
>CALEMP010000035.1 GCA_937910685.1 uncultured bacterium
TCCTCCTGGCGGGGCCCCTGTCTCAAAATGAGAACCCGGGTCAGTAGGGGCAGGAGGCGCACGCTCCTTGGTCCCGCCTGAAAATGGCGCCTCATTCAGGCCTTCAAGTGGCGGGCTCCCGTTTCGAATCGTTACCCTGCTCTCGCATCCCCAGCCACACCTTCTGACATGATTCTTAGCTCCTTTCCCCCCATGGGGATCTACGAAACCCTTTTTCGTTTCAACGAAGTCACCGGCCGCTACATGGGCGATCAGGGGACCCACCCCTGGGCACAGGGATTCCCCCTGACGGTTCCTGTGCCGGGCGGACCAGAGTTGCCCAGCACGATCGAAGTGAACCATGAGGACCGCATGTATCCCAAGGCCGATGGCCAACCGGAGCTAAGGCAGGCACTCGCGGATTATTACAACACGACCTACGGTTCGACGATTGCGCCGGAAAACGTGGCGATCTTTGCGGGTGGTCGTCCCGCGCTGTTTGCGGTCCTTTCGTTTCTCGATGGAGAGCGAACCATAGCGGTGGAAGAGACCGAGTACACGCCCTATTGGGACCTGCTGCAATTGCTCCGCCGTCCCCATACCTTGATCCCTAGCTGTGTCGAGAATCGCTTTCGACCTGGCCTAGACGAACACCCCCAGGGCGATGACGCTTTCCTGCTCAAGAGCAACCCTTGCAATCCGACCGGCGTGACGGTTCGGGGTGAGGCCCTGCAGCAAATGGTCCAGCACTACAGCACCGCGTCCCGAGGGGCTGTGATCGACGAGGCCTATGAGTTCTTCACCGAAGAAGAGCCCGAGAGCGCGATCAAGTACGTGGATAACATCGACGAGACCAACCTCTTCATTGTGGGCGCCGCCACCAAGGGCTTGCAGGTCCCGGGCATGCGCATTGGCTGGGTGATTGCATCCCGTGAACACATCGAGATCTTCCGCAACTACTCGTCTTTTGGCATGGGGGGCGTCTCGCGGGCTTCCCAGTTGTATGTGACGGGGCTGCTTGATCCGAAGCGCGTGGTCCATGCGCGTCAAGCAATTGGAGACTTCTACACCAGTCAAAGAAAGCGCTATGGGGCGCTTCTTGCGGACCTGGGAATCGAGCTGTACTCCGGCACCGGAGGTTTCTACCACTGGGGGGCATTGCCCGGCGGATTGACCGCCCATGAGTTCAACGAGCGATTGTTCAAGCACGAGGCGGGGATTCTGCCCGGCACCCTGTGCGACATGGCCCGCAGGGGGGACGACGGCCCACATGGCTCCTTTGTGCGTTTCTCCTTTGGCCCCCTCGGTCCTGACTCTCTCGAGGCAGATGCCGAGATTTTGAAGCGCTGCTTGGGTTAGAGTCTGGGGCATGAAAACCATGCCCCGATTCATTATCAGCGCCCTAGCCGCCGTCGTCCTCAGCGCCAGCGCGTTCACCCAGACCGCGACCGTTCAAGTTTTTAAGGACGGCATGGCGCAAACCGTGCCGGGCTTCAAGAAGTCCAGCGATTGGATTCAGCATGACCTGTGGGTCGAAGCGGATTTTGACAGCGATGGGGACGGGGATCCGGACCGTTTACATGTGGATGTGACACGGCCGTTGCAGACCAAAACGGAGAGCCTCAAGGTGCATGTGATTTATGAAACCAGCCCGTACTTCAGCGGTGTGGGTTCGAATGGCAAGCAGTACTTTTGGGACCCCAAGCATGAACTAGGTGATGAGCCTCCCATGCACGAACACCCCCCCGCGATTCGTCACGGCAGCAAGCGGCCAGTCATGTCCCGTACCCTGACTAGTACTTGGGTTCCCCGTGGCTTTGCGGTGGTGCACTCGGCGTCACCTGGTACGGGTCTCTCCGAAGGGTGCCCCACAGTTGGCGGAACCAACGAAGCGCAGGCGCCCAAGTGCGTGATCGATTGGCTCAATGGCCGCGCGAAGGCTTACACGAGTGTTGACGGTGACGAAGAGGTCGTGGCTGACTGGTGCACTGGCAACGTTGGCATGACCGGAACCTCGTACAACGGAACCCTCCCTTTGGCCGCCGCAACCACAGGGGTTGAAGGCCTCAAGGCAATCATCCCGGTTTCGCCAAACACCTCCTATTACCACTACTATCGCTCCCACGGCCTCGTTCGCCATCCCGGCGGATACATGGGCGAGGACGTGGATGTGCTCTACGATTTCATCAACTCGGGCTACCCCGAGGGCCGTGAGTGGTGCGATTGCAATGTGCGCGATGAGATCCTTGTGGCTGGCGCGGATCGCTTGACCGGAGACCTGAATGACTTTTGGGCAGGCCGAAACTATGCGAACCAGCTAGGGGACTTGAAGGCTGCGGTGTTGCTGGCCCATGGGTTTAACGACTGGAATGTGATGCCCGATCATAGTGTGCGCATCTATGAAGGCCTCAAGGCCAAGGGCACGCCCTGCCAGATCTACTTGCACCAGGGGGGACACGGCGGTCCACCGCCGGCCGATCAGATGAACCGCTGGTTCACCCGTTATGTATGCGGTGTTGAGAACGACGTTGAGAAAGACGCGCGCAGTTGGGTCGTGCGCGAGGGCAAGAGCCGCAAGAATCCCACGGCCTATGCCGAGTATCCTCACCCCGAAGCGGAGGCGGTGGATGTCTTTCCTAACGGAGACGGAACTGGCGTTGGGACCTTGGGTGGCAAGCGCGGCAAGGGTGTACAGGTCTTAGTCGATGACGTGGCCTTCAAGGGTGGCGACCTTGCAAAGGTCGGATCTTCGAATCATCGGCTGCTCTTTGCTACGCCCATTCTGAAGCAGGACTTGCACTTGTCGGGTTACAGCGAGTTGACCATTCGCTTGGCGTCGAGTCGCCCCGCGGCGAACCTTTCGGTGTGGCTGGTGTCCTTGCCGTGGACGGAAAAAGGTAAAATCAACGCAAACCTAGTCACCCGAGGCTGGGCGGATCCGCAGAACCAGACCTCCCTGCGCGAGAGTGAAGCCCTGATTCCGGGTGAGTTTGTTGAGCTCTCGTTCACCCTTCAGCCAGACGACCAGGTGATCCCTGCTGGCCAGCAGCTCGGACTGATGATTTTTTCCAGCGACCGGGAGTTCACCCTTTGGCCTAAGGCCGGAACCGAGCTTTCCGTGGACCTGGGTGGGACTTCCCTGAGCTTGCCCGTAGTGGGCGGCGAGGCGGCCTTGAAGCTGGCAACGGAAAAATAATCAGAGCACCCGATTGAGACGAGTGTTGATCGCAAGTCGTTGAGGTTGCATGGAGGGGCTTCCGGGAGCGCATCCGCCGGGTTACAAGCATCAGTTGCGGACTTGCCCGACACCTACGGCAAGCGCCCAGGGAAGGTTTTCTTGACCCGTGCAGATCAATGGAACGCGCCCTGTGTGGGCTCTGGTGCGGCCGGATTTGGCGTATGGGCGCGGATGGACTCATCGGAGTCCAACCGGAATTCACTCGAACTCTCCGCGTGCTCTAGCGAAGCTTGAGGCTCTTGATCCAATCGGCGATCAGCTCTACGCCGCGTTCGTCAACCATATGCACACCCACGCTGGGCATGCGCGCTTCGTCGAGGACCGAAATCCGCCTTAGGAGGATCGAAAGTTCCGGTGAACCGGGCTTGATGATTCTTGCGCCGGAAATCCCCAAGTCTCCCTGGGTGGGTACCGTGTTCAAGAGACCCATCTGCGTCAACTCTGTGCTGAGTCGCAGGTCAATCATCGCGTTGCCCGGACCATTTGGTTGGTGGCACATGGCGCAGTTCACGTGCAGCCAGCTGCGTGCGCGGTCGGAAAGGGGCGCTTGTTCATCATGAGGGTTGACCAGCTGGGTCGTCACCGCAGTTTCGTAGTTGTCCGGCGCCTTGAGCCAACCCTGGGTGATCCAGTTGGTTAGTTGGTTGTCCCCATTGGGCCCGGGCATTCCCTGCAGCTGTTGGGTCGTCAAGCCGAGGGCGTACTGAGCGGCGTCCACATGGCAGGCTGCGCAGGCGGAAGATGAGGGCACTTGCCAAGAGGCCTTGCCCCCTTTGATCAACCAGTTGATCGATTTTCCCTGGGGGGCCAGGATTGCATCCTTGCCCTTCCAAACATAAGCCGCCGCTTGCCAGCCGGTTTCTGTGCGTTTGATGACCCTGGTTTCCAGTGTGCGCCTGCGGGTAAGTCCATCGATTTCAAAGGTCTTGATCAAGGCCGCTCCAACGGGAACACCCCAAGCCCCTTCAGGGGTCCACTCCAGCTGGCTGCCCTCTGGCAAGTGCAGGTAGCGCAGTTTGTCAGCCCCGTCCGACCAGAAGGGCGCGCGCACATCATAGGGAATGAGTGTTTGGGCCGGAGTGTGGTCCCTGCCCTTGAGGTAGTACCCCGTGTCTGAAAGTTTGCGCGGCCAGTGGAGGACCGCATCCGCCGGATCCTTGCTGGGTACCACGCGATAGATGTGGCCGTCGAAGGCTGTGGCAAACATCTCGCCCCCCTCGTCTTCGCCAAAGGATGCGATGGTGCGACCACTGCGAGCGGCCAGTTCGTTGACAAACCCGCCCTCTGGATTTCGGCTGATGCGCCAGATGTTGCCGGTGACATAGTCGCCGTAGACGTAGGCGCCCACCAGGTTTGGAAAGCGCGATCCGCGATAGACATAACCGCCGGTGACCGAGATTCCTTCATTGCGCGGATAAACCGCGACGGGTTCTGAGTGGGTCCCGTGGGCTAAATCAGTGTTCTTGTCGAAGGTGACCATGCCCTCGAATCTCCTCCAGCCGTAGTTTCCGCCGCGCTCGATGATGTGGATTTCTTCCCATTCGTTTTGGCCCACGTCCCCGGCCCAAAGGTCCCCGTTGGCGCGGTCGAAGGCGAAGCGCCAGACGTTGCGTAGGCCCAAGGCCCAGATTTCCGGCGCGGCTTCGGGGGTGTCCACAAAGGGGTTGTCAGCGGGGATCGCGTAGGCCTTGCCCTCGCTGGTTTGGTCCACGTCTATGCGCAGGATCGCACCGAGCCAAGTGCTTAGGTTCTGGCCATTGCGTTTTGGATCACCACCGCTGCCCCCGTCACCAAAACTTATGTAGAGATACCCATCGGGCCCGAAGGCGAGCATGCCCCCGTTGTGGTTGCGCCAGGGCTGGGGTTGTTCCAGGATCACCTTGCGTGAGTCACGGTTCGCTTGGTTGGGATCTTCCGATGACACCTGATAGCGCGCAACGATGCCCACCTCGTCTTGAACCGAAGACGAGTAGTGCACATAGAAGTAGCCGTTCTGCGCGAACTCTGGATGAAAGGCGAGCCCTAGTAGGCCCTCCTCATTTCCTTCGCGGCTGACTTCGTCCGAAATGTCCAGGAAGATCCCGGTCCCCTCGGGGTCCTCCTGGTTCTCAAACACATGGATCCGGCCTTCTTGCTCTACCACAAAAACCCGGTCAGTGCCGTCGCCGGCGCCGGTCAGAAAAATCGGCCGTTGAAACTCTAGCTGGGGAAAAGCCCTCTCAAGGCGCACGGCCACATCCTCTTGAACGGTGGCCGGGGAACAAGCTCCCATAGGAAAGAGCAGGAGGGGGATGAGGGTCAGCAGCATAGGAGGAAGGATACAGGAGGTCGGGCTGGTTGGGGCGATCCCGCTAACCGAACTAATTGCCATAGCCGATGGCCCGTAAGGCGTCGAGCTCATCCTCGCTTAACTCAAGGTTGCCGGGCTCACTTTCCGGGCAGATTGCGTTTCTCAGCATCACCTTTAGGGCGACGCGTCGTGCTAAGTCTTGGATGAGATCGGTCTGTTTGGGGCTACCTCCTGGTGCGAGCGGATGTAGCTCTCCGCGATCCGTGTGACCCCTAGCAACGCCGCGAGTTGTTGGCTGTTGATTGTCGCCAAGGGTGGTGGGAAAGAGGGTCGTGGTGACCCAAATGTCGGCCGAGGCGCGGGCGAGGGTAAGGGCGGAGTTGGCAAGGAGGCGCATATGACCCCAAGGCCTAGCGAGGTTCTTCGCTCGTGCCCCCCCTTTAGCGTGTCTTGGGGCTGATCCCATGACTAGGTGCTTGCCCTCGG
>CALEMP010000036.1 GCA_937910685.1 uncultured bacterium
GGGGAATTCCGCCCCGGGCACTTTATGGGGGTCGCGACTATCGTGAACAGTCTCTTTGAGGTGATCCAGCCCACGCGCGCTTATTTCGGTCTCAAAGATTTTCAGCAGTGCCTCGTGGCGCGTGACCTCGCCAAGGCGCGGGGGAATCCAGAGGTGGTCTTGTGCCGCACCATTCGTGAAGAAGATGGCTTGGCGTGTTCCTCGCGCAACTTGCTCTTGACCCTAGAGTGGCGTGAAGAGGCTCCTGTGATTCAGCGCGCCCTTGGGGCAACCCGCGTTCTTTGGCAGAAAGGGGAACGGGATGCCGGTGTCCTACGGGATTTCTTGACTGAAGGTTTAGCCGCTTCTGCTTTGAGTGTGGAGTACGCAGCCATTCGTGATCCCCTTGCTTGGACCGCAAGCGACCCCACCGGGCCCCTGGACCAAGCGGTGGGTTTGGTGGCCGCCAAGGCGGGCAAGGTGCGTTTGATCGACAGCCTCCTGTTGCACACGGATGGAGGCGACCTGGGACTATGAAAGAGGTCCGGGTTCTTGCCCCAGCCAAAGTCAACCTAGACCTTGAGGTGCTGGGCCGCCGGGAGGATGGCTTTCATGAGCTACGCACCACCATGTTGCTGGTGGGATTGGCCGATGAGTTGAGGCTCAAGCCAACCAAGGTTGCAGGGGTGCACTTAAAACTTGGGGGGCCGGCCCTTGGGGAGGACATGCCCCGGGATTCTTCCAATCTGGCGGTGGCGGCCTTGGAGCAGGGGCTGGCGGCTCTCAAGCAGGCGGGCGAAGAGGTCCCCGGTGTCGAGTTAGAACTGATCAAGCGGATCCCGTCGGGCGCGGGTCTAGGGGGCGGTTCCAGCGATGCGGCGGCGGCCTTGCATGGGCTGCAAGAGTTGCTCGGGGCACAGATTACGCCGGAGGTGACTCAATCGATCCTCGCGGGGCTGGGTTCCGATTGTGTGTTTTTTCAAGCAGCCCGTTCCACAGGATTGGGGCGTTGCAGCGGGCGGGGCGAACTGGTGGAGGCGCTGGAAGCGCCCAAGGCTTGGTGGATTGTGCTCGTGACCCCCGATGTCTTTGCTTCGACGCCAAGGGTGTTTTTGGCCTTGGATGCGCTCCCTTACAAGGAGTCGGCCGTGCTCCCCGAAGACCCCGTTTGGTCCCGGTTGAGTGCCGAAGATGCTCGCGCTTTGCAACACAACGACCTGCAAGGGGCGGCCCTGCGGGCGATCCCCGAGTTGCGTGCTTGGCGTGATCTCTTGGATCGGAATTTTGTGCTTTCCGGCAGCGGCGCCAGCTTTTATTCCCTTTGTGCGGACCAGGCCGAGGCCGAGAACTTGCTGCAAACCGTGCGGGGTGCATGCGAACGTGGGGGCCATCACCCGCGATTCCTAGAGGCCCTGCCCCTTGCCTAGACTGGTCTCCCGCAGTTGATCCCATGAACACCATCCATATTGAAGGAACAGGCCGTGTGGCCCGGGCCCTCGCACCTCGCCTCGCGGCTTTGGGTCCTGGCGTCACCGTCGGCGGGCGCAATCAATCCGCCGCAGGTACCATCAGCGAATCCTGTGATGCAGGACTCCTGGAAGTCAACGCGCCCATCACAAGCGATGTGGTTTTGATCCTGGTGCGGGACGACGCCATTTGCGAAGTGGCCGAAGCCCTTGTCCCTCGCCTCAATCCCGGGACAAGCGTGTTGCACGCCAGCGGATTTCACGATTGCGGCGTGCTAGCTGCCCTGACCAACCACGGATGTCCCGTGGGTTGGGCCCATCCCCTGGGCTCGTTTTCCGGGCAGACCGATCCTGATTGGATGCTGGGTTTGACCTGGTGCTTGGGGGGTGAACCCGATGGGGTACGGGCCGGGCGCGCCATTGCCGAAGGGCTCGGGGGCCATCCCTTTTTGTTGGCCAATCGTCCCGGCGCAAAGGCCCGTTACCACGCTGCGGCGTCTCTCCTGGCCGGGGGAGCCGCTGCCCTCTTTGATTTAGCGGAAGATCTGGTCGCCGAGGATCTACCCGAACCCCACCTCTTGCGCCAAGGCCTAGGCGCGTTGCTGTTCAGTATGACCGAGCAAGCATCCCGCGAGGGGCCCCGGGCAGCCTTGACCGGACCCGCGGCCCGCGGAGATCAGGATGTGCTCGCAGGCCAGTTGGCCGTCATGGATCCGAAGACACGGGCGCTCTATTCCCAGCTGATCGAACACATGCAAGCTATGGCTTTCGACCCTGAGGAGGGTTGAAGCCCAGCCGCGCTTCTGCCACCTTACCCCAATGGCCATCGTCACTTCTTTCCTGGCGCCTGATTGGGCGACCCTGACCCAACGGGCTTTGCGCCAGGCGCAACTCGCTGATCTTGTGGAGTTGCGCATGGATGAGATCCCTCACCCGGGCATGGATGCCATGCGCGCGTTCTTCAAGGCCTGCCCTAAGCCGGTGATCGTCACCATCGGCGGACCTGAGGCCTTTGGCACTTTTGGCGGGACCCAAGAGGAACATTTTGCCTTGCTGCGGGATGCGGCCGTGGCAGGTGCGCGGTTTGTGGACATCGATTGGCGCTTGAGCCTTGAGCTTGGGGAGGTGGAACCCCCGTGCCACCGCATCGTCAGTCGCCATGAGTTGGACGGCACGCCCGAAGACCTGGTGGCCTTGGACGAAGAAATACGCGAGGTTCTTTATGAGGGCGACGCGGTCAAGTTCGTGACCCATGCGGACTGCACCGAGGACGGGCTGCGTATGCTGCGCCACCTGCGCCGTACACGCGGCGGGACCATTGGCTTTTGTTCCGGCGCCGCGGGTTCCTTCACCCGAATTCTCGCGCCGATTTTTGGTTCTCCCTTTACCTATGCTGCGCCGGCGATCATGCCCGGGGAAGAAGCCCAAGAACCCACGGCTCCTGGGCAGTTGCGATTGGGAGAATTGCTCGGGATCTTGCCCCCCGGGGGCCTCTCCCATGAAACCGCTGTGTTCGGGGTGGTTGGCAACCCCATCGGGCATTCCGTGTCTCCCTTTATTCATGGGATGGCCCTTAAGCACGTGGGACTCGATGGGGTTTATGTGGCTTTTGAACCCAAGGACTTCGATGCGTTCTTGGACCTGGCGGATGATCCTGTTTTCCGCGGATTGTCGGTCACCGCACCCTTCAAGGAGCGAGCGGCCGTGCGGGCTAAACGCATGGAAGAGCGCGCCAAGACCCTTGGAGCGGTAAACACCTTGGTGCGCCGCAATGATGGGTCTTGGACCGGCGCGAACACTGACATTAGTGCCGTGCGGACTTGCTTGGAGAAAGCATTCGGGGTGTGGTCGAAGGAGCCGGGTCGACCGGTCGGCATGGCCCTGGCCCAAGTGTTGGTGCTGGGCACCGGAGGCGCGGCGCGGGCGGCGATCGGCGCGGCTCTGGATATTGGTTCCACGGTGGCTGTGGCTGGACGCGACGGGGATCGCACGGGGGTCTTGGCCCATGAGATGGGCTGCCAGGCGGTGCGTTGGGAAGATATAGGCTCGGTGTCGTACGACATCCTCATCCACTGCACGCCACTGGGTTCAGTGGGCCCCGACTCTGAAGACACCCCGCGCGCCACCGGCGACCAAATGCCTATCCCTGCGGAACTCCTGCGTCCAGGATCTCTGGTCTTCGATGCGGTCTACCGGCCCGTGCGCACGCCGCTCCTTGCGGCCGCTCAAGAACGGGGTTGTATGTGCATCCCCGGTGCAGAATGGTTCGTACGCCAGGCCGCAAGTCAGTTCGAACTGTTCACGAGTCATCAAGCGGACGACTCCCTGTTGCGCGCCGCCTTTGAAGGGGCCCTGGCGCAGGGCCGGGGATGAGCGCACCGTTGCTGATTTTCGTGGGCTTGCGTTGCGTGGGCAAAAGCACCCTTGGTTACGCCTTGGCAAAGGGTCTCGGCTGGGGGTTCGTGGATTTGGACACGCAACTCGCTGATCGCCATGGGGCCGATTCGGTGGGGGATCTGCTCGAGGAACGGGGTCTTGAAGGGTTCCGCGATCTGGAACAGGAATTGTTGGCCGAGCTCGTGCAACCCAGAGATACCCCTATGGTCTTGGCCACGGGCGGAGGCGTGGTGGAACGCGGGGTCAATCGCAAAAGGCTCCAAGACCTAGCCTGCGTTTGGTTGGACGCACCCATGGACCTCTTGGCCCAGCGCTTGGAATCCGATGCCAGCAATCGTCCAAGCTTGACCGGCAAGGCGCCATCCGATGAGTTTGAAGAACTGCGCCGGCGACGTGCCCCTTGGTACGAACAAGTCGCGGGGCCTGCGCTGGAACTTGGCGAGTCAGGAACGGAAGCAGCCTTAGATTTGGTTCGGGCCCATGTGCGAGCACGGTTTGGGCACTTTGGAGAGCAATAAGAGTAGGCGTCTCGGCTAAGATTCCAAGGGTGCAGCAACACTCAGAGGTCCTAGAGTTCCTAAGCCCAAGGGGAGTCTGTGTCCGGTTGTTGCGCTCGCGCGCTTTGCAGGCCTTCTTGCTGGCCACTTTGCTTTTCATCAGGGCCGTGGTTTTTGCCCCAACGGTTCAAGCAGCCCAGGACTCTGGTGTTGCACCCGTTGCGGGTGAGAGCCAGGAAGATCTGCGGCGACGCATGGGATCCCTGGAAGGGAAGGCTCTTCAAGGGGCGGTGCAAAAAGCCCTCGCGACGACACCTGCGCAGATGATCGACCTCTTGGTGTTGCAAGCAGGAAGCCCGGTTCCCACTGGCCTGCCCATGGCCCGCTCCCAACGCCGTGCATCCCAACAGCAAGAGGCCCTCGATCTGCTGCGGACCGAACTTCAGGGTGGCTCCGGACGGAGGGCTCTGATTATTGGGCGTTTGCTTGACCTGGTGAGTGGCGTGAGTGGAGCCCCTGCTGGGGGAGGCATCCATCTGCGTTGCGCCGCCCTGCGCGTGTGCGGCTCGTTAGAGTTACATGACTCCACCTGGCTGCTGGAATTGGGGCTGGCGGATGATCACGAGCGCGTGCGTCACTCGGCGACCCAGGCCCTCGCGCAACTCTACGGCCGCTGGCACCGCGATGGGGATGAATGGCGCATGTTCTTGGCGGCGACGCCTGCTGCCATCGGCCCGCTGATGATGAAGGAATTGCGCGCCGGTAGTTTAGAGCGCCGCAACCTGACCGAAGCCCTCCTGGTCCATGAACCCCTGCGGGCGGTGGTCTTGCTGGAGGAATCTGAACCCGATCCCTACCTGCGACGCGCCGCGGCCCAGCGCTTGACCTCTGCGGTCACCGCCCAGGATCTCAAGCTTGAAGCAGCTTGGTCCGTCCTGGCTGCCAGCCTAGAGCGCGAGCTTGACGGCGAAACTTTTGTGACACTGCTGGATGTGGCGTTGCTCTTGAGTTCGGCCGCGGAAGACGACCTGGCCTCGCCTGGCACGGTGATGGTGCTCTTTCAGGGGATTCATGCCCAGCAACGGGAGCACCTCTATCCCGCAATGTTGCACGCTTTGCCTCGGCAGCCCTTGAGCGCCGGTGAACTGAACCTGGGCAGTGAATTGTTGGCTGGAATCTTGCGTCAAGCACCCCTGTTGGATCAGGACCTGGCCGAACGGGCCTTGCAAGATTGGCGCCTGCTGGCAGAACGTGCCACCGATGGTGTGCCCGACAACCATGCTGTTGATTTAATGCCCCTCCTGGCGCCGCTTCTTGACAACAGCAGCACCGAGCCAGGCTTAGCCACCGCGGCCGCCGCCGGAGCACCGTTGCTCTTGCGCAGCGCGGACCTTGGTGATTTCGTCGCCATGTTGCGTTCACGCGGCGCACCTTCGGCCCTGTTGGTGGAGTTGTGCGTAGCGGTGCGCCCGGCCATCGCTGCTGCCGATGCGGGAGGTTCCGAAGCCCTGGCCGCCTTGCGTGAGTTGCAGGATTTAGCCGGCCACAAAAATGTGCTGGTGCGCCGGGCAGCCTTGCAGGCGCTCTTGGCCCCGGAATGTCAGCCCTTGATTCGCCGATTCGAGCGCGAGCCCGCTGAGGTTTTGGACCCTGCTTTCGAACGCTTGGCTCTGGAGTCCGACCCGGAAGTTCTAGGGGACCTGCTTTCCCTGGTGGCCCAAATCCCTTCCTCAGAACACTTGGTCCGTTTGACCAGCGAAGAGACGTTCTTGCGTCTTCGCGACCCAGCCCTGATCAACTCCGCGGACTTGACCGCGACCCTTGCCGCGCTGGCGGGTCGTGATGCGGTCGCCGTGTTGCACGCTGCCCACTGGTTGGTGGTTGGCCAGGATTTGCCCGCGGCCCTGCGCTTGGTGACTGCTCTACCGGTGGATTCTGTGGGTCAACTTTCTGCGGCCCAGCACGGGGAGGTCCTGGCCTTGGCCTACACCCTCCGTCGCGCCCGAGGCCCTGGGGCCATCAGTGTCCCCGCCCGGGAGCGATTGCTCCAGGTGCACGCGCCCGCCGCCGGGGAAAATTGGCAACAGTCTCTGGCCGGCTTGCACTTGGGAGGTTTGCTGCGCGGAGATTCCGCCACGAGCCTTGAAGTGCCCGACGAAGCCCTCGCCAAACAAGCTCTTGCGGAACTCAACGCCGCCCGGGTCCTTGCCCAGTCCAATTCTGAGCAGCCGTCCATGGTTCCGGAACTCATGCGCGACCGCTTCCTGCTCTTGGACCGGCTCGGCCGCACCGGGCCCGCCGCCCAATTGATGGCCAGCCTTTGCGAACAGGGAGGGGCCATTCACGGAGCGCTCTCGTCCGAGGATCTGCGCCGGGGAGCGGTCTTGCTGCGCACTCACCTCACGGACGAGGACGCCACCCGGGGCCCGCGCCTCGCGAGCACCCTCATGGCCTTGGTGATTCACGCGGAGGCCTGGGCCCTGACCACCGGGTCCCGGCGCCTGGAGGATTTGGAAAACTGGGTGAACGACGTGCTGGCAGCAAACGATAGCGCCTTGCTCGAAGGTCCCCGGTCTCTGGTGGGGGACGTGCCTGACCCGCTAGCCGCCGAGGCCTATTTGACCGAGTTTCCCCCCGCCCTCTCTTCGCACCCCCTGGCGGCCCTGATGGAGACCCGGGAAAATCACGTGCGCCTCAAGACCCTCGCGGGACTCTTAGCCCCCGCTCCGCCCAGCGAGCCCGCTGGAGGCTCTGTGGATGAGGCAACCGAACCTCCCGAGGCGCCCAAGGACACCGACCCCAAACCCGAAGGTGGGGGAGGAAATTAACTCTTTCCCTTTCTTGGCTTGCATCCCCCCACCCGATCGCTAAGATCCGCCCCACAAACGTGACGCGGGGTGGAGCAGTCTGGTAGCTCGTCGGGCTCATAACCCGGAGGTCGCAGGTTCGAATCCTGTCCCCGCTACCACTTACAAAAAGAGGTCGGACCCGCAGGGTTCGACCTCTTTTTGTATGGAACAGCGGAAACAGCATGCTGTTGCTGTCCAAGGGTTGGCGCCTTTGGAGTCGAACCCCCTAGAGCTCGCGCACCCAGATC
>CALEMP010000037.1 GCA_937910685.1 uncultured bacterium
AACCTAATTGTTCCGTCACTCTCTGTGAGTCCCGCGGGCGTCGCGTCCGTTTCCTAGAAGCGGCGGTTGAGTCCATGGGGGTTTCCAACGCATCGGTGGTGGAAGCTCGGGGTGAAGATTACTTAGGCGGCGCTGGCGTGGACGTGGTCGTCACGCGAGCCCTGTCCAGCGTGCGTGAAACTGTGCGTTTGCTGCGCAAGGTGCGTCAACGTTTCAGCGAGTTGATCTTGCTCAAGGGAGCATCCTGGTCCCGGGAAGTGAAAGCCGGCGAGCGGGAAGCCCAGCGCTTGGGGTTCCACTTTGACACGGTGTTGGAATACGAACTTCCGGGAGCTGCGGGTAAACGTGCCGTACTGATTTACCGTGCCCCCGGCGGCGCAGGGCGCTGAGTTCAGTCTCCGGCACACCGGATCTAGCCCATGGGGCCCTGGAGCCAGGCGATTTCCGGGAACAGAGCTGCGATTCCTCGCCAAAGGAAAAACGCCAAGGTCATGAACAGCGTGACTCCCAGGAGCACCTTGACGTTGGCCAAGAGCAATGCGCCAAAACTGGGAGATATCGGAGGCGGGGTCATGGGGTAATTGCTGGGTCCAAGCGAACCGCTAGCTGCACAAACCAATGAGAAAGAGGGGGTTGGTTGCCCCTATCTAGCTTTTCGAGGTTATTGACCCTCTCACATCCGAAAGGGATGTGGTGCCCGAGGGGGGAGTCGAACCCCCACTCCTTTGCAGGAACATGGACCTGAACCATGCGCGTCTACCAATTCCGCCACCCGGGCTAGGGGCGAGGAACATACAGCCCCCCGACCCAGCCCGTCAACGCACGGGTGGGGAAAACCTCTTTCCACTTGGCAATTGGCCCCAGGGCTCCGGGCTGGCAAGATGGGGGGGATGAAGAAGATTGACCCCGATGCACCCCGCCTGGTGGCCCAGAACCGGAAGGTGAGGCACGAGTACCTGATTCTGCAGGAACTCGAGGTGGGCTTGGTCCTGCTCGGGAGCGAGGTCAAGAGTCTGCGCACAGGGCGTTGCTCTCTGGCGGAGGCCCACGTGCGGGCCAAGGAGGGGGAGCTCTTCTTGGTGGGGGCCCACATCCCCGAATACGTACACGCGGGCAAGCAGAATCACGAACCCACCCGCACGCGAAAACTGCTGGCCCATAAGCGCGAAATCATGGGCCTCGAAAAGGCCAGCCGGGAAAAGGGAATGACGATGGTGCCCCTCGCCCTGTATTTCGTGCGCCAGCACCTCAAGCTGAAGATTGCCCTGGTGCGCGGAAAGAAGCTTCATGACAAGCGTGCGACCACCCGGGAACGGGATGATAAGCGAGAGCTTGCCCGCGAGGCAAAGCTGCACGGCAGGCACTAGGGGCGCTGAAGATCACTAGGGGCACCTTTGCTGCTCCCCCAAGCTGATTTCCCGGGTACTGGCCCCTTTCGGTGTTGAAATCCGCTTAACCCTTCTGGAGTAACTCCAGGGCACCTCTTTTGCTCGGACCGGAGGGCCTAGTGACCTCCAACTGCAGTCGAGCCCCATTTCAACACCGAAAGGGGCCAGTACCCCGCTTGACCTGCAGGCCAATGAAGCCGATACTGTTATCAGTAACTGGGGGCGCACTGGTTTCGACCGGTTCTTGTGCGACTTCGAATTGCGCGTCGGGGATCCCGAGTCACCCCGCCAACATCCCGGGACGGCATTTTTTAACTGCCAACAATTTTGAACTCGCGGCCTGATTCGTCAGCCGCCGTCTCTCTGGGGAGCGCCCGTGGCCCCAGAGAGACGTACACAGCGGGCTGGTCGGGGCGTTGCGCCTCAGGGTAACCCGACGAGAAATTTCTGAGGCTGGTCTGTAGAGCAGCCTGTTCGTGGGCGGCTTAAGGACGAGAACTAAACCACGGAACACACGCGTAGACGTTCGGAGCCGACGGCTCCGGGACGGGGGTTCAATTCCCCCCGCCTCCACCATTGCTTGCTCCCTCGGGAGTTGCCTAGCCCCCCCCGGGGGGCAAGTTCCCTAGAGGTCCTGGGCAAGGGCTTTGCTGACTGAGCTCCGGCTTCCTGGCCCTCTTTGAGGCCAATTCGTCCAACACGCCCCCTTGGACCCCTTAGTGGGAGTTTCTAGACTCTCCCCATGGGCAGCTTTTCCATTCGATTGATATCCACACTGGCCGTCGGGCCCCTTCTCGCATCCTGTGTCTCCGGTCCGGCTGCTTCGCATAATTTGGATTCCCTGCTCGACAGCAACAACGAGCTACGCCACGTGGTTCCCCTGCGGTCATTTACCGACGAATTCATCGGCCAGCTGGGTGCGTCAAGTACGGATACGAGCGACGTGGTGGTGGGGGATCCGAGCCTGGAGGCTTTGCATCAGTTGCTCGACTTGATCAGTGCCCCAACCGACAGCCTCGCGGCAGAGTTGCGCGTGATTCGCCAACTCAGCCGTTACGCAGTCCAATGTCCCGGACGGCTGGCCCGAGAACGCGCCACCTTGGCGCTTGGTCCGTGGCTGGTGAGGCTTAATGTTCAGACACCCATGGACCCGCCTCGGGTTCCTGCCGAGGCCGAAGATCTGACTAAGCTGATTGGTCAATTTTATAGTGACTGGAAGACGGCACCTGAAAAGGGGACCGAGGAACTCCAGGCTTCGGTGGAAGCGCTGCTTGATACGGAACTAGATATCCAGGGTATGTGGCGTGTGCTCAAGGGCCTTGAAGCCCTCGCTAGTCAGGATCGGGCCACCCCCGCCATGAGGCCCATTCTCATTCAACTCGCCCGATCCCTAGAAGCGCGCTCCCTGGCCATGGCCCTTGGCTCAGGTCTTCGGGACCCAGATCCCATTGTGCGGGCAGCGGCCATGGAGACTGGGATGGTTTACCTCGATTCCAGCTTTATCCTAGAAGCGCTCGAATGCTTGGCTCCGAGTCGATTGGATGATCAGGGGCGCTTGCCCCGCACCAGGATGCACGGTTTGTACCCGGTCGTTCCCGGGGAAAGCCTAGTGGTACAACGCCTGTTGGACCAATTGGCTCTGGGTGGTTTGCGCCTGCCGGAGGACCTCGATGCCGCCGCCCGCGATAACATGCGCCTGAGTGTGTTGAACTTAGTGATTAGCATCAGCTATGACGTGGTGAGCTACGATGAAGCGTCTCGCGCAGCGGCCCTTCGGGCACTGGTTGCACTAGCTCCGGAAGGACCAGGCAGTCGTCGCAAGGAGGACTGGGAGGGCTGGTGGCGGGAATTCGCCCAGCTTGCCCAGGCAAGAGCCGCCACCGAAGCAGCGGAAGACGAACCAACCGATGGCTAAGACCGACTCCTCCCGTGGGCGCATGGGGATGCGTTGGGTGGGCATTGCCCTGGCCCTCTCGTTCCTTTGGTATGCCCTTTCCCAAGTGTCCCTGGGAGACCAGTTACTGCTTACCGCGGCTCGCGGTGATGGAGAACCCGTTACCTGGAGTGCGCCCCTTTCCCTAGAGACTGGTAATTGGCGCAAGAGTGACCTGCAAGGATCCGTTGAATTTTCCGGTGATCTCGGGCCTCCTGAGGAGTTGCGTGCGTTGCTCCCCGGTCTTCAGTCCGGGTCCGTCCTCGCGATTCACCTAGACCTTGAAGGGAAAGGCACGATCAACAACACGGCCTTGGCCGGAGTCGAAGTTCGACCAGGCCTTGCTAGCATCCTGAAGAGCGCCGACAAGAGCACCCTGCCCATAGCCCTTTTGGCCTTGATCTTCGCGACCCTCCTGATCAACACCCGTTGGTGGTTTTTGCTGCGCGCCGCTGGTTGCGCCACCAGCTGGCTCAGCACGCTGCGGATCACTTACACGGGCTTGTTCTTCAACGTGATCTTGCCGGGACTCTCGGGCGGGGATCTAGCCCGGGGTTACATTGCCGCCCGCGGGCACCCGGAACGGCGTGCTGCGGCGGTGGTTACGGTGGTGGCGGATCGGGTCTTTGGGCTTTGGGCCATGACCCTGGTGGCGGTGGCCGCCGTGTCCACCAGTGGCCCGCGCTTTGAGAGCCTGCGGTTACCAGTGGCGGCTGCGGCTGCGGGACTCACATTGGGTTGGCTGGTTTACACCCTCGAAGGCCCCCGGCGCTGGCTGCGCCTTGAAGAGCGAATCAATCGCTTGCCCAAGGGCTCGTTCCTTGTGGACTTGGATCGCGTGGGCCGTGATTTGGCCCAAAGACCCAAGGTTGTGGTCACGGCCCTTTGCATTTCCATGGCAAACCACTTGACCAGCGCCGGGGCGATTTTTTGGCTGGCCCAAGGCTTGGGCGAAAACCTCACCTTTCACCAGGTTCTCGTGGTCAGCACCGTGGCCAACACCTTGAGCGCAATCCCCCTGGCTCCCGGAGGACTAGGGGTGGGAGAGATCCTTTTCGGCAGCCTCTTCCGCATGGCCGGAGGATCCTGGGCCCTTGGGGTTGGGACCAGTTTGGCCTGGCGCTTGGAACTGCTCGCGGTGGGATTGCTCGGGGGACTCAGTAGCCTGTTGCCCGGGGGCCGGAAACTGCGCCAGGAATTCCGGGCCGCAGCCGGCGGAGCACAACCCGCTGCGGATACCCTTCGAACCGATGACACTCGCGGGCCGAATCTCCCAAAAACCAGGACCGAATAGACCGAGCCAGGCCCCGGATGTCCTCTTCCTTGGGACTTGCACCCTTCTGAAGGGCCTCGGGTCCACCCCCAGCCCTTGACCAATGGCGGTAGGTAGCATTCAATGCTCACCGGAAAACCGCCCGAGTGCCTAATCCAGGCCTTCCAAGGGACCTATTGACGGATTTCTGCCCCCCCCCAACCCGGACCCCACTCATGAGCCTGCTTGTCATCGGAACCCTAGCCTACGATACGGTCGAAACCGCCAGCGATCAGCGAGACAACGCTCTCGGCGGTTCTGCCATGTATTTTTCCGTGGCCTCTGCCCTCTACACATGCCCCGCCCTGGTGGGCGTGGTGGGCCAGGACTTCCGAGAGGAAGACATGAAGTTGATGCGAGCAAGGGGTGTGGATTGCACCGGCGTGGAACAAGTGGAAGGCAAGACCTTTCGGTGGGGCGGCCGCTACGAGCCGGACTGGAACACGCGTCACACGACCTTCACCGAACTGAACGTCCTGGAACATTTCGACCCCAAAGTACCGGAGGCGTCCAAGGACGCTAAGTTTGTGTTCTTGGCCAACGCCGCCCCGGCCGTACAGGCGCGCGCCCTGGATCAAGTAACTGCCCCCACCTTTGTGATGGCCGACACGATGAACCTTTGGATCGACGTGGCCCTCGATGACCTCAAGGCCCTCATCCGCCGGTTGGATGGTTTAATCTTGAATGATGAAGAGGCGCGCATGCTGACCGGAGAAAACAACCTGATCCGCGCTGCCCGAAAGGTGATGGACATGGGCCCCCGTTTTGTGATCGTCAAGAAAGGCGAGCACGGCGCTTTCCTGATGGGCGAGAACGTTCACTTCGCCTTGCCTGCCTATCCTGTTGAAACGGTGATCGATCCCACCGGCGCTGGCGATTGCTTTGCCGGCGGTTTCATGGGCGCCGTAGCCGAAGCCGGCTCCATAGAACCCGAAGTCATGCGCCGCGCCATGGTCCACGGGACCATCACTGCCAGCTTCTGCGTGCAAGGGTTTAGCGTCGAGGATATCGGTTCCCGAACTCGCGCGGAAATCGACGCGCGCTACAACGAGCTGTTGAGCATCGTGACGGTTTAGGCTGGCGAGTAATCCGGACTCCAGTTAGCTCGTGGGGGATATGCCCTTGATTCCTGGGATGGCCTCCATCGGGTCAGTCTCTAGGTCTGAGTTGGCCAGCGGAGTGAGGGGTACTGACAGCCCCACCTGCACTCTCTCCTCTCGGGGGCAGTAAAATCCTTTACGGCCGGCTCTTGGAGCGGCATTGGACCAGCACCTCCTTTGCGATCTTCCTACCCGATGGGGCAAGCATCGCTGCTGTCCGCTGCCTTAGACGAGGCCCGTGAGGGGTCTGCGGGAGTCCCAAGGGCTTAGGCTATGCCTCAACCAGGCCCCGGCACGGGGACGGCTGATGGGCCGAAAACGGCCCTTCAGCCCGAAGAACTTCCCGGACAGGGTGAAACCTCAGCCCTTCCCACACGTCCATCAAGTTCCTGGTTCCTTCACCGAGCCCAGACTGCTAGGCTCGGGTACTGAAGACTGGTTTCACCAACCTTAAAATCGACCCTGGGGCAGGCACCACGGGGTCCACTGAGACGTAAGAAACACAATATGAGTAAGAAGAAAGGAAATGGCCCCAATTCGAGTGCCCCCGGAACCATTGGTGCTCCCGTGCAGGGAGCTGCAAAAGAAAAAGCATTGGTTGCAGCCTTGAGCGAAATCGAGCGCGCCTACGGCCAAGGTTCGATTATGCGCCTCGGCGATCAAGCCCACATGATGCGCGACGTGCCCGGTGTTTCCACCGGGTCCGTGACCTTGGACTTAGCTTTGGGAGGCAAAGGATTGCCCCGGGGCCGAGTGGTCGAGGTCTATGGCCCGGAAAGTTCGGGCAAGACAACTCTGACCCTGCATGCGATCGCTAGTGCTCAAAAAGCCGGCGGCATCTGCGCTTTTGTGGATGCGGAGCACGCTCTGGATCCCACCTATGCCCGTCGCTTAGGCGTGCAGTTGGATGACCTCTTGGTGTCCCAGCCCGACACAGGGGAACAGGCCCTCGAAATCGTGGAAGCCCTCGTGCGTTCTAGCGCGGTGGATGTGGTCGTTGTTGACTCGGTGGCTGCGCTGGTGCCCAGAGCCGAAATCGAAGGCGAGATGGGGGACTCCTTTGTGGGTCTTCATGCTCGCCTGATGAGCCAGGGTCTACGCAAGTTGACCGGAGCCATCGCTAAATCCAACTGCTTGGTGATTTTCATCAACCAGATTCGCGAGAAGATCGGCGTCATGTTCGGTAGTCCCGAGACCACCACGGGTGGTCGTGCGCTCAAGTTCTACAGTTCGGTGCGCTTGGACATTCGCCGCATTGGCCAGCTCAAGTCCGGCGAAGAGGTGGTGGGCAACCGCACCAAAGTGACCGTCGTCAAAAACAAGCTGGCGCCGCCTTTCCGCAAGGTGGAGTTCGACATCCTTTTCAACCAGGGCATCAGCAAGGAAGGCGAACTGCTTGACCTGGGGCAAAAGGCCGGGGTCGTGCTGAAGAGTGGCACTTGGTTCAGCCTGAAACATCCCACCGACGGGGAAATCCGATTGGGTCAAGGAATGGAGCGCTCGCGCACCTTCCTGATCGACAATCCGGATTTGGCCGCGGTGATCGAAGAGGCGATCTTCTCCAAGTGGGCTCCAAAGCCCGAGGGAGAAGATGGCACGGATGCCAAGGAAGGCGCGGCAAAGGACGAGGCGAAGGCCACCAGTTCTGCCCCCGCCAAGGAGGCAGCCGCTCCGAAAGCCCAGAAGGCGTCAGCCGCCGCCGAGAGCAAGTCCTAATCCAGATGCCGTGCAGCGCCCCGGTCAGTTCACCCTGGCCCGCGAAAGCGTTCAGAGCAGCACACAATTCTGATTGCCTCCTGAGGGCTGGATAGCCCAGCCAGCGGAGGACATTCCTGCCCGAGGACCCTGAGTGGGTCTCCGGGCAGGCACCATAAACACCCTATGCTGGGCACCCCGCCCCTGCCCTGACCCCTCTTCAGCAACCTTCTCCTGGCCCCATCCTCGGGCCTCCCTAGCCATGCAAGGCCGCACCCTCAAAGACACCAGCTCCGCCGCGATTCGCCAGTCCTTCATCGACTACTTTGCCGAACGGGGGCACAAGAGTGTGCCCTCTTCGCCGGTCTTCCCACATGATGACCCGACCCTGCTGTTCACCAACGCAGGCATGAACCAGTTCAAGGATGTGTTTTTGGGCACGGGCACGAGGGACTACACCCGGGCGGTGGATGCGCAAAAATGCATCCGGGTGCAGGGCAAGCACAACGACCTAGAAGAAGTGGGGGTCGATACCTACCACCACACCTTCTTCGAGATGCTTGGCAACTGGTCTTTTGGGGATTACTTCAAGGAGGACGCGATCACCTGGGCCTGGGAGATCCTGACCGATGTGTGGGGCTTGCCCAAGGAGCGCCTTTGGGTTTCTGTCTTTGCGGGGGACGAAAAGGATGGCCTTGAAGCTGATGAAGAAGCCGAATCCCTTTGGCTGAAAAATACCGACATCGACCCCAGTCACGTCCTGCGCTTTGATCGCACGGATAACTTCTGGGAGATGGGGGACACGGGCCCCTGTGGTCCCTGCACTGAAATCCACCTGGACCGCGGCGGGCCTGAAACCGATCCCGCAGACGGAGCAGATCCCAAAATTGGCGTCAACGTGGGCGGCGAGCGTTTCATCGAATTGTGGAACCTGGTTTTCATGCAGTTCAACCGCATGGACGACGGCAGCTTGGTTGAGTTGCCCGCCAAGCACGTGGACACGGGGATGGGTTTCGAGCGGGTCCTGGGGGTTCTCCAGGGCAAGCTATCAAACTACGACACCGACCTCTTCCAGCCGATCTTTCGACGCCTAGAAGAGCTCTCTGGCAAGATGTATGGTCAGGGCAGCGACGAAGTCGACATAGCCATGCGCGTTTGCGCAGATCACGTGCGAGCGGTGACCTCGGCCCTGTCGGACGGGGCTCTGCCCTCCAACGAGGGCAGGGGCTATGTGCTGCGTCGTTTAGTGCGCCGAGCCAGTCGTTATGGCCTTCAGACCCTGGACCTCAAGGAGCCCTTCCTGTTTGAGCTCGTAGAAGTGGTGGCTTCGATCATGGGAGATGCCTACCCCGAAATCGCCCAGCGAACGGACCATGCCGCATTGGTCATCAAGAGTGAAGAGGAGAGCTTCCGCACGACCCTCGACCGGGGTCTTGTACAGTTCGAAAAACTAGCGGGCAAGCTCGAGTCAGGTGCGACCTTGCCGGGCCGGGAAAGTTACGAGCTTTACGCCACCTATGGATTCCCCCAGGATCTGGTGGAGTTGTTGGGGCGTGAGCGCGGCCTCGAGTTGGACCTCGAAGGCTGGGAAGCTGCGCGCAACGACCACTCAGCCGCCAGCCGCGGAGAGGGCTCCTTCAAGCAGTTGCTCTCCGCCGAAGAGCTAACCGGACTGAAGGAAACCCGCTCCATGGTTTATGGCCAAGGGGAAGGCAGTCCCGCCGAGGTCTTGGGCGAAGCCGGCACAGGCAAGGTCATGGCTATGCTCGGGGACCAGGGACGGGGCGAGCGTTTGGTGCTCGACGAGTCGCCTTTCTATGGTGAAAGCGGCGGCCAAGTGGGGGATCGCGGCAAGATTGTTAACCCGGATGGCACCTTTGCTTTCCAAGTGCGCGACACCCAAAAAGTGGGCGGCGTGGTGGTGCACCTGGGCGTGAGCGAAGGCTTGATCGAGGCCGGGGTTGCGGTCTCCTGTGCCGTGGACCACGACCACCGCAGAGACGTTCGTGCAAATCACACGGCAACCCATCTTTTGCACCGGGCCCTGCGCGAAGTTCTCGGCGACCATGTAACCCAACAGGGCTCGTTTGTGGGTCCCGACCGTTTGCGCTTTGACTTCAGCCAACCCAAGGGGCTCAAGCCCGCGCAAATTGAGCGCATCGAAGGGCTCGTCAACGAGGCGATTCAGGCCAACCATCCGGTGAACTCCACCGAAGAATCCTATGACGCCGCCACCCAGCGCGGGGTGACAGCGCTCTTTGGGGAGAAATACGGAGACACTGTGCGCGTAGTGGACATGGGGGGCTGGAGCATGGAACTCTGCGGCGGAACCCATGCGAACCGCAGTGGAGACCTGGGAAGCTTTGCGATCCTGTCGGAAAAAGCAATTCAAGCAGGAGTGCGGCGCATTGAAGCCGTCGTCGGGCGTCCCGCTGGGAAGCACTTTCGCGAGCAGCGAGCTTTATTGGCCCAAGCCCAGGACCTACTTAAGACTTCGGCCCAAGAAGTGCCCGAGCGCATCTCTGCCCTGCAGGGGGATTTGAAAGAGGCCAAGAAAAAGGCCCGTCAAGCGGCGATGGGAGACTTGGGAGCATTGGCCGACAAGGTCAAGAGCGAGCTCAGCGAGACCAATGGGGTGCTTTGGGGCGTGGTGTCGGTGGGGGAAATTGACGCCAACGGTTTGCGCGAGCTCTCTGCCCGGGCCAAGTCCTTCTCCCCGGATCACTGCATCACCCTGCTGGGCCAGTCCGACGGAAAGGTTCCATTCCTGGTGCTTTCCGGTGGCGAGGCCATGAACAAGGGACTGAAAGCCGGGGACCTCGCAAAGACCCTGGCGGGATTCCTGGGAGGCGGCGGCGGCGGCCGACCGGATGCGGCCCAGGGCCAGGGTCTCAATCCCGACGGCCTGAACGATGCCATGGAAGCGGTTAAGGCACAGGTTTGCAGCGCGTTGGGCTGATCTCAGGAAAGACCATTTGTTTCAACCATGACACCGAACGACCCGAAGTTCCTGGCGATCGCCATCGAGGAAGCCAAAACCGGGCTCGCCGAAGGAGGGATCCCTATCGGGGCGGCCCTTGTTTGCGATGGTCGTGTCCTCGGTGCGGGCCATAACCAGAGAATCCAACTGGGCTCGCCTATCCGGCATGGTGAAACCGACGCACTGGAGGCTGCGGGGCGCCAATCCGCAGCTGTCTACCGCCGATCGACCATGTACACGACCCTTTCGCCCTGCGACATGTGTACCGGTGCGATTCTGCTGTATGGCATCCCTCGGGTGGTCATTGGGGAGAACCGCACCTTTTTAGGGGCAGAGGCCCTCTTACGGAGCCGAGGCGTGGAAGTGGTCCTGATGGACGACCCTGACTGCCTGAGCATGATGAAAAACTTCATCGCCGAGAATCCAGAGCTGTGGAACGAGGATATCGGGGAGTAAGCAGGGTGGTCCACCCCAGCCACCCCCGGGGTGGCTGGCCAGGGGCTCTGCCCCCTGGGGCAGGCATATTCAGGCGAATGTTTGACCTCTCCCCCTGCTGAAGGTACCCTCTGTCGCTTCACTGGCGGACTCTGAACCCCGCCAACCCCCTTGACCGACGATTCCCCGGGGCCTTCAGCCCCCTCCTAGACCATGCCCCATCCCAAGCGCCGAACCTCCAAAGCCCGCAAAGGTATCCGCCGTTCGCACCTTGCGATCAAGCCCGAGGCCCTGCAGCGCGACCCGCGCTCCGGTGCCTTGACCAGGCCCCATCGTGTCAACGAAAAGGAATCCACCCACTACGGATTCGATAAGGGTGGCCAAGGTGGCCGCGAAGTCTTCGAGCGCGAAGACTTCTGATCCTCTCTGGGTCCCCAAGGATGACGACCACAGGCCGTATTGCCTTGGATGTCATGGGGGGCGATCACGCCCCTCGCCTCATCCTCGAAGGCGCTTTGCGTGCAACCGATCCCGCACGGGGTGACGGTTTGCCTGCGGAGCGCGTTTTGCTCGTTGGTCCGGAAGAAGAGATACGCGGGATCCTTGCGGAGCATTCCGCCGAAGATCGCTTTTCGATCCTCAACAGTGTTGAGGTGATTGGCATGGATGAAAAGCCGGGGATTGCGCTGCGCGCTAAGCCTAAGGCATCGATCCCCATGTGCCTTCAAGCGGTGAAGTCCGGGGAAGCCGCCGCAGCGGTATCCATGGGCAACACCGGCGCCATGGTGGGAGCTGCCACCCTGATTTTGCGCACCCTTCCCGGCGTTCGTCGGCCGGGAATCGCCGTCACCACCAGCATGACCGGCAAGGCCATGACCCTTTTGGACATGGGGGCCAACGCTGCGCCCCGTGGATCGGACTTGGTCGAGTACGCGATCATGGGAGCTGCTCTCCAGGAAGGGGTCCTTGGGGTCCAAAGGCCCCGGGTGGGTCTGCTCAACATCGGCGAAGAGGACCAGAAGGGCACAGCCTTGACTCAAGAAGCTCGGGGCTTGTTGCTTGAAAGCGACCTCAATTTTGTGGGCAACATCGAGCCTGACGGTCTCTTCAGTGACAACGCCGATGTGGTGGTCACCGACGGCTTCACCGGCAACGTGGTGATCAAGCTGATCGAGGGTTTTGGGGCGTTTCTGTTAGGAAAGGTCATCAACAGTGCCCTGGATGCGGGGAGTCCCGTGCCCAAAAATGTGCTGGGCGAAGTTATGGACAGCGTGGACTACTCCGAATATGGAGGGGCCCTCCTCCTTGGAGTCCAGGGGGTGGTGGTCATCGGCCATGGCCGTTCGGACGCCAACGCGGTCTACAATGCCCTCAAAGTCGCCGCCCAGGCGGTGGATTCGGACGTGAACGGTAAGACCGTGGCAGCCTTGGCCGGACGGGCCTAGGCTCTGTCATTCTCTAGAACTAAGGCTATCTAGTTGTGCGGGTCGTCTCGTCGCCCCATTAAGCTGGCCCCTCGCAGGTGTTACCCCTCGATCCCACCGTCCGGCGGCGCTAGACTCGGAGCGGAATCCAGACTCTCCACCCCAGCCATGACCATAATCCAAACTGCCGGAATCGCCGGAACAGGGCTCTGCTTGCCGGACCAGCGGATCACCAATGATGATCTAGCTCAGATCATCGACACCAACGATGAGTGGATCACCAAACGCACGGGGATTCGCGAACGGCGCTGGGTTGAGGATGGGGTGAATTGTTCGGATCTGGCCACCGGGGCCGGACGCCAGGCCCTGGCCAAGGCCGGCTTGAAGGCCGAGGACTTGGACCTGATCGTGGTGGGAACCATCTCGGGCGACTTGGTGTTTCCCTCTGTGGCCTGCCAGGTGCAACACAACCTGGGTGCCACTTGTCCGGCCTTTGACGTAAGTGCAGCCTGCACTGGTTTTTTGACCGCCATGCAAGTAGGCAGCACGCACATTGCAACGGGCCTCGCCAAGAACGTGCTCGTCATTGGCACCGAAGCTTTATCGCGCATGCTCGACAAAACAGATCGGGGTTCCGCCATCATTTTCGGCGACGGGGCGGGAGCCGCGATCCTGCAGCCCTTTGACGTTTGCAAGCGGGGCGAGATCCTGCGCAGCACCCTTGGGGCAGACGGATCGGGCCACGACCTGATCGCCATGCCCATGGGCGGCACGAGTCATTTCCACAACATGGACTCCTATGTGAGCGATGAGCACTTCATCAAGCTCAAAGGCCGCGAGGTCTATCGGTTTGCAGTGCACAAAATGGCCGAGCTGATTCGCTGGGCCATGGAGGGCATCGACGAAGAGGACCTCTGCTGTGTCATTCCCCACCAAGTCAATCAACGCATCATCGAAGGGGCACTCGATCGATTGGATTTGAACCAAGACAAGGTGATGATCAACATTCAGCGCTACGGCAACACATCTGCCGCCAGCGTGCCTATCGCATTGCACGAGGCTCTTGAAGAGGGCCGCCTGCAAGAAGGCAAGTACGTGGTACTGGTTGCTTTTGGCGCGGGCTTGACCTGGGGCGCGAACCTGTTGCGTTGGTAGAACCCCTCATAATCTTATGACTGCAGCAATTATCTTTCCGGGCCAAGGTGCTCAATTTGTCGGTATGGGCCAAGATTGGGCCCAGGCATTCCCTGTCGCCCATGAAACCTTTCAAGAGGCAAACGAAGCCCTAGGTTTCTCCCTCAGCGATGCTATCTGGAGCGAGGGCAGTGATGTCAATCGCACGGACATCGCCCAACCGGGAATTCTGGCCACCAGCGTGGCGATCATTCGGGTCCTGGAATCCGAAGGGCATCTGGACCGCTCAAGTGTGCCCCTGACCGCCGGCCTTTCCCTGGGGGAGTACAGTGCCCTCTGGTTGGCGGAAGCGATCTCCCTCCCTGATGCCCTGCGCCTCGTACGGTTGCGCGGGCAAGCCATGCAGGAGGCTGCGGAGGCAACTCCCAGCGGCATGCTCAGTTTGCTGGGGGCCACCGAGGAGTCCGCCAATGCCTTGGCCAAGCAAGCCTCCAGCGCCGGTATCTGCCAGGTTGCGAACCTCAACAGCCCCAGCCAGATCATCCTGTCAGGGGAGAACGCAGCCATGGATGCGGCGGAAGCCGCGGCCAAGGAACACGGTATTCGGCGCTGTATGCGCCTCAGCGTGGCGGGTGCCTTCCACTCGGAGGTCATGCGGCCGGCTGCGAGCCGCCTGGAAGAGGTCCTGGCCCAGGTAAAAATCCACAATCCAAAAATCCCCGTGATCTCGAACGTGACCGCCGAGCCGGCCGGAGACCCCGATGGGATCCGGAGCCTCTTGGCTCGCCAAGTATGCGCCCCAGTGCTCTGGGAGCGGTCCATACGGGCCGCCCTGGCCCAGGGCCAGACCGAATTCCTGGAGCCCGGCCCGGGAAAAGTCCTCTCTGGACTGATGCGTAAAACTTCAAAAGATGCCCAGGTCCGGTCCATCGCTAACCCCAGCGATCTTTCAGCATGACTCAGGCGGGCCTTCATGCCTAGAATGCCTTCACAGCAATGACTTCTTCTGATTCACAGCGGCCCCTCGAAGGCCAAGCAGCTTTGGTCACCGGCGCAAGCCGAGGGATTGGCCGTGCCATTGCCCTCGCCCTGGCTGGGCAAGGGGCCCGGGTGGCCTGCGTTGCCACCAGCGTCCAGAGCGCCGAGTCCGCTGCCGCCGAGTGCGCGGCCCTGACCGATGGTGCCTTGGCCCTGGGCGTAGACGTGGCCGATGGCGCTGCGGTCAAAGTTCTGGTCAAAGAGGCGGTACAGCAATTGGGTGGTTTGAACATCCTGGTGAACAACGCGGGTATCACCAAGGACGGTCTACTCTTGCGCATGGGCGAAGAAGATTTCGATCAAGTGATCGGGGTCAACCTCAAGGGCACCTTTAACTTTATCCAGGCCGCCGCTCGGCCCCTGATGAAGAGCGCTGGCCGAATCATCAACATCTCTTCGGTGGTGGGGGTGACGGGCAATGCAGGCCAGGCAAACTATGCGGCATCCAAGGCTGGCGTGATCGGCTTGACCCGCTCCGTAGCCAAGGAGTTAGCCGGACGCAAGGTCACCTGCAACGCAATCGCCCCCGGTTTTATCGAGACCGATATGACCGCAGCTCTCAACGAAGACCAGCGCTCCGACCTTCTTAAGGGCATTCCCCTCGCACGCATCGGCGACTCCTCGGAGATCGCCGCTCTGACAGCATTCCTCGCCGGCCCTGCCGGCGGGTATATAACCGGCCAGACTCTAGTGGTGGACGGAGGCCTCTCCCTCTAGGCTAGAACCTGACCAAACTCTCTTTGCCGGGCATTCGTCCGGCAATTCAACCCGACCAACCGGACCCTCGGAGATATCTCTAGTGAGCGACACCAAGACCTCAATCGAATCCCGCGTCATCAAAATCGTCTGTGATCAGATGGACAAGACGGCCGACCAGATCAAACCTGAAACGGACTTCGTCCAAGATCTAGGCGCCGACTCCCTCGACACCGTCGAGTTGGTCATGTGCCTCGAAGAAGAATTCGAAATTACCATCCCCGACGAAGACGCTGACAAAATGCGTACTGTTGGATCCGCCGTCGAGTACATCGGCGGGAAACTTTAAGCCTGCCAGCGGAGGTGGAAGCGGCGCCCCTGGGGGCCCTCCCTCTCTGTTCGATCAATCAAAATGCGCCGCGTAGTTATCACCGGCCTGGGGACCATCAATTCCCTTGGGCTCTCGGTGAAGGACACCTTCCCCCGCATCCTTAGGGGTGAGAGTGGGGTTGCCCTAATTAAGTCATTTGACACCAGCGACCATTCCACCAAGATCGGTGGAATGGTCGACTGGGAACCCACGGATCACGGCTTTGCCAAGTCTGACTTGCGCAAGCTTGACCCGTTCACCATGTGGGCTTTGCTTGGGGCCGACGAAGCCCTACAGGATGCTGGGCTCGGAGACATCCGGGACCAGCCCGAGGAATACCGCGAGCGCTGTGGCACGATCGTGGCCACAGGCATCGGAGGCATCATGGGCATCATCGAGCAACAAGCCGTGCTGCAAGCGAAGGGTCCACGCCGGGTTTCGCCGCACTTTATCCCGCGCATCATGGCCAACGCGGTTTCCGGTCAAGTGGCGATCCGCCATGGTCTCCTTGGGACTGCTTTCACAACCACCAGCGCCTGCGCTTCGGCGGGTCACGCCATCGGCATGGCTTGGCGCTCGATTCAGTGGGACGACGCGGACGTGGTGGTGACAGGCGGTTCCGAATCCGCTGTGACCCCCCTGTCCATGGCGGGCTTTTCGTCTGCACGGGCACTGTCCAAACGCAACGACGATCCCACCGCCGCTTCGCGCCCCTTTGACAAGGATCGTGACGGCTTCGTGATGGGCGAGGGCTGCGGAATGCTTGTCCTGGAAGAGCTCGAGCACGCTCGGGCCCGTGGCGCGAAAATCTATGCCGAGGTCAAGGGCTATGGCTCCACCGACGACGCCTACCACATCACCGCTCCCCGGGAAGATGGGCGCGGTCCTGCCCGTGCCTATGCCGAAGCCTTACGGCACGCGGGCGTCCAGCCGGAAGATGTACAGTATGTGAACGCCCACGGCACCAGCACTGCGTTCAACGACTCCATCGAAACGACCTCGTTGAAGCGCGTCTTTGGGGACCACGCATATAAGCTGGCAGTCTCGAGCACCAAATCCATGATTGGGCACCTCTTGGGTGCGGCCAGCGCGGTTGAGTTGGTTTACACCGCCCTGGCGGTGCACACGGACCAAGTCCATCCCACCATCAACTACACCACCCCCGACCCCGCTTGCGACCTCGACTATGTGCCCGGAGAGGCCCGGGCCTTGGTGGTGCGTAATGCCCTGTGCAACTCCCTGGGCTTCGGCGGGCACAACGTTTCGATCTGTATCGGAAAAGTGGACTAAGGTCCACTTAGGCCTTTTCTAGCATCCCTTTGGGATGTACCTAGGGTTATGCCTTGGGCTTAGTCCTAAGGCGTGGAGGTAGTTTGCAGGCGTTGAACTACGCCCCTTTCGTTTTCGAACGCTAGGGCTTACAATGGTTTCAGCGGGGGCAATCCGCCCCCGGATTAACAATCGGAGCCCACATTGCATCAGACTTTCAAGGAATTGCTACACCAATACAAGGTCGAAACGTTTCACACCGAGCATGACCGCCAGAGCGTGGAAGAGGTGACCGCTGAGTGCGTGGCCATCACCGAGGAAATCCTCGAGGACAAGTTCCACTACCACTTCCACAAGCTGCCTAACGCGGACAGGGCAGAGATCATCAACATGATCAACAACTACGTTCGCGAGGCCATCCTTCCCCCGGTGGTCGAGAAACTCGTTCGCCGCCAAGTGCTCGCTGATAAACGCATCGATGCTCTGCTCCACCTGACCGAGCAAATGTTCGAGACACTCTCGGCCGAGCGGCAAGCGGTTTAGGCCCAGACGTCCCCTAGCCTGGGTTCTCAAGCAGCCTGAGGCGAGACTTGGGTTCTACGCCTAGTTCGCCTTTCGAATCCAGCGCGCGCAACGCTAAGCTGGGGCCATGACGTTAGAGATACCAAACGATCTGGCCATTGCCCTTGAGGCTGCTGGTCAAGCACACCTGCTGGGGAGCTGGGACGGCCTGAATGAGGGGAGCCGCAGAAACCTACTGTCCGCCCTGCGGGCCCTAGACCTTCCTCAGATTCAAAAACTAGGGGAGCACCTACGCAAGCCCATGGAGCACGAGGCCCAGTCCTTCGAGGCACCCATTACCTTTCCTCTGGATCGCACCGACGAACAGCTAACCCACGCCCAGAAAGCAATTGATCTGGGCGAAAGCCTTCTCTCAGAGAGCAAGGTTGGATTCGTGCTGGTGGCCGGTGGGCAGGGCAGTCGGTTGGGTTTCGATGGACCCAAGGGCATGGTGCCGGTCGGGCCGGTCAGCGGGCTGAGCCTCTTCGGGTGGCACGCTGCTCGGCTTACCGCTGCCAAGCAGCGCTTTGGTATGCGCATCACTTGGTTCGTGATGACGTCAGCCACCAACAATGGTGCAACCCGTGCGTTCTTTGAAGAGCAAAAGTTCTTTGGCCTCGGCAGTGAGAACGTTCATTTCTTCACCCAGGAGATGCTGCCCGCCCTCGATCAGGAGGGGCGCATCGTGCGAACCGCCCCTGATCAACTGTTCTTGGCGCCCAACGGACACGGAGGCACCCTTCAGGCCTTGCGCTCCGAGGGTATGCTCGATTTGGCGGCGTCCCTTGGCATTGAACAGTTCAGCTACTTCCAAGTAGACAACCCCTTGGTGCGCCCGGCCGACCCGCTCTTTATTGGTTTGCACGCCATGGCTGGTGCTGACATGTCGAGCAAGGTGGTGACCAAGAACGAGCCCGGCGAAAAGGTCGGGGTTTTAGGGCTGGCTGACGGAAAACTCGGCTGCATCGAATACTCCGATTTGCCCGAGTCCTTGCGCCAAGAACGAGACCCCGATGGGCAACTACGCTTCCGTGCGGGAAACATTGCGGTGCATATGATTCGCCGTGACTTTGCCGAGCAGCTTACCCAGGACGGGCAGCTGGACTTGCCCTGGCACCTGGCCCGAAAAAACCTCAAAGGAATTGATGCGGAGGGGCAGGTCGCAGAGATACCCGGTGTCAAATTCGAAACCTTTGTGTTTGATGCTCTCGGCGCGGCGGCGAACAGCGTGACTCTTGAAGTGCGTCGGGACGAGGAGTTTGCTCCGGTCAAGAACGCTGAGGGCAGCGATTCCCCGGCCAGCTGCCGCTTGGCTCTGACCGAATCCTTCGGACGCATGTTCGAGGCCGCTGGGCACCCTCTCCCGGAGCGGAACGCCGACGGTACCCTGCCCATTGAGGTGGATCCAAGGGCAGCGGAGAATGCGGATGAGTTTTGCGCATGGATCGACCATCTTTTGGAACTTCAGCGGCCGACGACCCCAACGGAAAATGGCTGGCTCTACCGCTGACCCCAGGAATCCCCCCAGTGGGAGGCTCCTTGCCGATTGCTATGTGGTGCTCCTCATGGGGGGCACCTCAGGCGAACGTGAGATCTCTCTGGAGAGCGGCGCCGCCCTGGAAGAGGGTTTGGTTGCTCTCAAGGAACAGGGCACGATCTGCGGATTCATATGCATTGAGTGGCAGGCTGATGGCCGTTGGGACGACGGAGCCACAGTCGCCCCCCCGGCTGCTTTTTTGGGCAACCTGCCCCCCAATCCACTCTTCCTCCTGGGACTTCATGGGGGTGGGGGAGAAGACGGCAGCCTGCAAGGGCTCTTGGGCAGCCTCGGGATCCCCTTCACAGGCTCTGACGTGGCGGCCTCGGCCCTCTGCATGGACAAGCACCTCAGTCGGCTCCTTTTCCAGGATGCAGGCTATGGGGTTGCCCCTGGAGCCCTGATTGGCACGGACGGTGTTCGGGCGCAGCAGGCCCAGGCTTGCCAAGCCGACGGGGAGGGTCCCTGGTTCGTGAAACCCCGTCGCGGTGGTTCGTCCCTGGCGACCCATTGCATCACCGACTGGAATCATCTGGCCCCGGCCCTCGATGAGGTTTGGGCCAGCGGTGACGAGCCCTTGGTGGAGGCCGCTATTCAAGGGGTCGAAGTCACCGTGGGGCTCTTGGACCTGGGCGGCGATCTCCCCGAGGCTCTTCCCTTAGTAGAGGTCTGTCCTCACGAGGGACATTTCTTTGACTTCAAAGAAAAGTACACCAGCGACGGTGCCCAGGAATTTTGCCCACCCAAAAACCTTGGGCCTGAACGCTGCCAGGAAGTGGCCAGCATTGCCCAGCGGGCCTTTAGGGTGGCAGGTTGCGCTGGATACGCGCGTATGGACTTCATTGTCCCCCCAAGCGGTCCGCCGGTTTGCCTAGAGATCAACACCCTGCCGGGATTCACCCAACGATCGCTCTTGCCCATGGCTGCCGGCGCAGTCGGCATCTGTTTTTCTGATCTCGTGCACAAGATCCTGGACCAGGCCCTTTTAGCCTCCAGACCCCGCATCTAATGGCCAAATCCATAAGAGTCGCAGTGGTGGGGTCCAATGGGCGTATGGGGCAGTTGGCTTGCGACTGGATTGCCAAAGCAGCGCATATGGAATTGGTGGCGCGCATCACCCGGGACGATGACCTTGGTACTAGCCTCGCCAGCAGTCAAAGCGAAGTGGCCTTGGACCTGACCGTTGCGGGCTTGGGAGCAGCCCACGCACGGACAATTTTAGAGTGCGGTGTGCGGGCTGTGATCGGCACCAGTGGTTTGCGCCAGGGGGAACTACAAGAGCTGCAAGTTTTGGCAGACCAAACCCATCTAGGTTGTTTGGTGGTGCCCAACTTTTGCCTGGGGATCACAATTCAGCAGATTTGCGCGCGACTTGCCCTGCGATTCTGTCCCGCATCCGGGCTCGACCCTGTGCAGGTCAGCATCCTGGAGGAGCATCATCCACAGAAAGTCGACTCCCCATCGGGTACCTCTCTTTGGACTGCGGCTCTGCTGGAGGCCGACGGGGCCGGCCGGGTCTCCATCGGGTCGGAACGGCGGGAGGGCGTGCTTGCCAATCAAACACTGACCTTCGCCTGGGGCCACGAATCCCTGGACCTAGCCCATCGGGTCACCAACCGGGAGGCGTTTGGCCCGGGCATGCTTTTGGCCCTCCAGCATGTGCAGACCCTGGAGGGGTTGGAGGTCGGCCTCGAATCTGCCTTCGGAGCCCTCCTGACGGAAGACTCACTCTAGAAACGGGCCTGGTCGCGCCTCTCGGCTCCTTTTTCCACAACCAAGGCACCAGTCCCTTGCAGGAAGCCCGTGCGCTCACTACCCTGCTGCCTCGCGCCGGGCTGGCGGAATGGTAGACGCGACGGATTCAAAATCCGTTGGAGGCAACTCCATGAGGGTTCGAGTCCCTTGCCCGGTACCACACCCCCTTTATGGGCGGCGTGTGCGACCCAAACTCCCATGGACGCCTTGGCCAAAGCGCTTTTACCGACTCTCCTGCACGAGTTGGCAAATACCACGCAGTTGCTGACCGGATTGCACGCACTCACGACCCTTCCCGAGGGTGAAGAATTGCTGGCGACCCATGAGGGGGAACTCTCCCGGGCTGGGGACCAGGCCCAGCGCCTCGGCTGGTTGCTTGGAGTTCTTGGTGCTGCTGGAGGCCACGACATCCTGCTGGCCCGCCGGGAACAAGCAGGTCTCGACTGGATCGTTGAGCTCGCCACCAAGGCCGCCCGCCGCGCACAGCGCTCCATGCCGACGAGCCCGCAAACACTGCCCCGTTTGATGGGCTGCACCCCAGACGGTTGGTCGGTGCCTTGGGCCCTGGGCAGCCTGCTTTGGCAGGCGGGCGAGCAATCCGATGGGGGAGCCTGGAGCCTCCATATGGAAACAAGTGGCTGGCGCCTGTGTGTGCCGGGCAGTAACCCCAATCAAGTGGTGCTTCAGGTGCCCGGCGCCAGCGTGGTGAAGAGTCTCTTGAATGATGGTATGGACTTGATGTTACCCAGGGAGTTCCTCGCTTGAGCATGATTTCATTGGATCGCCTTCCCTTGGTAGGCCGCTTTTTTAAGCGGGCGACTGCCCATTCAAATCCCAACGCATCTGCTGTGGAAGAAATCCTCGCAGAGCTCCGTCCAGCCTTCCGAGCGGATGGGGGAGATCTAACTTTGATAAGCATTACACCTGATGGCCGCGTGATCCTGCGGGCCCATGGGTCTTGCAGCGGGTGCAGCGCCAGTGTCCTGACCCTTCAAGGGGCCGTGTCTCCGCGACTCAAGGAACGGTTGCCCTGGGTTACGGGCGTCGAGCTCGAGGAGTGATCCACTGCCCATGTGAAAGGCCGCCCCTTCCAGTGGAAAGGACGGCCTGTGCAATTGGGGCGCCGTTTATCACCGCGCCCTATCATGGAACGATCTTAGTTGTTCACCACAATTTCGCTGGTACCCACGGGCGACCCAGTCGCGTCCTTGATCACCGCCTGGAAGGCAACCACCGAGAACATGTAATCGGGCTGTTGGTAGGCCAGTTGAACCTCGCCCACGGAATCCGCATCGAAAGCCATCGTGCGCCTCAGGATGAGTGCAGGTTCAGTCATTAAGAACACGGGCACACCCCAGCCCAAGTCCATCTCAAATTCGGGGAACTGCAGGAATGCGGTGCGTGTCAACATGATTGAAGCGCTACCCCCAATCGGCACGTCCCGAACCGTCACCACAGCCGGGCCTGCATTCGCGCTTGTGGGCCCATCGAAGGCGATTCCGCAGCGCTTGCTCCCAAGGGTCAAGCGTTCGCTGACCCCAAAGTTATAGTCCGTGCTGCACATGCGCAGTTGCGCCCCTTGGGGTTGGTAGGGGGCCAAAATTGCGGTGCTGGCAGAAGCCACCAGCTCAAGTCCATTGATCGATGCGGTGGCGGCCAAGACTTCGTCGCGCAAATTGCCCGCCAAGTCATAGCGGCGCAAAATGTTCTCCGCGGCCCCGGTGGGATCGCTCTCGACCACGAACAGGACACCGGGTCCCGTCATGTCAATGGCGATGCCGCTGGTGCCGTCCAATTGATCGATCAGGACCGTTGCGTCCAATTCGGTCAGGGTCCCCGAACTTTGCAGATCTGCCACATCGAAGCGGATCAAATTCTGAGTGTCCGGAGGTACCGGCCAGCCATCGAACTGGGTCCCGTAGTACAGGTTGCCCGCACTGTCCATGGTGAGCGGCCCCGAGGGACCAGCCACATGGGCGCGCTGGGTCATCTGGCCACTGGCAAGATCGATCTCCAGCAAGTCATTGCCCGCACCCCAACCGCCCAAAGCAGCGGATAGCCAACCCCGCGAGCCATCGGGATCAAAACAAAAGGCATAGTTGAACGCCGCCTGGGTCAGAAGAGTCATCCCCGAGCCATCCAAGTTCACCGAGTAAATTTCACCGTTGGAACTCTCACCCAAAACTGCAAAAGTCTGGCTAGGGTGAACCGCGATGAAGCTCACAAAGAGCAGGGTGGGGAAAGACCCGAGATTCAGCTGGTGCAAACCGGCAGCGTCCCAAAGGTCCACACTCTGACCATCAAAGGTCACATAGCTGCCGTCGGTCAAGGAGCTGACTGCTCCGCCGAGGGCGACGGGAGCTGAGTCCACCAATTGGTACCCAGGTCGGGCAACTGTCTGCGCAAGGGCAGAGGGGACAAGCAGCAGGAATGCCGACAGAGCCGGCGCAAAGAAACAAATGCCACCAAGGGCACGTAATGAGAAAGGTTTTTTCATGGGTGTTCCAATCAGTACTCCGCTGAATGGACCAAGGGCTGGGTGCCAGCTGTCCCAAGAAACAAATCTCGGGAAAAAACAACTTTCAGACCAGACCCCTGGGGGTCCCGGCGCACCTGCGAGAATCCTGGCTCAGCCCAATGAATGGGCTACACAGTGGCGGGACCGCGTTCGAATCGCACGAACTTCCCCCGCGTGGGGCACCTGACGTATTGTGAAGAGCCTAGTCTCTCATCGGGCGCTAGTGAGGTCAACCCCGGAAAAGGTTAGCCCTGCTGGCTTTCTTCTTTCGCGGTCAGCGGATCGACCCCAGTGCCGGGGAGATCCTGGTCCGTCTTATCCAGGGCTTCCTGGGCAAGAAGGGTGAATTTCTCCAGCAGGGTGCGCGAGTGTGTGCCCTCGAGAGTTCCGGAAGCCCAGCCGGGAGCCACCACGGACATGACGAAGAGGAGCACCGCGTGAAGTAAGAGTCCGGTCAAGCAACCGGCCATGGCGCCCCCAGCCCTATCCCAGAGGCCAAGTTGCATGGCCGCCAGGGCTTCCTTGCCGAGCCTGGCGAGCATGGCCACCACCAGCATCACGGAGATGAAAACGAGAAACCAAGCCAGGGTGCCGGAAAGGGCCGTACCAAGGCCAAGCCCCCAATCCTCCAGAACGCTCCCGAGGGGGCCGAATAATTGGCGGGCCACAACCACAGCGGCCACCAAGCCAAAGAGACGAAGAATCTGTCCCCAAAGGCCGCGCCAAATCCCCAGTACCAAAAAGAGCCCGGCCAAACCCAGGCCCACTTGGTCGATCCAGGCCAAGGCCCAGACGCTGGAGGCTTGGACCGCCTCGGTCAACTCATCGGCTTGCATAGGGATCATCATGGCATTCTTTGGAGACCATTCCAAGGGTCCCTCAGGGGTGGGTTGGCTCCCAGGTGCCCTATGGGCTAAACTACCCGGCTATGGCACCCATCACGCCCACCGATTTGGAGCTTAGCTTCACTCAACTGCTGGCCTTGGCCCGCTTGAATCCCGTCCTTGAAAAAGAACTAGCCACCAGCGTGGGCGAGTTTTTCGCCCAACAGGAAACTCCTCGCGAGCTCCAGGTGGATGGCCTGCTCAACGCTCGCCGGCACCAGGAGTGGTTCCTCTTTGAGCGTCACAGCGCCCATTTGGAGGGCGTGCCATGCGAACGTCTGCTGGGGGAGTGGCGTGAGTTGGTTGCGGATAAGTTGGAGGATTGCGATCGGGGAGAACGGGCTCTTTTGGATTCCAACGCAGGGATTTTCACCGTGCTCAAGTTCGCGGAAGATGGATCCGCCTGCTTGGAAGATCTGGGCTGCCTGCAGGAACATTCCCTGCGTCCCAACCCCGATGCTCCTCCCCTTCATGCGGGTGACTTGATTATTGGGCGCTTGCACCCTGATGGGGATGGTGCAGTACTTGCCTCCCCAGCCGCAGGTGTCTTTCGCAGTCCTGAGCTCCACGGAGCCATCACAGCGGACTTGGCTCAACGTCGCAGCAGTGGAGGACCTACCCTTTTGCGCTTTGATCAAATGGCTCTTGAGAAAGCCTTTTTCCAGCTGACCGAAGACGCGCCTCAGCCCGACGCGACACCTCCCGATTTCGACCCCGTCGATGATGCGGAAGATTTTTTGAATGATGCTGGGTTAGCGGACTCCGCCATTCAGGACACCCTTGCGCGCCTGCGATCCACGCCCCTGCAACCCAATGCCTTAGCGGTCGGGGTCAAAGACGAGTTAGCTGAAATTCTCGATGACCTGGCCTTTGACACGGATGTGGACCTCACCAAGGCAAGGGCTGTCCTGGCTACCGCGTGGCACGCACTGCGCAAGGAAGCCGAGGCGTTGTTGGCCAGTCCCAAGGATGTGAACTTAGCCCTGGCGGACTTTGACCGGGGAAAATCCGCGGGGCGAGATGTGCAAGGACTTTTGGACGACCTCGAACGTGACCTGGGTTTGGAGGACGACAGCGGAGAAACCATGGACCCTCCTGCTATAGCGCACCCCGACGGTGTCGCGCGACCCATCGTGATGGAGTTCCGATGGGAAGTTCAAGCGTCAAAGGATATCCAACTGTCCCAGGAGCAACTTGATTCCCTTGATTTACTGATTGATTTCGGCTCCGGCTTTGACCAACCCGAAGAACTCGGCTCCCAGGCCATACGCCAGTTCTTGTTCTTTTGGTGCCCCGAGCAACGTGTGCAACCCAAGCTCATTGCCGCTCTCGTGCCCGCTCTTGCCGCCTTCTGCGATTGGGCCAAGCAAGAGCAGTCCCTGGAAGTGGCGGAGTGGCAAGGAAATGGGGAGGATTGGATGGGGGACTTGCAGCGCATTCTTGAGCTGAATCAGAGCCTTCCGAAATCCCCTGATTCCGATGGAGATCTGTTCGAGGTGATTGAAGCGGAAGATCCCAAGGGGCTACCGGGAATCCTTGTTTCGGTTCTTGGAGGCGTTCCTTTTCGTACCCAATTGGACAGCGAAGCACTGCGAGCAATCCAACAGGGAGACCTTTTGCGGGCCAAGCTGCTCGGTGAAGACCGCCTTGAAGTGCGCACGATCTACCCGGGAAGCATCCGGGAAACCCCCGACGCCTAGGCGTTTCAGGGCTTCGCTGACCAGCACCGGTACGAGCAATGCTTTGATACCGTACGGTTTAAGAGGGCGGCCGCGTCAGCGCGCGCTGCGCACGGGGATCTCAATCTCGCTCATGAGCTGGCCCAGATTTGACTCAGCCTCGGGAGCCACCAGGTAAATCTCGCGAACCGGACCACCGGGAACCCAGTGCTGCCGCTCCACATAGGCAAAGATCCCGGGCCAGGCCTGGGGGACGTCGGGGTAAGCCCCAGATGCAAAGGCGTAGGCCACAGTCGTACTGGGCAAAAGTTCAAATGCCAGAGGCGCCAGAACCGGGACCTGGCTCTGGATCGGAATGCAGGCCCTGGAAAGAAGGGCCTCGGTGGGAGTCACACCTGGGTCGTTATAAAACAGGCAAAAGGGGGGTCCATCCGGAACCAACCCCTGTGCGCTCAGTTCCCGCTGTAGGACTGGGATCAAAGAACCCGTATCCCTGTAAGTTCCACGGTGTTCGAGATACACATAGGGCACCTGCATACGGACCTTCCAATTCGCCTCTACCTGCTCAAAGGGAGGATGGGAGACCTGCAGATCGATGTAGCCAGCGCTCCAGCGTGCCGTTGTGGGCTCCAGATCGATCGGGGTTTGAGATCGAACGGTGCAGGCGGACAGGACGAGCAGCAGGGTGATAGGGATCAGCTTCATGGTCTTCGTGGGCTTATTGGTTCCATCGGTTGGGTTTCGATGAACCTCGTGGGTTTTCCTCTGGGCCAACGCACCGCTTGGACACTTGGCCGGACTTCAATGGCAGGCCATTGATGGGCAGGGGGAGTGGAAACCGCGCAGCTGGCCTCGCTACCTAATGTGTCGGATAATGTATGTTATGTACACTTAGGGCCGATTCAGAGCCCTGTATGGGGGTTCCTTGCCTACCCACCCCAACCCTTGATCCACCGTCAAAGATCCGCCGCAGCCCATTTCACGCTGCCGCCAGCGACCCTCAGGTTGTTCTCGGGCCTCCCATTCGCTGCAATGCCCTCGTACATAGGAACCCCATGAGCCCCGCACAACTCCCCGACGAACGATTGCCCAAAGGCCTCTATTTTGAGGACTTCGCCCTGG